>DAINOM010000082.1:0-14747 GCA_036735445.1 Propionicimonas sp.
CACAGGTTCTCGAACGCCTGCTCGTCCACGGCGGTGAGTTCGTGGCACAGCTCGATGAAGTTGCGCCGGCTGATCGGCACCTGGCGCTTCGGGTCCGGCTTCTCCGGCGGGGTGAAGTCCGGGTCGTAGGGCAGGGACGGGTCGCAGCGCACGCCGTAGTAGTTCTGGACGCGGCGCTCGGTCGGCAGGCCGTTGTCGTCCCAGCCCATCGGGTAGAACACGTGCTTGCCGCGCATCCGCTGGTAGCGGGCGATCAGGTCGGTGTGGGTGAAGCTGAACACGTGGCCCACGTGCAGCGAGCCGGACACCGTCGGCGGCGGGGTGTCGATGCTGAACACCTGCGCGCGGCTCGCCGGCCGCACGAACGCGTAGGTGTCCTGGTCGCGCCAGGCCGCCGACCACTTCGCCTCCAGCCCCTCCAGCGCCGGGCGCTCGGGTACGCCGCCCGCGGCGGGCGTGGCTGCAGGCATGGCGGTCAGGGGCTGTTCAGTCATGGGGTGCATCGTAGTGAGCGCGAGCGGCGAGTTCAGAATCCGCCACCCCCGCCGACCTGTCAGAACCTCCGCGCGCTCTAGCCGGGTGAGAGTCTGACAACTCGGCGGATGGGGTCGGGTCCGGTCAGCCCTTCGCCGCGTCCTCGATGATCTGCTTGAGGTCGGCGCCGGACTTGCCGACGAACGCGGTGTTCGGGATCCGCTTGCCGTTGACCGTGATCACGGGGGCCTCGGTGAAGCCGGCCTGCAGCGCCCGCTCCTCGACCCGGGTCACGAACGGCGCGAGGTTCTGGTTGGCGTAGCAGGACCGGAACGCGGTGAGGTCGGCGTCCACGATGCCCACCTTGGCCGGGATGGTCTCCAGGAACAGCTGGTCGGTGTACGGGCCCTGGGGCGCGGCCTCCCAGATCGCGGTGTCGTACGGGGCGTAGACGCCCACGACGTCCGCGCAGGCCGCGGCCAGCGCCGCCCGGTGCGACAGCCCGGTGGCGTCGCCCCGGTCGAGGAACACCCGCGTGTGGTGCACCAGCTCGATCTCGTGGGTCTGGCCGAGCAGGTTCAGCGCCGTCCCGAAGCTCTGGTCGAACTGCAGGCAGGAGCCGCACTGGTAGTCGGAGTACACCCCGACCACGGGCTTGCCGGGACTGGCCAGGACGACGATGCCGTCCTTGTCGGCCGTGGCGTTCGGCGGGTAGGGCACGTCCCCGGACGCAGAGGCGGACGCGGACGGACCCTGGCCCGCGGTCTGCGACTGCTGGACGAGCACCACCGCCATCACCCCGACCAGGACCACCGCCAGCACGATCGAGCCGACGAGGATGATCCGGCGCAGTCGCGCCGACCGCTGGTTCGCCAACTGTGCTTCGCGCAGCCGCTGGCGCTGGCTCTCTCCGGGCATGGGGACGAGACTAGCCAAGCCTCAGGCGCGCTGCTTGATCAGGTCGAGCAGCTGCGTGGGATCCGCGTTGGCGATGTCGCTCAGCGGCAGGTCCTTGCCGTTGACGTGGATGGTCGGGGTGGCGACCTTCTTGTTGATCGACAGCATGTCCTGCTGGCCGAGCTCGTTGGACGTGTTCACGAACGCCTTCGTCGCCTGCTTGTCGTAGCACGACTGGAAGCTGGTCAGCGCGTCGCCGGTGATGCCGACCTTGGTGGGGATCGTGTTGCGCAGCGCCGTCTCGTCGTAGCCGGCTCCCTCGGTGGCGGGCTGGTTCTCGAAGATGCTGATGTGGAACTCGGCGTACTTGCCGGCCACGTCGGAGCAGGTCGCGGCCACGCCCGCCTTGACGGAGGAGTCGTTGCCGAGGTTGGCGTCCAGGAAGGTCATCGTCCGGTACCGCAGGTCGATGTCGCCGGACGCGGCCAGCGAGGTCAGCGCGCTGCCGAAGTACTGCTCGAACTGCTTGCAGACCGGGCACTGGTAGTCGAAGAAGAGCTCGACCACGGGCGCGCCGGCCTTCGCCGTGCCGGGGCTGACCACGATGGCCTTGCCGTCCGGGGTCGCGTTCGGCGGGGTGACCGTCGAGGAGTCGGCGACCTTGCCCTGGTTCTGCAGCATCACCCCGACGAACACGCCGACCACGACGAGCACGAGGAGTGCCGCACCGACCCCGATGATCCGGGTGAGCCGCTGCTGCTTCGCCGCGGCCGCCTGGGCCTGGCGCAACCGTTCGCGGTTGTTCTGGGTCATCGGGCCGGCTCCTTGTCCTGGACGGGATTGGGGTCTGGTTCCGCCGGGCTGATCGGGGCGAACAGCCAGTTGTCGACGGCGAAGGGTGAACGGGGCCGCCACACGGTCCACGCTCCGGCGAGCAGCAGGCCGACGTCGCGGGCGATCTCGAGCGGGTACTGGGTCTCGCCGGCCTCGACCTCACCGCCGCCGCCGAAGCAGCCGCAGTCGATCGAGATGCCGCGCGCCCACACCGAGGCAATGCCGATGATGAAGGCCAGCATGAGCAGCGAGCCGATCACGGCCGAGAGCCGGGTGAAGGTGCCGGTGATCAGCAGCAGGCCGACCGCGACCTCGATGATCGGCAGGGCCGACCCGACGAACGCCGTGGCCTCCCACGGCAGCAGCTGGTACAGCCGCACCGACTGCACGGACGCGTCCAGCCGGGTCACCTTGAGCAGACCGGCGACGAGCAGCGTGCCGCCGAGCACCAGCCGGGCGAGCAGGGTCAGCCACTGAGGCCAGCGCTCCCTGAGCCCGCCGAAGCGCTGCCGGGACGGCGATGCGGCTGCGGAGTCGGGCACCGCGTCAGTATACCGAGGACACCGTTCACCCCCGCGGCGGCGTCGCCGTCCGGGCGAAGCTCTAGGCTGGGCGCACCATGCCCAGAAACCACGCCCAGATCGTCGCCGACCTCCAGGCCCGCTGGCCCGAGCACCGCGTGGCGCCGAGCCTCGCCCGCGTGCAGGCCCTGTGCGATCTGCTCGGCTCCCCGGAGCGCGCCTGCCCGGTGATCCTCATCTCCGGCACCAACGGCAAGGGCAGCACGGCGCTGATGATCGACTCGCTGCTGCGCTCGCTCGGACTGCGCGTCGGCCGGTACGCCAGCCCGCACCTCGTCGACCTCACCGAGCGGATCAGCATCGACGGCGAGCCGATCAGCGCCGAGCGGTTCGACGAGCTGGTCGAGCAGGTGCAGCCACTGGTCGAACTGGTGGACGCCCAGCTGATCGACGGCGTGGCGATGACCTTCTTCGAGGTGATGACGGTCCTCGCCTACGCCGCCTTCGCCGACGCCCCGGTGGACGTCGCCGTGGTCGAGGTGGGGCTCGGCGGACGCTGGGATGCCACCAACGTCGCCGACGCCCAGGTCGCGGTGGTCTGCCCGATCGACCTCGACCACACCCACATCCTCGGCCGTACCGTCACCGAGATCGCCGCGGAGAAGGCCGGCATCATCAAGGCCGGCAGCCGGGCCGTGCTCGCCGCGCAGCAGCCGGACGCCGCGCGGGTGCTGCTCGCCCGCTGCGCCGAGGTCGGGGCGGAGGTGCGCAGGGAGGGCATGGAGTTCGGCCTGATCGACCGGCAGCCGGCCGTGGGTGGCCAGGTGATCCGGGTGGAGACCGCGGAGGGACCGCTGGGGGACCTCGTCCTGCCGCTGTTCGGGGCGCACATGGCCCGCAACGCCGCGCTCGCGGTCGCGGCGGCCGAGGCCTTCCTCGGCGGCAAGCCGCTGCCGGCAGAGGTGATCGCCGAGGGACTGGAGCACGTGCGGGCGCCGGCGCGGCTGGAGGTCGTCCGCCGCTCGCCGACCTTGGTGCTCGACACCTGCCACAACCCGCACGGCGCGCGGGCCACCGTGGACGGCATCACCGAGGCATTCGGGTTCACCCCGCTGATCGGGGTGGTCGCGATGATGGCCGACAAGGACGTGGCCGGCGTGCTGTCGATCTTCGCCGAGGAGATGGCCACCGTGGTGTGCACGTCGATCGCCTCCACGACCCGCGCACTCTCCGCGGCCGAGCTGGGGGAGCGGGCGGCTGAGGTGTTCGGCGCCGACCGGGTCCGGGTGGCGCCGACGATGGCCGAGGCGATCGAGGAGGCGGTCCGGCTGGCGGACGAGGCCGGACCGGGCGCCGGCGTGCTCGTCGCCGGCTCGGTGTACGCGGCCGGCGAGGCGCGCGCGTTGCTGGTGCACGGGACGGAGGAGCAGTGAGGCTGGTACCGACCAACCCGATGGGACGGGTGATGCTGAGCATCCTCGCCTTCGAGGCGATCGTGTTCGGGCTGGCCATCGCCGGCATGATCCAGGTCTCGAACATCCCGGTCGCGACCGCCTTCGGCCTGGGCATCGGGGCCGCCGTCCTGGCACTGCTCGCCGCCGCGCTGCTGCGCCGTCCGCCCGGCTACCCGCTGGGCTGGCTGACCCAGGTGGCGGCGGTCGCGCTGGGGCTCGCGACGCCGATGATGTACGCCGTGGGTGGCATGTTCGCGCTGCTCTGGGTGGTCTGCTTCGTGTTCGGCCGCCGGATCGAGCGCACCCCGCCCGCCCGGCCGCCGGCGTGACAGTGGCGGACGGTAGGGTGCCAGCCATGACCGATCTGCAACGGACGCTCGTCCTGCTCAAGCCGGACGCGGTGCGCCGCCGCCTGGCGGGCACCATCCTCGCCCGTTACGAGGCCAGGGGCCTCGACATCGTCGCCCTGGAGCACCGCCACGTCGACGGCGCGATGGCCGACCGGCACTACGCCGACCACGTCGAGCAGCCCTGGTACCCGCCGCTGCGCGAGTACTTCATCAGCGGACCGCTGGTGGCGCTGGTGCTGGAGGGCCCGTTCGCGGTCGACGTGGTCCGTGGCATGAACGGCGTGACGAACTCCGTGGTCGCCGCGCCGGGCACGATCCGTGGCGACTACGCGCTGTCGAACCGGGAGAACCTGGTGCATGCGTCCGACTCGCCGGAATCCGCGGCAAGGGAGATCGCGCTGTGGTTCCCGACCCTGGGTTGACCGCGCCCGGTCCCGTCCCGCCGGAGGGGCGGCAGGACCCGTCCGCCCCGCCCGCGCAGGGGCCTTATCCGCCCGCTCCGCCCGCTCAGGGAGCGTACCCGTGGCCGCCGGGGCCCTGTCCGCCGGCCACCTACGGCGGTCAGGGGTACTACCCGGCGCCGGTCGTCGAGCCGCCGGCGCGGCCGTCCGCTCTGCCGGTGGCCCAGCGGGAGTACCACGAGTTCTTCCGTGCGCCCCGATTCCGCTGGTGGAAGCCCGTCCTTGCCCTGCTGATGTTCGGCGCCGCATGGCTGATCGGCAATCTCGTCCTGTCGGGCACGGCGCTGGGCGTCGACGTCGCCACCGGTCGCGTGCAGATGAGCGATCTCAACAGCGGCGATGTGAACCAGGTCGCCCAGGCGCTGATGACCCCGCTGGGCTTCACGGCCAACAACGTCTCGCTCGCGCTGGCGATCCCGCTGGCCGGGCTCGCCGCGTGGGCGGTGTTCGGGCAGCGGCCCCGCTGGATGTCGTCGATCACCGGGGGTTTCCGCTGGTCGCTGTTCGGCCGGTTCGCCCTGATCGCTGCGCCCATCTTCCTGCTCGGCCTCGGCGTGGACATCGTCCTCTCGGGTGTACCGGAGCTGAGGTGGAACGCCGACTCCGTGTTCCTGATCGTGGCGATCCTGGTCACCACGCCGTTCCAGGCCGCGGGGGAGGAGTACGGCTTGCGCGGCCTCGTCGCCCGCAGCATCGGCTCCTGGTTCGGCGCCCGCCGGCTCGGACTGGTGGTGGCCGGCGTGCTGTCGTCCCTGCTGTTCATGGTGCTGCACGCGGCCGACAACGTCTGGCTGAACACCTACTACTTCGCGGTCGGGGCGATCTGCTCGGTCCTGGTGTGGCGCACCGGGGGGCTCGAGGCGGCCGTGGCGCTGCACGTGTGCAACAACCTGATCAGTGAGGTGACGCTGCCGTTCGGGGGGCTGGAAGGGGCCTTCGAGCGCGGCCCGGAGTCGGCGGACGCGACCATCCTGTTCCAGCTCGTGTTCACCCTCGCGGTCATGGCGGGCATGCTCTGGCTGGCCCGGCGGCAGAAGCTGCCGCGTTCCGCGGCCCCCGGCGCCCCGGAGCCGTCCGTGCCCGGCGGGGTATTCTGGACGTCTACGCACACGATCGCTTGACAAAGGCGTGACATGACCAACGACGTGATGAACCGGCTCGACGCGGCCAGTGCCCTCAAGTGGCTCCGGGCCCGGATCCGTCCCCGGGTGGGGCGCACCCTCGTAGGCGTGGACGGCGTCGACGGCGCGGGCAAGACCACCTTCGCGAACGAGCTCGCAGAGCTGCTGCAGGAGTCGGGCCTCGAGGTGATCCGGATCTCGATGGACCACTACCTCAACCCCCAGTCCCGGCGTTACGCCCAGGGGCGCACGTCGGCGAAGGGCTACTTCGAGGACAGCTACGACTACGACCGGTTCACCGACGAGGTGCTGGAGCCGCTCGGCCACGGCGGGTCCGGACGGTACCGCACGGCCGCCTACGACCTGCGCTCGGAGTCGGAGGTCAAGTCGCCGTGGCGGATCGCCCCCGACAACGCCGTGGTGATCATCGACGGCATGTTCATCCACCGGGACGAGCTGTGCTCGAGTCGGCAGAAGAAGATCTGGGACATCTCCGTGTGGCTCGAGGTGCCCTTCGAGGAGTCCTTCCACCGGCTGTCCGAGCGCGAGGACAAGATCACCCCCGATCCCGAGGATCCGCGCAACGCCCGCTACTACCAGGGCCAGCTGCTCTACATGCAGGCGTGTGATCCCGCCCACCGCGCGGACATCGTCGTCGAGAACGCCGCACCGCACGACCCGGTCATCGACTGACCTCGCGCCCAAAACCGCTGGTTGAGCCCGAGCACCGCCGGTTGAGCCCCGGAACCGCTGGTTGAGCCTGTCGAAACCCCCGGGGACGGTTCCTGACTCGGTCCACCATGCGCCGAGGTGCGAATGTTGCCGACTCCCGTGGTTTCTGCGGGAACCGACGAGGTGGTTACGCTGGTTCGACCATGACGACGACGCCCGATTCGCTCTACCCGCGCCTGGAGCCGCTGCTGGCGCAGGTCAGCAAGCCCGTGCAGTACACCGGTGGCGAGGTGAACTCGGTGAGCAAGGAGTTCGCCGCCGCCGAGGTGCGCTGGGCGCTGATGTACCCGGACGCCTACGAGGTGGGCCAGCCGAACCAGGGCCTGGCGATCCTGTACGAGCTGCTCAACGAGCGGGACTGGATCGCGGCGGAGCGCACCTACTCGATCTGGCCGGACCTGGCCCGGTTGATGCGCGCCCGGGGGATCCCGCAGTTCACGCTGGAGCACCACCTGCCGGTGCGGGCGTTCGACCTGCTCGGGGTGAGCTTCTCCACCGAGCTCGGCTACACCAATCTGCTGGAGGCGATCGACCTCGCCGGGATCGCGCTGCACAGCGTCGACCGAGGCGAGGACGAGCCGATCGTGATCGCCGGTGGGCATGCGGCGTTCAACCCCGAGCCGATCGCCGACTTCATCGACGCGGCCGTCCTCGGTGACGGCGAGGAGGCCGCACTCAGGATCTCCGAGCTGGTGCGCGGGTGGAAGGCGTCCGGACGGTCCGGTGGCCGCCGCGGCCTGCTGCGGAGCCTGGCCATCAGCGGCGTGGCGTACGTCCCGGCGTTCTACGACGTGACGTATGCGGCCGACGGCGCGATCGCGTCCGTCCGTCCGAACGAGCCGGGCGTGCCCGAGCGGCCGGCCAAGCACACGCTGATGGAACTCGACGACTGGCCCTACCCGGCCCGTCCGATCGTGCCGTTGGCCGAGACCGTCCACGAGCGGTACTCGGTGGAGATCTTCCGCGGCTGTACGCGCGGCTGTCGGTTCTGCCAGGCGGGCATGATCACCCGTCCGGTGCGGGAGCGGAACATCCAGACCGTCGGGAAGATGGTCGAGGGCGGGATCGCCGCGACCGGGCTGGACGAGGTGGGCCTGCTCAGCCTGTCGAGCGCCGACCACTCCGAGATCGGTCCGATCACGAAGGAGCTGGCCGACCGGTACGACGGCAGCTTCGTGTCGCTGTCGCTGCCCAGCACCCGGGTGGACGCGTTCAACATCGACCTGGCCAACGAGCTGTCCCGCAACGGCCGCCGATCCGGGCTGACGTTCGCGCCCGAGGGCGGCTCGGAGCGGATGCGCAGGGTGATCAACAAGATGGTCAGCGAAGAGGACCTGATCAACACGATCACCGCAGCGTTCAGCCAGGGCTGGCGCCAGGTGAAGCTCTACTTCATGTGCGGGCTGCCCACCGAGACCGACGAGGACGTGCTGGGCATCGCCGACATGGCCGCACACGTGATCGAGGCCGGACGGAAGGCCGCCGGCACCCGGGACATCCGGTGCACGATCAGCATCGGCGGGTTCGTGCCGAAGCCGCACACGCCGTTTCAGTGGGTGGCGCAGGCGAGCGCGGAGACGATCGACAACCGGCTGCGGCTGCTGCGCGAGCGGATTCGCGCCGACAAGCGCTACGGCCGGGCGATCGGGATGCGCTACCACGACGGCAAGCCGGGCCAGATCGAAGGCCTGCTCAGCCGCGGCGACCGCCGGGTGGGTGCGGTGATCGAGCAGGTGTGGCGCGACGGCGGCGTCCTGGACGGCTGGAGCGAGCACTTCTCCTTCGACCGGTGGACGGCAGCCGCGGAGCGTGCGCTGGCGCCGTTCGGCGTCGACCTCGCCTGGTACACGACGCGGGAACGCCCCCGCTCGGAGATTCTCCCCTGGGACCATCTCGACGCCGGCCTCGACCGGGACTGGCTGTGGCAGGACTACCAGGACTCGCTGTACGGCGCGGAGGTGGAGGACTGCCGCTGGTCCGGCTGCTACGACTGCGGCGTCTGCCCCGAGTTCGGCACCGAGATCCAGATCGGCCCCACCGGCCGCTCCCTCCTGCCCCTGACGGTGGTGAGCCGCCAGGCCGGCTGACGAAGTGGCGGAAAAAAGTGGCGGAAAAAGGGGACAGACCCCTTTTCCGCCATATCCGGGGGTGGCGGAAAAGGGGTCTGTCCCCGTTTCCCGCCACTTGGCGTCGGCAGGCGTGGCAGGCTGGGCGGGTGACTCCCTTGCTTCGCGTTACCGCCGGCGTCGTTGCCCTGCTGCTGGCGCCGCTGTTGTCGCTGTCCGGTGCTCCTGCGGCCTCGGCGGCCGCCAAGGTGCCGTCCTCGTTCGTGATCCGCGGGTCCGGGCAGGGGCACGGCGTCGGGATGTCGCAGTACGGCGCCTACCAACTGGCGCGGACGGGCAGCACCGCCGAGCAGATCCTGGGCTTCTACTACCCGGGCACGAGCGTGGGGACCGCCAACAACAACCCGCGGACGATCAAGGTCCAGGTTCTCGGGTCCGCCGACAAGCGGACGAAGGCCACCCTCACCGTCAAGAGCGGACGCTTCACCATCGCCGACGGGACGGGGAAGGTCCTCGGCAGCTTCAAGGCCGGCAAGGCCACCCTCAAGGTCAAGGGAACCAAGGTCTCCGCGAAGATCGGGAAGAAGACGCTCACGGCGGCGCGCCTGGTGATCGGTACGACCGGCGTGGCGACCGTGACCGGCGCACAGGGCAGCTACCACGCCGGCACCCTGCAGGCGACCAGCATCGGCAAGCGGCTCAACGTGGTCAACCAGGTCGCGATGAACACCGACTACCTCTACGGCCTCGACGAGATGCCCGCATCCTGGGCGAACAACGGCGGGACGGAGGCACTGCGAGCGCAGGTGATCGCCGCCCGCACCTACGTGATCAACCAGATCCTGTCGCACCTTCCGGTCGCGCAGCAGCCCGAGAACGCCGGACGCCCCGACTGCGACTGCCACGTCTACGACGACGAACGCAGCCAGAACTACACGGGCTGGAAGAAGGCGGGCAAGACCGCCAACCGTCCGTGGCTCGACGCGGTCGACGCGACGATCCAGGGCGACCGCGTGCAGGTGGTCTGGGCCGGGGCAGGGGTGCTCGCCGAGACCGTCTACTTCGCGTCCACCGGCAGCGCGACCGGTGCCGGCACCGGCGCCAACACCGACGTCTTCGGCACCCCCGCGCTGAGCTATCTCGCCGGGGTCACCGACCCGTACTCCGCCGCCGCGCCGAAGAACCCCTACCTGTCCTGGAAGCGGACGCTCAGCCAGACCAAGGCCGCCAAGATCTTCGGGCTGAAGAAGGTGGTCTCGATCGCGATCACCGACACGTACCCGGGCGGGCTGGTCAGGACGCTCACCGCGACCGCGGCGGACGGACGGACGAGCACGCTGACGAAGACCACCACCGCCTGGACGAGCCTCCTCGGTGTTCGCGCGCCGTGGCTGGCGTCGGTGAAGCCCGCCTGACCCCGCAGGCCGGGCCGGTCCCCTAACGTTCTGGCATGGGCGAAGAACCTGTCGGCTGGCGCCGCTGGGCGCCGGGACTGGCGGTGCTGCTCTCCTACGACCGCCGCTGGCTGCGTGGGGACCTGCTCGCCGGGGTGACGGTGGCCGCCTACCTGGTCCCGCAGGTGATGGCGTACGCCGAGATCGTGGGGTTGCCGCCGGTGGCCGGGCTGTGGGCCGTCCTCGCCCCGATGGCGGTGTACGCGCTGCTCGGCAGTTCCCGGCAACTGTCGATCGGGCCGGAGTCCACCACGGCGCTGATGACCGCGGCCGCGATCGCCGCACTCGTCGGTGAGGTCGGCCTCGCCCGGCGCGCCGAGGTGGCGGCGCTGGTCGCCATCGCGGTCGGCCTGGTCTGCGTGGTCGGGTGGCTCGCCCGGCTCGGTTTCGTGGCGAACCTGCTGTCCCGTCCCGTGCTGATCGGCTACATGGCCGGGATCGGCCTGTTGATGGTGGTCAGCCAGTACGGCACGCTCACCGGCCTGCAGATCACCGGCAACGGGCCGTGGGCCGAGACCGCCTCCCTGGTCGCCCAGGTGGGCGCCGTCCACCTGCCGACGCTCCTGCTCGGGCTCGGTGTGGTGGTCGCCCTGTTCGCCCTCCACCGCTGGGCGCCGTCCTGGCCGGGGCCACTGATCGTGATGCTCGGCGCGGCGGCCGTGGTGGCGGTGGGCGGGCTCGCGTCCCAGGGCATCGAGGTGATCGGCGCACTGCCGCGCGACCTTCCCGTCCCGGCCGTGCCCGACCCGCAGGGCGTCGACACCCTGCGGCTGCTGCTGGCCGCCCTTGGCATCGCGGTGGTCGGCTACAGCGACGTGATCGTCACCGGACGGGCTTTCGCCGCGAAGCGGGACGAACGGGTGGACGCCACCCAGGAACTCCTCGCGATGGGCGCGGCCAACGTCGCCAACGGCTTCCTGGCCGGCTTCCCGGTGTCGTCGTCCGCGAGCCGCACCGTGATCGGGGACACCGCCGGCAGCCGCACCCAGCTGCACTCGCTGGTCGCGGCCGCGATGGTGGTGGCGTCGATCTTCCTGTTCTCGCCGGTGCTGGCCGGCTTCCCGCAGGCCGCCCTCGGCGGCGTGGTGGTGTACGCAGGCCTGCGGCTGGTCGACGTGGCCGAGCTGCGCCGGATCGCCGGCTTCCGGCTGAGCGAGCTGGTGCTGGCGCTGATCACCCTCGCCGCCGTGCTGGTCACCGGCCTGCTCAACGGCATCGGGATCGCGGTCGGGCTGTCGCTGCTCGACCTGATCCGGCGGATCGCCCACCCACACGACGGGGTGCTGGGCTACGTGCCCGGCATCGCCGGCATGCACGACGTCGAGGACTACCCGCGGGCGACGCAGGTGCCCGGACTGGTCGTGTACCGCTACGACTCCCCGCTGTTCTTCGCCAACGCCGACGACTTCCTCACCCGCGCGCTGGCCGCCGTCCGGGCCGCGCACCCGACACCGCGCTGGTTCCTGCTGAACGCGGAGGCCAACATCGAGGTCGACCTGACCGCCGTCGACACGCTCGAGCAGCTGCGACGGACGCTCGCCGAGTCGGGCATCGTGTTCGCCATGGCGAGGGTCAAGATGGAGGTCAGCGACCAGCTGGCCGCGGCCGGTTTCGTGGCGGCCGTGGGAGAGGACCGGATCTTCGCCACCCTGCCCACGGCTGTCGCGGGCTACGCCGACTGGCACGAGGCCGCGTACGGGACCCGGCCACCGGGTATTCCGGAAGCCACCGCACGATGAGAGGAGACGTCATGCCCACGCCCCTGGAGTTCCAGGTCACGCTCGACTGCGCCGATCCGCACGTGCTCGCCGAATGGTGGGCCGAGACCCTCGGCTGGGACGTGGAGCCGACCAACGAGGTGTTCATCCGGCAGATGATCGCCGCCGGTCACGCCAGCGACGCCGACACGAGGGAGTACCGCGGCCAGCTGTGGTGGGCCGCCGGCGCGGCGATCCGGCAACCGGACGCGCCCGAGGGCTCGTCCTGCCGCCGGATGCTGTTCCAGGTCGTCCCGGAGCCGAAGGCCGGCAAGAACCGGATGCACCTGGACCTGCGGCTGCCCGCGTCCGGCGAGGGGCTGGACGCCACCCGCGACGCGCTGCTCGCCCGCGGCGCCACGTTCCTGCACGAGGCGTCCCAGGGCCCGCAGCGCTGGTACACGATGGCCGACCCGGAGGGCAACGAGTTCTGCCTCAGCTGACACCGCACGGGATCCGTCGGACGAGCGCGCCTCGACCCCTCGACCGGGCTCAGGGCGGGCTGAACCCGACGACCGGTCCCGGTGGCCGGGGCCGAGGTCAGGGCAGCGGCCGGACGAAGGCGCGCAGCCGGATGTCCGGACGCGGCGACCAGTCCCGCTCGGGAACCGCCACGAAGCCCAGCCGGCGGTACAGCCGGTGCGCGGCCGACATCCACTCGGCCGTCGAGATGACCACGGCGGCCGCACCGTCCGCCGCCGCGCGCTCGACGCAGGCCTGGACGAGCAGCTCACCCACGCCACGGCCGCGGGCTTCCGGCGCCACCGCCAGCGTGCGGAACTCGCCCTCGTCCGCGCCGGCCACCTCCCGGTACGACGATCCGCGGGGACACCAGGTGACCGTCCCGAGCAGGTCGCCGTCATCGGCCGCGACCCACAGCTCGGCGTCGGCCGCCCGTGCGGCCGCGTCCCGCAGCACGTCGTAATAGGGGTCACTGTCCGGCATCGCGCCGTCGGCCAGGTACGCCCGCGCGGTCAGCTCGCCCACCGCTGCGTATTCGTCCGGCTCGGCCGCTCGTACCACGATCATCGGATCAGCCTAGGTCCGGCCACCCCCACCGAGTTGTCAGAATCTCCGCCGGTCGGGGGCGGCAGAGATTCTGACAACTCGGGGAGCGGGGCCTAGATTCGTCCGCGTGAGCCCTCGACGACAGCCAGAGCAGCAGGCGCCGCCGGTGCAGCGACTCCGCGTCCAGTACGCCAAGCGGGGACGGGCGCGGTTCGCCTCGTCCCGCGACTTCAGCCGGGCGCTGGAGCGGGCGCTGCGCCGGGCGGAGATCCCGATGGCGTTCTCGTCCGGCTTCTCGCCGCATCCGCGGATCAGCTACGCGAACGCCGCGCCGACCGGTGCCGCCACCGAGGCCGAGTACCTGGAACTGGGCCTCGCCGCCGTCCTCGACCCGGACGAGGTGCGCGACCAGCTCAACGCGGCCATGCCGGACGGACTGGTGATCGTCCGCGTGGTGCCGGCGGCGCCCGGCGCGCTGGCCGAGCGCCTGACCGCGTCCCGGTGGGAGATGGTCCTGGACGGCGCCGACGCCGCAGCCCTCGCCGCAGCCGTGGCCGACCTGCTGGCCGCGGAGCAGGTCGAGGTGGAGCGGATGACGAAGACCGGCCTGCGCCGCTTCGACGTCCGCCGCGCGGTGATCTCCCTGATCGCAGCGGGGGACCGGCTCGAACTCGTGTCCGCGATCGGCGAGCCGCTGGTGCGGCCGGACGACGTGGTGCAGGCCCTGCAGCTGCTGCGACCCGAGCTGCGGACGGGCAACCCGCCGCTCCTCACCCGGCTCGAGCACGGCTTCTGGGACGGCGAGCGCATCCTCGATCCCCTCGGCGGCTGAAAGTCTTGCGCCCGGTACGCCGCGCCGTCGCTGGGCCGCTCCCGGCGAGTGTGGAATACTTGGCGCAGGTCGGAGTCATCCAGACCCCCGACTCTCGGATGCCGTGATCGGCGTGACAGGCCGGTCTCGACGCTGGGGCCTCACCGCGACGCGAGTCGACCGCGGGGGCGACAGCGCTGGGCAGCCGACCGGACAAGCTTCGCTGCCCTGGGCAGCCATGTTGCGGCGCCCCCGCCGCTGAAGGAGAGCATCGTGCTCGATTCTGAACACCCCGAAACCGATCAGCCTGCCGACGCAGCGGTGACCACGCCGGCCACCCCGCCCCGGCGCCGCCGGGCCGCCAGCCGACCCGCCGGTCCACCCGTGTCGGTGGACGGGCAGCCGGACGCCGCCCCGCCCGCCGATCCGGGCCCAGCTTGCCGAAGGCGCCCGCTTCGTCCTGGGCCACCCCCTGCTGCGCGGGATCTTCGGCTGCGCGCTCGCCTGGAACTTCGCCTTCTTCGCGCTGCTCGCGGCGATCGTGCCCTTCGCCCTGGGGCCGCTCGGGCTCGAACCGGCGCGCCTGGGCCTCGCACAGGCAGGATACGGCGCCGGGATGATCGCCGGCGCGGCCTCCGCCGCCACCCTGCAGCGGCGCTTCGGGCCCAACGCAATCCTGCTTGCGGGGCCGGGGCTTTCCGTCCTGGCGCCCATGCTGCTGCTGGCCGCGCCGACCGGCGGGGTGGCATTGCCCTTCGCGGCCCTGTTCCTGGTCGGCTTCGGGCCGATGATGTGGCTGATCTGCCA
>DAINOM010000083.1:0-14592 GCA_036735445.1 Propionicimonas sp.
GGATGGCGGGGAACGGGTTGTTCTTCACCAGTTCGCGCCAGGCGGCCTCCTCCTCCCCGGCCTTGACCAGGCGCAGCCACTCCTGGATGTTCTCGCCTGCCGGGCACGCGTTGTTGCACGGCGGCAGCAGGTCGACGTAGACCGGCATCCGGGATCGGATCGGAGCCACCCGGCCGCCCTCGACGGCGAGGTCGGGCAATTCGGTGATATCGCGGGCCATGGGACGCCCTTCAGATGGGTATTTCTACGGTTGTCCCCGACAGGGTACAACGGCGCGGACTCCCATGCTGACAAGGGCATTTATGCAAAGCCGGGGTGGCGTTAATACCGGATGGGGTATGTACGAATGTCCTGTCAGGCGCGGCGTGGAGAATTGCCGAACGCCTCCGTTCCGGTCGTCCGCCCCAGCCCGGGCTGGAGTGTTTGACCGAAACGGAGGCGTTCGGTGGAGTCAGGTCAGGACAGGGCCCTTCGTGACCCTCGCTGGCGCTCGCTCCTCAGGACAGCGCCTTGGCCTTCAGCGTCGCGTACTCCTCGGCGGAGATGGTGCCGGCGTCGAGCAGCGCCTTCGCGCGGGCGATCTCGTCGGACGGGCTGCCGGCGACCGAGCGGATGTACTCGTCGGTGGCGGCCTTGGACTGCTTCACCTGCGCCTCCGCGCGGTCGGCCATGCCGCCGCCACGGGCGATCAGGTAGACCAGCGCGGTGATGAATGGGAAGAAGACCAGGAAGAAGATCCACACGGCCTTCAGGCCGCCGTTGAGCTGGCGGTCACGGAACAGGTCTCCGATGATCGCGAACAGCGCGAACAGGTAGGAGATGAAGATGATGATGGTCAGCGTGTACCACAGGATGCTGCCGAGGTTGACCCAGAAATCGGGCACGTTCTGCCTTTCTGTTGGCGGACAAGATTTGCGGGCTGTTCGGCTCGCTTGAGGAGCATAGCGAGCAATTCCCAACGCTGGCCAAGGACTTCCTCAGGTATTGGTCAAGGAGCCTGCCGCGGGCGCGTGGGCCGGTGCTAGCCTGCGGCTGCGCCAGACCACAGATCGGAACCGCCATGACCACTGCCGTACCCGCACCGAGGCCGGCCTGGTTCCGGCGAATGCTGCCTCTTCGCGCCGTGCCGACCGACCCCGCGGATCCCGCGGCCGACCGCGCGGCCGCGCTCGCCCGGTACGCCGCGCTCGTCGCCGCGGACGAGGCCGTCCCGGACGCCACGCGATCACGATTGTTCGAACCGGACGGGCCGGCCACGGCCACCATCGTGCTGTGGCACGGGTTCACGAATGCCCCGTCCCAATTCGTCGCGGTGGGCGAACAATTGCGGGACGCGGGTTTTCGCGTCCTGCTGCCGAGAATGCCGTACCACGGCCTGCCCGACGTGATGAACCGCGAGCTCGCCCGGCTCACCGCGCAGGAATTGGTGGCACAGGTTCAGGCGTGCACCGATATCGCGGCAGGTTTCGGGGATCCCGTCTGGGTGATCGGGCTTTCGGCCGGCGCCACCCTCGCCGCCTGGGCCGCGGCGACCCGGACGGAGGTGACCCGCCTCGTCCTCGCCGCACCGCTGGTGGCGCCGGTCGGCGCGCCGATGCCGCTGATCCGGCTGCTGGTGCGGTTCCCGCGGATCGTCCCCCGCTTCTACTGGTGGTGGGACCCGCGGGTGAAGGAGAGGATCGTCGGCAGCCCGTACGCCTATCCGGGCTTCCCGGTGCCGGGGATCATGCCGTACCTGTACCTGTCCGAGGCGCTCTTCGACCATTCGATGCCCGTCGGCCACACGCTCGAGCGGGTGGTGCTGGTCAGCAATCCCGGCGACTTCGCGATCCGCAAGGATGCCGCCAAGGACTTCGGCCTGCGGGTGTTCGCCCCCCACGCCGCCTACGCCGGTGAGGCCTGCATAGACGGCGAATTGAAGTGGATGCACGACTTCGTCGAGCCGCGCTCGGCCGGGACGGGCAGCACCGAGCAGGTGGTGGCCGTCCTGCTGGCTGCCTTCGGAGTCGCCGAGCCGACCGCCGGCGGCGTCCTGGTGCCGCCCCTGGTCGAGCCGCAGCCCCCTTCGGCTGCTGGTGCGGGGGTCTCCGGCTCACCGTCATCCCGGGCTTGACCCGGGATCTCGTTCGTTGGGCTGCGACGTCGGTGCGGGGATCCCGGCGTTCGCCGGGATGACGGTGGGCCGTCTCGATCAGCGACCGGCGCAGGCGGCGCAGGTGCCGAAGAACTCCAGTTCGTGGTCGATGCTCGCGAAGCCGTGTTCGGCGGCCATGCCCCGGACGAACTGCTCGATCGAGGGCAGGCTGACCTCCACCGTCCGGCCGCAGGAGCGGCAGATCAGGTGGTGGTGGTGGCCGGGGGAGCAGGTCCGGTAGGCGACCTGGCCGTCGGGGGTGCGGATCGCGTCCAGTTCGCCGGCCGAGGCCATCGCCTGCAGCGCCCGGTAGACGGTGGCCAGGCCCACGCCGGAACCCTCGTGACGCATCCGGTCGTGCACCTCCTGAGCGGTCGCGAAGGTCGCCAGCGCCTCGACGGCGTGCCGGATCTCGGTGCGCTGCCGGGTGTTGCGCTGGCCGCCGCGGCCCTCAGTGTTCGTCATAGTGGTCCCCATGGGCGGCGTGCCGATGGCCGTCGTGGATGTAGTCGACGTGCCCGGCGTGCTGGACGGAGAGGTGCCCGCAGTCCTGGTCGTGCACGTGCGGGTGCGTCTCGGCCAGCTCGTGGACGACCGGCTCGGCCTCGTCCGGCAACTCGATCACCGGACGGTTGCGGCGCTGCAGCACCCGCGACACCGGCCAGCTCAGCGCGAACATGCCGATCGCGATCACGACGATCAGCGAGCCGGGCGCCGTGTTCAGGTAGTACGAGCCGACCGCGCCGCTGAGCGCGGCGACCGCGCCCAGGCCCATCGCGGTGAACAACCCTCGCCGGAAGCCGACCACCAGGTGGTTGGACGTGGCGACCGGCACCACCATCAGCGCACTGACCAGCAGCAGGCCGACCGTCCGCATCGACACGGTCACGGTGATCGCGGCGAGGCTCACCACCACGATGTTCAGCAGCCGGACGGGCAGTCCGATCGACCGCGCGAACGGCTCGTCCGCGCTGACCGCGAACAGCTGCGGCAGCAGTCCGATGGTGACGGTGAGCACGACCGCACCGAGGATCGTGATGAACCACAGGTCGGTGACGCTGATCGTGAGCAGCGAACCGAACAGGTAGGCCGACAGCGTGCCCGTCCCCTGCCCGGCCAGGCCGGCGAGCAGCAGGCCGCCGGAGAGGCCGCCGTAGAACAGGATCGCCAGGCCGACGTCCCCGCTGGCCCGTCCGGACTCGCGCAGCAGTTCGATGCCGATCGAACCGAGCACGCAGATGGCCACGGCGAGCGGCAGCGGGGCCGTGCCGGTGAGGATCGCCAGGCCGACGCCGGCCACCGCGAGGTGACCGAGGCCGTCCCCGAGCAGGCTGAGCCGGCGCTGGACGAGGAACGTGCCGATCGCAGGCGCGGTGACCCCGGTGAGCAGGGCCGCGACCAGCGCCCGCTGCATGAAGGCGAGGGAGAGCCATTCCATGTCAGCCGACCTCCAGCCCGGTGTGTGAGGTGTGCGGACGCTCGACCTCGTCCACCTCGTGCCCGCCGTGCGCGGTGCGGTGGTCGTGGTCGGCGTGGTCGTGCCCATGGTCGTGCTCGTGGTCGTGGTGGCTGTAGCCGGGGGGCATCACCCGGCCGTCCGCGAGGACGATCGAGCGGTCGATCAGCTCCCGGAAGCAGCCCAGCTCGTGCAGCACCATGACGATCGTCGAGCCGCCGGCCTTCAGGCGCGCGGCCACCCCGGCCAGCAGCTCCTGGGTGGTGCGGTCGACGCCGGCCAGCGGCTCGTCCCAGAGCATCAGGTCGGCGCCGGTGGCGAGCGCGCGGGCGATCAGCACCCGCTGCTGCTGGCCCCCGGAGAGTCGGACGAACGGGTAGCGGGCCCGGTCGGCGAGGCCGACCTCCTCGAGCGCGGCGTCCACGGCCCTTCGGTCGGCGCCGGACGCCGGCAGGAACGGACGGCGCACGCCCAGCCGTCCGCTCGCCACCACCTCGCGGGACGTGGCCTGCTGGACGAGGATGCTGCCGCGCTGCGGCACGTAGCCGACGCGGCGCCAGTCCCGGAACCGCTCCAGCGGGGTGCCGAACAGCTCAATGGCGCCACGGTGCGGGACGAGCCCCAGCAGCGCCCGCATCAGCGTGGTCTTGCCGGAACCGTTGTTGCCGAGGATGGCGACGACCTCCCCCGGCCGGATCGCCAGCGACGCCCCCCGGACGATCGGGATGCCGCCCAGCACCACGTCGACCGCGTCGGCGCGGATGACGGGCGACGTGCCCGTGTCGGTCAGGAGCACTGGTTGGCCTTCTGCAGGGCGGAGCCGTTCGCGCGCATGACCTCAAGGTAGTCGCTGCCCTTCGACTCGGCGGTGATCCCTTCGAGCGGGTCGAGCACGTCGGTGCGCAGCCCGAGGTCGCCGGCGATGGACTCGGCCACGGCAGGGGAGACCAGCGTCTCGAAGAAGATGGTGGTGACGTGGTTCTGCTTCGCGATCCGCTGGACCTCGGCGATCCGGGCGGCGCTGGGCTCCACGTCGGGCTCGACGCCGTTGATGCCCACCTGGGTCAGCCCGTAGCGGTGGGCGAAGTACCCGAAGGCGGCGTGGGAGGTGATGAACGGCTTGATCGCGCAGGTGCCGAGGTCGGCCTTGAGCGTCGCGTCCAGCCCGGTCAGGTCCGTGACGAGCCGGCTGGTGTTGTCCGCGAACTGCTGCGCCGCGTCCGGACGTGCGGCGGCCAGCGCATCGCGGACGTGCTCGGCGACGGCGACCACGTTGGTCGGGTCGAGCCAGGTGTGTGGGTCGTAGGCGCCGTGGTCGTGGTCGTCGCCCTCTTCGGCATGGTCGTCGCCCTCGTCGGCGTCGTGGTCGACCGGCATCAGGGTGAGGAAGGACGCGGTGTCCACCGTCCGCTTCGGCTGTGCCTGCTGGACGGCGGTGTCGACGGCCGGCTGGAACCCCGACTGGTAGATGACCAGGTCGTCCGTGGTCAGTGACGCGACCTGCTGCGGCGTGAGCTCCAGGTCGTGCGGCTCGGCGCCGGGAGCGGTGAGGTTCGTCACGTCGACCAGGTCGCCGCCCACGCGCTCGGCGACGAACTGGAACGGGTAGAACGCCACGGACACCCGCAGCCGGCCACCACTCGTCCCCGGCGCCGGGGTGGTGGCCGGCGCATCGGTGTAGGCGGCGCAGGCGCTGAGCGCGAGCAGGGACAGGGTCGCTCCAACGGTGACCAGGCGCTTCCAGAAGTTCATGACAATCATTCTCATTATCGGATGGAGTGCTGTCAAACGGGCCCCGCCGCGGCGTCTCGCCGGGGGTCGCGGCTGGCTATGGGTGGGCAGTCAGGCCAGGGTGACCACGCGGTCGCAGCGGGCGACCAGGGCGGGGTCGTGGGTGACCACCAGGACGGGGTCCGCGGTGCTGGAAGCCCAGATGTCGTCGATCAGCGCGGCGGCGGTGGCGGCGTCAAGGTGCTCGGTGGGCTCGTCCAGCACCAGCACCTGGTAGTGGCCGACGAGCAGCCGGGACAGCGCCACCCGCCGCGCCTCGCCACCGGAGAGGGCGTCGCCGCCCTCGCCGACCATCCGGGCGGGATCGAGGCCGAGCCCGGCGCGACCGAGGGCGTCCTCGACGTCGCCGAGGGACGCGTCGCGGTTCCCGATCCGGACGTTCTCCTCGATCGTGGTCGTGAAGATGTGCGCGTCCTGGGCGAGGTAGCCGATCCGTCCGGTGACCTCGACGGTGCCGGCCACCGCGGGGATCAGTCCGAGGACGGTCGCGGCAACGGTCGTCTTGCCGATCCCGCTGGGCCCGACGAGTGCCACCTTCTCGCCCGCCCGGACGTCGAAGGACAACCCGGTCACCACGGCCGGCGACCCGGGCCAGCCGGCTGCGAGGTCACGGACGGCCAGGCCGGGGACGGGCACAGGTCGTCCCGGGTCGGCGAGGTCGCCGGCGCCGATCGGTGCCGCGGCCAGCACCTCCTCGACCCGCTGCAGGGCCGCGCGGGCGCGGGTGCGGGTCTGCGCGGACGCGATCAGCGTCGACAGCGCTTCGTGCAGCGCCAGCGGCGTGAGGACGGCGACCGCGAGCATCACCCGCGCCATGGTCCCGTCCGCGACCTGGTGGCCGCCGATCACCAGCGCGCCGATCACCGCCGCCCCGGCCGCGAGCACCTGTGCCGCGGTGCCCATGCCCCGCACCCACGCCGAGCGCGCGGAGGCCCGCCGCAGCCGTTCGTCGATCGCGGCGAACCGGTCGAGCCGTTCGGCCGCGGCGTCATAGGCGACGAGGTCCGCGGCCGTGCGGGACAGCTCACGCGCGGCATCGGCGAGTTCGCCGCGGAGCGGCAGCGCGGCGGCGTCCGCCCGGGCGGACGCGAGCCGGGACAGCCACGGGACGGCCACCGCGGCCAGTGCCGACGTCGCCAGCAGCACCAGCGCGGAGCCGGGCGAGAACAGCGCGATCGCCGCGGACGTCGCCAGCAGCACAGCCGCCGAGGAGGCGAACGGGATCCAGACGCGGACGACCAGGTCCTGGATCGCCTCGACGTCGGCGATCACCCGCGCCAGCAGGTCGCCACGGCGGGTGCCGAGCAGGGTGGTGCGGGCGAGCGTCGCGTAGGTCTCCAGGCGCAGCGCCGACTGCAGCTTGAGCGCCACGTCGTGCCCGAGCAGGCGCTCGGCGTAGCGGAACGCGCCCCGCGAGATGCCGAAGAAGCGGACGCCGACCGCCGCCGCGGCCAGGTACTGCACCTGCGGCAGCTCCGCCGCCCGGGACAGCAGCCACGCCGACACCGCCATCAGGGCCACCGACGCGGCCGTCGCGCTGAACGCGAGCGCAATCGAGCCGACCAGCCGCAGCCGTGAGCCAGCCGTGGCGTCGAGGAGCCGGTTCAGCAGGCTGCCGCCCTGAGCCCCGATCCCTGAGGAGTCCGCCGCCGAGCTTGCGGGAGGTCCTTCGGAACTCCCGGTCCCTGAGGAGCCCGGCGCCGAGCTTGCGAGGCGCCGGGCGTCACGAAGGGCGAGTGCACCCCCCCGCGGCTCCCCGTCCTGGGCGCCCCTGCCGTCATCCCGGGCTCGACCCGGGATCCCCGGAGCGGACCCACCGGACTGGTGCACGAGATCCCGGCGTTCGCCGGGATGACGGGGACGTTCGCCGGGATGACGAGGAGTGCTGAGGCCTGGCCCGATCTCGACCACGCGATCGGCCTCGGCGAGGACGGCGGGACGGTGGCTGACGACGAGGGCGGCGACGCCGAGCCGGCGCAGGCTGCGCAACAGGCCGGCCTCCGTGTCGGCGTCGAGGCCGGCGGTGGGCTCGTCCAGCACGAGCAGCCTGGCCCGGCCGAGCGTCACCCGCAGCAGGGCCCGGGCCACGGCGATCCGGCGTCGCTCGCCGGCGGAGACGCCTTCGGCGTCATCGCCGACCGGCTGGTCCAGGGGCAGGTCGGCGGCTCCCGCCCGGCGCAGGGCGTCGGCGACGGCGGCGTCCGTGGCGTGGGGGAAGCCGATGCGGACGTTGTCCGCGACCGTCCCGGAGAGCAGTCCCGGCTCCTGGCCGACGTAGGCGAGCTGGCCGCGCCACGCGGGCAGCCGTCCGATCGGCTCGCCGTGGCTGGTCACCGCGCCGCCGGTGGGCGCAAGGAAGCCCATCACGGCGTTCAGCAGCGTGGTCTTGCCCGCGCCGCTCGGTCCGGCCAGGGCCACGATCTCGCCAGGGTGGACGTCGAAGGAGGTCGGTGGCAGGGCTGGGGCTGTGGCGCCCGGGTAGGTGTGGGTGACCTCGTGGACGCCGAGGAGTGGCCCTTCGTGACGCTTCGCTCGTTCCTCGCGAAGCTCCTCAGGGAGCGGGCGGGGCGTCTCGACAGGCTCGACGGGCGGTGTGGGGGCGGGCGCGGGCGGTGTGGGGGCGGGCGCGGGCGGTGTGGGGGCGGGCGCGAGCGGTTCGGGGGCAGGCCCGAGCGGTTCGGGGGCGGGCCCGTCGATCAGGGCGAACGCTGAGTCGACCGCGGCCAGGCCGTCGGCGGCGTCGTGGTAGTGCACCCCGACCTGACGGACGGGCAGGTACGCCTCCGGCGCGAGGATCAGCACGAACAGCGCGGTGGCCAGGTCGAGGTTGCCGAAAACCACCCGGAACCCGACGGTGACCGCGATCAGGGCGACGCTGAGGGTGGCGAGCAGTTCCAGCACGAGCGCGGACAGGAACGACACCCGCAGTGTCCGCATGGTCTCCGAGCGGTGCTGGGCCTCGCTGCGGCGCAGTCCCTCGGCCTGGGCCTTCGCCCGTCCGAACACCTGCAGGGTGGGCAGGCCGGCGATCAGGTCGGCGAAGTGGTTGGCCAGCCGGGTCTGCACGGCCCAGCGGCGCCTGGTGATCGCCTCCGTCGTCCAGCCGACCAGGGCCATGAACACCGGGATCAGCGGCAGGGTCAGGGCGAGGATGATCGCCGAGGTGAGGTCCGCGGACAGGATCGCCACCCCGATCACCAGCGGCACGGTCACCGCGAGCAGCAGCTGGGGCAGGTACTTGCTGAAGTAGCCGTCGAGGGCGTCCAGGCCCTGGGTGACCAGCGTGACCAGTCCGCCGGACGACGTCGCGACCAGCGGACGGTCGATCCGCGCGCCCAGGATGTCCCGCCGCAACTGTGACTTCACCGCGGCGGACGCGCGCTGCGCGAGCCACTCGTTCGCCCAGGCCAGCAGGGCCTTCAACCCGAACACGCCCGCGAGGCCACCGACCGCCCAGGCCAGCGTGCCGAGCGTGCCGGTGTAGAAGATGTCCGCCACGGAACGCGACAACAGCCATGCCTGACCGAGGGTCAGGATGGCTGTTGCGCTGCCGACCGCGACCCCGGCGACCAGGTAGCCCCTGGTCGCGCGGGCCCTGCGGAGGAGGCGTGGGTCGATCGGCCCCGCCATCAGCCCGCTAGTGCTGTGGCGGGCTCGTCGTCGGGAATGTTCTCAACACCCAGCCGGCGGCGGAACACCGTGTAGGTCCAGGCGGTGTAGGCCAGCACGATCGGGACGAAGACACCCGCCGCGACGGTCATCAGCACGAGGGTCAGTTCGCTGGACGAGGCGTTCATCGCGTTCAGCGGGGACGGGACCAGGCCCTCGCCGACCCCCTTGAAGCCGAGACCCGGCCACATGGTCAGGAAGATCCCGACCGCGACGAACAGGATGGCCGCGGTGGTGGAGACGAACGCGATGCCGTCCCGTCCCTTGCCGTTGAACCACCATGCCGAGCCCAGCCCGGCGGCGGCCAGCACCAGCAGCAGCCAGCCCAGCACGCCGGTCGGGTGCAACAGGTTCTGCGCGACCAGGAAGATCGCACCGAGCCCGATCGAGACCAGGCCGGCCTTGCCGGCGAAGGCCTGCGCCCGGTCGTGCAGCTCGCCCTTGGTCTTCAGCGCGAGGAACAGCGCCCCGTGGAACAGGAACAGCGCCACCAGGGTGAGGCCGCCGAGCAGGCCGAACCAGTTGAACAGCTGCCAGAAGTACGGGCTCGGCGAGACCACGTACAGGGACGGGTTGCCGGCCGCGGGCGCCACCGGCAGCCCGATGATGAAGTTGGCGAAGCCGATGCCGAACACCAGCGGTACGATGAACGATCCGATGGAGGCCATCCAGTCGAAGGCGTTGCGCCACTTCGCGTCCGGGTGCTTCGAGCGGTACTCGAAGGCCACGCCCCGGATGATCAGCCCGACCAGCACCAGGAACAGCGGCAGGTAGAGCCCCGAGAACAGCGTGGCGTACCAGGCCGGGAACGCCGCGAAGGTGGCGCCACCGGCGGTGAGCAGCCAGACCTCGTTGCCGTCCCACACCGGGCCGATGGTGTTGACGATGACCCGCTTCTCCTTCTCGTTCCTGCCGAGGATCTGGATGAGCATGGCCACGCCGTAGTCGAACCCCTCGAGGACCAGGTAGCCGGTCCACAGGACGGCGATCAGGATGAACCACAGGGCCTGGAAGGCAATGGGCGCGTTGCCGGCGACTTCAAGAGCAATCATGGCTTCAGGCCTCTCAGTACGCGAAGGTGAGGGGGGCGTCCTCGTCGGTGAGCACTTGTGGCTCGACGACGTCGGGCAGCCCCAGCTTGACGTAGTGCATGAACAGTGCGACCTCGACCACGGCCAGCACGCCGTAGATCAGCGTGTACAGCACCATGGACAGGCCCACCTCGAAGGCGCTGACCCCGGGCGAGACCGCGGCCGCCGTGGGCAGCACGCCGAACACGATGAACGGCTGGCGGCCCATCTCGGTGAAGATCCAGCCGAACGAGATGCCGAACAGCGGCGCCAGCGGGACGGCGATCATCAGCGACGTCCACAGCTTGCCGGCCTTCGGGAACGCACCCTTGCGGGTCACCCAGAGCGCCCACGCGCCGATCGCCATGCCGAGGAAACCCAGGCCCATCATCAGCCGGAAGGTCCAGTAGGCGACCGGGATGTTCGGCACCCAGTCCGTCACGCCGATCCTGGCCAGCCGCTCGGCCGACTCACGCTGGAGTTGGTTGTTCGAGTTGGTGAACGCCTCGTCCTCCATCTTCTGGACGAGTTCGTTGATGCCGTAGACCTTGGCGTTGAAGTCGCCGGTGGCCAGGAACGAGAGGACGCCGGGCACCTTCAGCGACCAGACCTCCTGCGTGCCGTCCAGCGTGCCGATGGTGATCAGCGAGAACCCTGCGGGCTGCTCGGAGTCCCACAGCGCCTCGGCCGCGGCCATCTTCATGGGCTGCACGTCGGTCATGATCTTGCCCTGGATGTCGCCGGTGATGATGGTCAGGACGCCCGCGACCAGCAGCACCCACGCGCCGAACTTCGTGGCCCAGCGGTACGCGTCGGCGTCCTTCTCCTGCTTCGGGGTGCGCTCGGCGACCGCGCCCAGCTTCGCCAGGTGCCAGCCGGCGATGCCGAGGATCAGGCCGCCGGCGGTCATGTAGGCGGTGAAGAGCACGTGCGGCAGGGTGACGAGCGCGACCGGGTTGAGCAGGACGTCCAGCAGGGAGACCATCTCGGCGCGGTCGGTGCCGGGGACGAAGTGGGCGCCGACCGGGTTCTGCATGAAGGAGTTCGCGGCGAGGATGAAGATCGCGGAGATCATCGTGCCGATCGCGGCCAGCCAGATCATCAGCAGGTGCACCTTCTTGGGGAGTCGGTCCCAGCCGAAGATCCACAGGCCGATGAACACCGACTCGAGGAAGAAGGCGATCAGGGCCTCCAGGGCGAGCGGAGCCCCGAAGATGTCGCCGACGAACCGGGAGTACTCACTCCAGTTCATACCGAACTGGAATTCCTGCACGATGCCGGTGACCACGCCCATGGCGAAGTTGATCAGGAACAACTTCCCGAAGAACTTCGTGAGTCGCAGAAACTTTTCGTTACCACTTCGTACCCAAATTGTCTGCATGACCGCCACCAGCAACGAGAGGGCGATGGTGATCGGTACGAAGAAGAAGTGATAGACAGTTGTGATCCCGAACTGCCATCTGGCAAGGGTCTCCGCGCTCATGGCGCGCAATCTACTACCGGCTGTCGTAGGTCGCAACGATTGTCCTACCATGTTCCTATGGCGGTGACGGGGGAGCTCGAACAGGCTGTGATGGAAATCCTGTGGGCCCGCACGGACCCGCTTTCCGTCCGCGAAGTGCACGATCTGATCTCGATTGAGCGGGATCTCGCGTACACCACCGTGCTCACCGTGCTGGACCGGCTCGCCAAGAAGGGGCTCGTGCTGAGGAATTTGGAGGGTCGGGCATGGCTGTACCGGCCCACCCGGTCCCGAGCGGCGGAGACGGCGGTGGAGGTGCAAGAATTGCTTAGTCGACTCTCACCGGCCGAACGGACCGAGGTGCTCTCGGCCCTGGCGGCGTACCGAACGGTCTGAGCGGGCGTTTCCCGGGGTCGTTGGCGGCGTCCGTCCGCCTCGCTAGCGTGCGTCCATGACGCTTCCCGACTGGCTCGTCCCGTTCCTCACCATGGACATCTCGCTGTGGGAGAAGGTGCTCCGCACGGTCGTGGTCTATCTGGGCATCGCGATCCTGATCCGGTTCGCGGGCAAGCGGCTGCTGGCCCAGATGAACTCGCTCGACCTGGTCGTCGTGCTGCTGCTGTCGAACGTCGTGCAGAACTCGATCATCGGCCCGGACAACTCGGTGCTCGGCGGAATGGTGGGCGCGGTCGTGCTGGTCGGCTTCAACGCCGGCATGGACCGGCTGGCCGAGTCGAGCACGGTCGGCCGCGGCCTGCTGGTGGGCGGCGGCACCGACGTGATCACGGACGGAAGGGTCGACGAGCGCGCCCTGCGCCGCCTCGGGATCGGCCGCAGCGAACTCGACCTCGCCCTGCGCCGCCAGGGCGCGGACGATGCCTCGGAGGTGCAGCGCGCCGTGCTGCAGCCGGAGGGCGAGATCGTGGTCACGGTGAAGCCGGGCGAGCGGGCCGCCACCCGCGCCGACCTCGATCGCGCCGTGGCCGAGCTGAAGGCCCTGATCGCCGCCCGCTGACCGGGGACAGGTCCCATTCCCGTTCACCCCCCGAGTCACATCCAGCACAGCCGGTCGTCGAGCTTTGTCGAGACGCGGCATTCAGCACAATCGGTCGTCGAGCTTGTCGAGACGCGGTGGGGATCTCGACAAGCTCGATCAGCGGTGGGGCGGTTCGATCAGCGGTGGGGCCGTTCGACCAGCGGTGGAGGCCGTTCGACCAGCGGCTGGCGGTCAGGCCGCGTAGGCGTCCAGGCGGTCGCCGAGGGCGAGTGCCTCCGCCTTCAGCATCAGGGCGTGGTCGACCTCACCGAGGTCGCGCATCCGGACGGCCTCGTCGAGCCGGCGAGCCACCTCGCCGCGGGCGAGGGACATCATCTGCTCGTCGGTCAGCGCCTGCACCACGCGCTCGGCGTGACCGAACTGGACGCCGCCGGCAACGAACTCACTGGCCGGCGCCACGGTTGCCGGCGCGGTGACGTAGCTGGTCTCGGCGTTCTGGATCGCGCTGATCGCGTCCCGAACGGCCCGCAGCGCCACCTTCTCGCGGCGCTTCATCAACCGGACGAGTTCCTCGCGCAGGTAGTCCAACAGGTTCATCTCTTCCTCCTCTCGACACCACACGGGGGTCACCGAGGACGGTAGAGGTTCACGTAACGTGAAGGTCAAGCAGGCGCCGGGCAACCGCCTCCAGCTGGGGATCAGTGAGTGCCAACTCGATGCGTGCGCGGGCCGACCCTCCCAGCTCTCCCAGGGCCAGGAGCGCAGCCAGCCGTACCTCTGGGTCGGGATCGGCGAGCAATGGCTCCAGGAGTACGGAGGATTCCGCACGGCGTTCGGTGGACAATCCTCCGCCGAGTCGGCCGAGTGCCTCGGCGGCTGCGGCCCTTGTCTCCGTTGAGTCGGACGCCAGCGCTACGGCGAGCGGCGCGATGGCGGCCGGGCCCAGGTTGGCGATGGCCTCGACGAGATCGGCGACCCGGATCGGGCCGGGTTCGAGCAGGGCCACGAGCGGCCCGGCGGCCGTGGGGTGGCCGATCTGGCCGAGCGCGTGGACGGCGCTGGTCACCACGTGCGGCTCGGGGTCGTCGAGGAGCTCGACCAGCGCCGGCACGGCGTCCCGCTCGCGCAGCTTGCCCAGTAACCGGGCCAGCAGGCAGCGGAGGTCCGGATCGGGATCATCGAGGTGGGCGAGGGCGGTCGCCGCGCCGTCCGGCTGTTGCGCGAGCGCCCAGACGAGCACCTCCTGGACGGCCGGATCGGGCTCGGCGGCGAGAGCGCTGAACAGCTCGCCCGTGTCGGCCGTGGACTGCAACGCCGCCCGCAGCCGCACGGCCGGGTCCGGGTGGGCGAGCTGCTGGGTGAGGGCGATGGCGGCCAGCACGTCGTCCCAGCTTCGCTCGGTCGCGCCGGCCAGCGTCCGCAACCGGTCGGCCAGCTGCTGTTCCGCAGCGATCCGCTCGGTCAGATGGACGAGGTGCGAGCGCAGGGTCGCGGACGCGTCCACCTCGGGTTCCGCCAGGGCGGCGGCGATCTCGGCGAGACCCAACCCCAGGGCCTTCAGGCTCTGGACCTGCAGCAGCCGCAGCAGGTCGGCCTCGTCGTACAGCCGGTAGTCGCTCCCGCTGCGCGCCGCCGGCACCAGCAGCCCGAGGTCGTCGTAGTGCCGCAGGGTCCGCCGGGTGAGTCCGGTGCGCTCGGCCACCTCACCGATCCGCCAGGTCCGTGCCATGACCGGAGCCTAACCACCGAGTGGCGGAAAAGGGGTCTGTCCCCATTCCCCGCCACCCGCGCAAAGTGGCGGAAAAGGGGGACAGACCCCTTTTCCGCCACCTGAACGGGAATGGGACCTGTCCCCAGGTCGGGTCAGGCGGCGTCCTCCTCGTCGGTGATCGCCGCGGCGAACTGTGACTGGTAGAGCCGGTAGTAGTGGCCCTTGGCAGCCAGCAGCTCGGCGTGGTTGCCCTGCTCGACGATCGCGCCGTCCTCCATCACCAGGATCACGTCGGCGTCGCG
>DAINOM010000084.1:0-14242 GCA_036735445.1 Propionicimonas sp.
CACCAGACACCAGGGAGCAGGCAGCCGATGCGATCGGCAGCAACCTCGAATCAGCCCTCGCCCGCGCCGCCCGCTGGACCCAGAGCGGCTTCGACACCCTCGGCGCCCAGCCCGAGCCCCAGCTCATCCGACTGGCAGGCCTGCACCCGGACGCCACCAAGCCGGCCGTGCTGCATGCCTGGCGCATCCTCGGTCCGACTGATCCGGGCATCGACGGTGCCGTCGCCCGGTGGGAGACCGCCGCGACCGACGCGATCCTCAACCCGCGCCTGGTCACCCAGCACGGCCTCCAGCTTGCAGCCGCGGACATCGCCCTGCTCTGCGCGGCAGCCAACACCATCACCGAGCACGCCAGTGAAGATCAACCAGCCGGCGCGGACACCGCTCTGGTCGCGGCCGGCAGGGCGTGGCGGCAGACTGCCCGCTGGCCGAGCGAACTCCGCCTGGGAGGACGCAGCACCCAGCTCCGCCACGCCTCCGCCGAACTGCGACAGACCCTCGACGAAGTCCTGCGAACCGGCACTGAGTGGAAGCAAGCGGACGAGATGTTCGCCTATATCGCTCCGGAGCAGTTCCTGGCCATCGCCCACTCCGGACTTCAATCCGCCATCCGCGTCGGCCACGCCGTTGTCGCCGCGCTGGACGGCCTCACCCGTGGGGCGAGCCGGGCCTGGCTGAACGCCGACCAGATCCCGATGCCCAGGCACTCCGTGCAGAAGGCGCTGGACAGCCTCCGCTACGACTGGTGGCCCGACCCCGCCACTTACCACTCCGCGGAGGCGCTGCACGACAATGCAGCCGAGGCCGTCAGCAGGCTGGTTCGCGCCGCCCCGCTGACCATCAAGACGCTCACGCAAGGCTCACCGCGGGCGCACAAGCCGGACAACCTGGAGGATCTCTGGGAGACCGTTCCAGTGGTGCTCGACCCGCTCCGCGCCGCCCAGGACCTGGCCAGACGCGCGGCCATCATGCCCGCCCAACCGCCAGCCCACACGATCGGCATCTGAGAAGCCGCTGCTCGCATTCCCTCTGGCGACGGCTGACTCACGGTCCTACGATGACCGGTACTGGAACCCGGCTGGACGCGCCTGGGGGTGGGTCAGCGTCGCCGGGTTCCCCATCACTAAACCGGCCGACCCAGTCGAGAAGGCCAGGCGTCATTCCGCGAGTCGCGTGTCGATGGCTTCGGGAGAGAACACCTGATCGACGACGGCGTGGGTCATTCCGACGATGGCGGCGTCTTCTCCGAGGCTGCCGAGCCGGATGTCGAGGTGGCGGGTGGCTCGCGGCAGCGACAGGGGGTAGAGCGTTTCGCGGATGCCGCTGATCAGGGCGGAGGAGGCGAGGTCGCCGCCGATGATGAGGACGCCGGGGTTGACCAGGCAGACCACGGTCGCGACCACGGTGCCGAGGACGCGGCCGGCTTCGTGGGTGAGGCGGACGGCTTCTGGTTGTCCGCGCTTGAGGAGTAGCCGGACGTCCTGGCCGGATGTGGCAGGGACGCCGAGTGCGGTGAGGGCTTTGGCGACGGCGCGGCCGCTGGCGACGGCGGCGAGGCAGCCGTGGCCGCCGCACTGGCATTCGGCCTCCAGGCGGTCGCCGAGTCGGACGTGGCCGATGTCGCCGGCGCCACCGTCGATCCCCCGGTAAAGGCTGCCGTCAATGACGATGCCCGTGCCGATGCCGGTGGAGACCTTGACCAGCACCAGGGCTCGGCAGTCGGGGTAGCCGGTGACCTGTTCGCCGAGCGCCATCGCATTGGCGTCGTTTTCGACGAGGACTGTAGTGGGCAGGATCTCCTGGAGGTGCTCGGCGACCGGGTAGGCGTCCCAGCCCGGCATGATGGGTGGCTGGCTGGGGCGGCGCGTCGACGGGTCGACGGGGCTGGGCAGGCTGATGCCCAAGCCGCTGACCTTGCTGGCGTCGAGGTGCTCGCGGCGAAGCAGCGCCGCGACAGTTTCACCGATGGTGTTCAGTACCGTTTCCGGGCCGTGAGCGACGAGAGTGCGGCACTTCTCCTCTCTAAGGATCCGGCCGGCGAGGTCGGTGATGGCGACCTTGGCGTGACGGGTGTCGATCGAGACAGCGACCACACGGGAGTGATCGACGTTGAACTCGAGCCGCTTGGGCATGCGTCCGCCGGTGTGCCGGTCCGCGCGGCCTTCGCGGACGACGTCGGCAGCAAGGAGTGCGTCGAGACGTTGGGCGACGGTCATCCGTGACAGGCCGGTGACCTCGGCGATGTCACCCCTGGTGACTGCCTTCCCGCGCCGGATGAGGTCGAGCACTTCGCCCGGGCCTGGTGGCATCATCCCTCCTTGTTGTCGGACGAGGCTATCGCCCGGATCACTGCCCGTGTCCGTTCGGCGAGATCGCTGAGGATCACCTCGCCGGCGCCGAAAACGGCGGTGCTGGTGCGGTCGTGCAGCGGGGCCACGAGGTGTCCTGGCAGGCTCCGGTAGCCCAGCCGGGCGCCGGCCCAGGAGCCGGCGGTGGCGCCGATGGAGTCGGTATCGAGGCCTGACTGCACGGCGAGGCCGACGGTGGCGGCGAAGTCACCCTCACCCCACAGGAGGGCGGCGACGAGCGCTCCGGTGTTGTTGACGGCGTGGACCCAGCTGAGTTCGGCGTGCCGTGCCTCGATCGCGTCGAGGCAGTCCTCCCAGCTCCAGCCAGCTCGGTACTGGCTGACGACCAGTCTGATTTCGGCGGCGAGGCGGCAGTCCGGCGGGATGTGCTCGAGTGCGGTGTGGACCGATTCCAGCGCGCCTTCGGTGGTGAACGCGCTGGCGATGAGCGCTCCGGCCCACATCGCCGCGTAGATGCCGTTGGCGCGGTGGCTGAGCCAGGCGTCGGTGTAGGCAGCCTGCGCGGCCGCCCGTGGGTGTCCGGGGTGGGTGTAGCCGTGAATGTCGGCACGGATCTGGGCGCCGATCCACTCCCGGTAGGGATTGTGGTGGCTGCCTACTTCGGTGAGAGGGATCTCCCGGATCAGGTTCTGGTAGGCGGCGCGTTCGGCCGTGTACAGCTGGTAGACGGGAAAGCGTCGCAACCACTCATAGGCGATGTCCGCCGTCCTCAGGCCGGCTCCGTAGTTCTCGAGCATCAACAGTCCGAGCACGGTGAAGTCGATGTCGTCGTCGCGGACACCGCCGTCGATCCGTCCCCGGGTCAGGCCCTTGACGGCGTGGAAGCCGTGAGCCCGGGCGTGTTGTTCGTCGGAGAGCGGGATGTAGTCGCGCAGCGGATACGCGTTCTCGCTTTCGAGGTGGCGGCGAAGCCCGGCGCGGTCGAAGCCCTTCTCCACGGGTTTGCCCATCATGTTGCCGATGACCCGGCCCGTCCAGGCTCCCCTCAGCTGGTCGGCCAGCCGCGCCTCGTCGGCCTGCCGGTCTTCCCGGGGCACGGGCAGGCTCGTGTGGATCCGGTCCCACTGCGAGGACTCGAACGTGCGCTCCCCGGTGCGCGGCGCGTCCAGCGCCGCCTGGTAGACGGCGAGCAGTTCGTCGTGGTCATCCGGATCCAGGTCGGCGAGCCGCCGGCGTAGCGCGGTGACGTCGCGTCCCGTGGTCGCCGCCTGGACAACCTCGTTGTGGGCGAGCGCGTAGGGCTCCTGGCCCATCCGCTGGGCCCGTTCCTCGGCCGTGATCCACTCCAACGTCAGCCCTTTTCCGCTCCGGCGGTGAGGCCGCCGCTGAGCAGCCGCTCGGTGGCGAAGAACAGCACGATCACCGGCAGGGTGATCACCACCGAGCCGGCCATCAGAACCGTGGTGGGAACCTCGATGCTGCCCGACAGTTGCGCCAGTCCGAGGGACACCGTCCAGCTCTCCCGGCGGTCGACGAGGAACAGCAGGGCGAACAGGAACTCGTTCCAGGCGATCATGAACACGAACAGCCCGGTGGCCATGATGGACGGCAGCGCCAGGGGCAGGGTGATCCGGCGCAGTGTCCCCATGGTGCCCAGGCCGTCCATCATCGCGGACTCCTCGATGGAGACCGGGATGGTGTCGAAGTAGTTGCGCAGCATGTAGATCGCGACAGGGACGGTCTGTGCGATGTAAACCAGCGCCAGCCCGACGAGGGATCCGCGCAGCCCCATCCGCGTGAACAGCACAAACAGCGGGATGGCTAGGACGATGGCGGGGAACAGGTAAGTGGCCACGAACAGGCCGTTGACCTGGCGGCGGCCGAAGAACGGAAGCCGGGCGACGGCGTAGGCGCCGGGGATGGCGATGGCCAGGGCGAGCAGGACCGACAGCAGGGAGACGAAGCCGCTGTTTGCCAGGAAGCTGGCGAACCCCTGCCCGCCCTGCTCCACTGAGCGCAGCACCTTCTCGTAGGTGGACAAGGTGAACTCGCCGGGGGCGAGCCACAGGCTTCCCGGGTCCCGCAGGAGGCTTTCGATGGGTTTGAAGGACAGCAGGAGCATGTAGTAGAAGGGCAGCAGGACCGCGACCAGCAGCCCGACGATGACGACGGGTCGCAGGATGCCGAACAGGGTGCGTTCGACCCGGTCGCGGTTCCAGGTGTCGTAGGCGTAGCGGCGGCTCACAGCTTCTCCCCCCGTTTTCGCATGACGGCTGCGTAGATCAGCAACAGCACGATCAGCACGGTGGCCAGCACGAGCGACTGCGCGGCGGCGGCGCCGACGTTGCGCTGGACGGTGAGCAGTTCGTACACCCGGACGCTGGCCACCCCGGTTCCGGCGGCACCGCCGGTGAGCAGGAAGATGTCGTCGAAGTCGTTGAACGTCCAGATGGTGCGCAGCAGGATCAGCACGGTCAGCACCGGCATCAGTTGCGGCAGCAGGATGTAGCGGAAGCTCTGCAGCGGGGTGGCGCCGTCCACCAGGGCGGCTTCCTCCGGTTCGGTGGACATGCCCTCCAGACGGGCCATGATGAACAGGAACGCGAACGGGAAGTAGCGCCAACCCTCGAACAGGATCACGGTCAGCAAGGCGGTGGGCACCGGGATCTGCATGCCGAGCACGTCCCACACCCCTCGGGACTGGGACAGGAACGGGATGGGTTCGCTCCAGCCGAGCACCTGTTGGCCGAAGTGGTTGACGATGCCGAACTCGGGGTTGAGCATGATCCGCCACACGAAGGTGACCGCGACCACGGGGGCCACGTAGGGCAGCAGGAACGCGGCCCGGACCAGGGTGCGGCCCTTGAACGGCTTGCGGACGGCCAGCGCGGCGACCACCCCGAGGATGGTGGTGACGACCACGGCGCCGAACGTGTAGACCGCCGACGTCCACAGGCTCGACCACAACGCGCCCGAGCGCAGGACGAGGCGGAAGTTGTCCAGGGTAAGGGGGGCGAACGGGTTGGCCCGCCCGATCTGGATGAGTTTCAGCTCCTGGAACGAGATGAGGACCGACCACAGCAGCGGGAACACCACCACGACCAGCACGATCACCAGCGTGGGGCTCATCAGCGCCAGTCCGGTGCGCGACTGGCGCTGGGCCAGGGTGGTGCGTCGACCACCCCGGCCCAGCTTCGGCGGTGTCAGGGTTGCGCTCACCCCGGCTCAGCCCAGTTCGTCGCTGATCGACTGCGCCTGCTCCTGCGCCTTAGCGGCGGCGTCCTTGCCGCTCAGCCCCGAGTCCCACATCTCGTTGAGGACCTTGGGGATCACGAACTGGTTGGCGACCGCGGCGGCGAGCGCACCCTTGCCCTGGGGCAGGCCCCAGCGGTTGAAGCCGTTCGGGGCGGCGGCCACTGCGGCCAGGATCTCGGGGCTGTAGGTGTCGGACAGCAGTTCCTTGGTGTCCACGCCGGTCTTCAGCTGCTTCCAGGCGTCGGTGTACTTCGCCGGCTCGTCGGCCGTGCCGAAGCGGGTCGGCACCTTGCCCTCGGGGGCGACCGCCAGCCAGTCGGCGTAGCCGTCGCTCATCATGTACTCCACCAGGCCGGCGGTGTCGGCGTCCGCACCGTCGAGGATGGCCCAGGACACGATCTCACCGAAGGAGGCGGGCTCGGTGCTGGAGGGTCCCTGGATGGCGCTGACGATGCCGGTGTTCTTGGCCAGCCACTTGGGGTCGGCCTTGCACTTGTCACAAGTGGGAAGGGCGTCGTTGCGGAGGCCGGCCAGTTCGTCGAGCAGGAATGACGACCACACCACCATCGCGGCGTCGCCGGCGAAGTAGGTGGCGCGGGTCGTGTCGGCGTCCTGGTTGCCGGAGGCCGAGTAGCCCTTGATGAGATCGGCGTAGAACTTCAGCGACTCCTCGCACGCCGGGCTGTTCAGGCTCAGCGCGTCTCCGGTCACCAGCTGGCAGTTGTTGGCCAGCGCGAAGTGCTCGAACGTCTGCTGGGTGAACGAATCGGCCGGGGCGGTGGAGGCGACGATGCCGGCCAGCTTGCCCTTGTCCAGGGTCTGCGCGGCCTTCATGATCGCGTCGTAGCTGGTGGGCGCGGCGAGGCCGGCGGCATCGAACAGGTCCTTGCGGTAGAACAGCAGCTGCGCCCAGCCGTCACTGGGAACCGCGAGCTGGGTGTCGCCGTCCTTGAGCAGTTCCAGCGCCCGCGGCGAGAACGTGCCGGCACCGAGGTCGTTCACGACCTTGGCCGCGGCCGCGGTGTCCAGCAGCTTGTCGGTCTGGAGCTGGTTGATGCCGTTCATCGACACCGCACCGATCGCGTCGGGCAGGTCGTTCGCGGCGGCGGCCGAGGCCAGCACCGTCGCCAGCTGGTCCTCCGCGACGGCGACGAGCTTCGTCTTGGTCCCCGTCTTCGCGGTATAGGCGTCGAGGATCTTCTGCTGCGCGGTCACCCGCTCAGCCACGTCCTCCACCGTCCAGATCGTGAGGACCTTGTCTCCTCCGGCCGCACCACCGCTGCTGCTTGCTGTGCCCGTCGGTCCTGCCGAACAGCCCGCGACCGCCACCATGGTGACGACCGCAGTCAGAACCGGCATCCATCCCTTGCGCATGTGTCTCCCCTCCATTGGTAGAGACGGCCTGATCGCCGCACGCCACACGCTAACACCTTCCGTCTAGCTAGTCGACAAAAGTTGCGAAACCTTTATACTTAAGTGTCGCAGGTCCCCAATGGAGAGAGGTGGCACGGTGGCCACAGTGGTGCAGTTCAGTTCGCCCGGGACGGTGGAACTCGTGGAATGTGCCCCGGCGACACTGACGCCGGGCATGGTACGGGTCCGCACCTGGTACTCGGGTGTGTCGGCAGGCACCGAACTCACCGCCTACCGCGGCTCGAACCCCTACGTGACCAAGCACTGGGACACCGAGCAGCGCCTGTTCGTCGACGGCGCGCCCAGCTTCGCCTACCCGGTGGCCGGTTGGGGCTACTCCGAGGTCGGCGAAGTCGTGGAACTGGGGCCTGAGGCCTCCGGGTTGCAGGTCGGCGATGTCGTCTACGGCATCTGGGGCCATCGCAGCGAGGCCGTCGTCGCCGCCGATCGGCTGGCCGCGCAGAAGCTGCCGGCCGGGGTCGATCCGCTGCACGGGGTGTTCTTCCGCGTCGGCGCCATCGCCCTCAACGCCGTTCTGGCCGCCGACGTCCAACTCGGAGATCGACTCGTCGTGTTCGGCCAGGGCGTGATCGGGCTGCTCGCCACCCGGCTGGCCGTCCTCAGCGGTGCGCACGTCGCGGCGGTGGACGGCATCCGGCGTCGTCGCGAACTCGCCGCCGGGTTCGGCGCGGAGGCCACCTGGGACGTCGCCCCCGAGGGCGGGGTCGGCGCATTGGCGAGGCAGTGGTGCGGCGGCGGGGCGGATGCGGCGATCGAGCTGAGCGGCAACTACCGCGCGCTCCACGAGGCGATCCGCAGCGTCGCCACCGAAGGCACCGTGGTCGCGTCCGGCTTCTACCAGGGCGGGGCTGATGCGCTGCGGCTGGGCGAGGAGTTCCACCACAACCGGGTCCGGATCGTGGCCAGCCAGATCGGCGGCACGCCCGTCCGGCTCGGCGACCGCTGGAACCACGCCCGCCTGCTGAGAGTGTTCGGCGAGCAACTCAGCCGCGGAACCATCCAGCCGGGCCCGCTGGTCACCGACATCGTGGATGCCGACCAGGTCGGGGCCGTGTTCGCCAAGCTCGACGCCGGCGACCCCGACACGCTGCAGGTGGTGTTGCGCTTCGACGCACCGGAGGGTGGCAGGCAGTGATGAACACCCATTCCGCCAGTGCGGACTTCCGGCCCCGCTTCCCGGATCGGACGCTGCCGGTCGCGATCCTCGGCTGCGGGCAGATCGCCCAGGACGCCCACCTGCCCGCCTACACCGCCGCCGGACTGAGGGTCGCCGGTGTGTGGAGTGCGAATCGGGAGGCGATCGCGGGCATCACCGACCGGTTCCCAGTCATCGAGAGGGTCTACGACTCACCAGAGGACCTGCTGGCCGACCCAGGGGTCGGGATCGTCGACATCGCCACCCCCGTCTCCGTGCGTGACCAGTGGGTGGAAGCGGCCGTCGCCGCTGGCAAGCACATCCTCGCCCAGAAACCGTTGACGATGAACCCCGACCGGCTGCTGCCGGTACTGGCCGAGGCTGACCGGCGCGGAGTGAAGGTCGCGGTCAACCAAAACGGCCGCTGGGCGCCGCCGTGGCGACTGGCCACCCTGCTCGTCCGCCAGGGCGCCATCGGCGAGGTCATCGGAGTCACCCACCTGCACGACAAGCCCCTCCCGCCAATCGCCGGCACGCCGTTCGACGACCTGGAGCACATGCTGGTCACCGACTATCTGCTGCACTGGATCGACATCAGCCGCTGCTGGCTCTCCGGCAAACGCGCCACCTGGGTCCAGGCCGCCGACGCCCGCATCCCCGGCCAGCCCGCGACGGCGAAGAATCCGTGGTCGGCCTCCGTCGCGATCGGCTGCGAGGACGGCGCCCGCGCCGACGTGCGCGTGGTGGGCAACGTCCGCACCAGCGAACCCGGCTGCCCGTTCTGGATCCACGGCACCACCGGCACCATCCGCGGCAGCGTCCTGTTCGGCTCCGACCGGGTCAGCCTCGACGACGGCGACACCGTCACCGACTTCCCTTTGACCGGCCAGTGGTTCGTCGACGGCTTCGCCGGCACCATGGGCGAGCTGCAGTGCGCGATCGCCGAGGACCGCCAGCCCGAGAACGACGCCCGCAGCAACCTTGCCACCGTCCGGCTCATGCTCGCCGCCCGGGACTCCGCCGCCGCCAACGGCGCCGTGCACCGATTCGACCCGGAAACGCTGTAGGTGCCGGCCGTGGAATTCACCCCGATCGCCGAGATCGACTGCGCCCCCGACGCCGCCGTCTACGCCGAAGGCTGGCAGAGCTGGAGCCCGACCCGCTGGCTCCCCGCAGCCGGCACCGGCCCCCAGCCCGACGGCCCGCACCGAGCCGCCATGCGATTCCGCACCGACTGCCCGCCACCGCCGGTCGGGTTCCAGGCCGAAGGGCTGCTGGTCATCGACCCCGGCGCGGGCCAGCCCGTCCAGCGCTTCGCCGCCTCAACAGCCGACGCCGGCGTCCCGACGCTGCGGGCACACCTGGAGCGCCGCAGGCTGCACGTCGAAGCCGACGCCGCTTCCCTTGATCTGATCGGTCATGCCGAGGCCGAGACCCGGCATCACGCGCTGGCCGGGTTCGGCGCCGCGTTCGCCGCGGCCGCCGGGGTCGAGGCCATTCGGCCGGCGCCCACCGTGTGGTGCTCGTGGTACCAATACTTCGAGGACGTGTCCCCCGCCGACATCGAGGAGAACCTGGCTGCGTTGCGGGGTGAGGAGCTTCCGGTCGAGGTCGTCCAGATCGACGACGGTTGGCAACGCGAACTCGGCGACTGGACCCCCAACCCACGCTTCGCCGACCTTGGCGGGCTCGCCGGCACGATCATCGGCAGCGGCAGGCGCGCGGGCATCTGGCTCGCCCCCTTCATCGCCACCCGCTCCAGCCGGCTGGCCGCGGAGCATCCCGACTGGCTCGTCGGCGACGCCGGCTACAACTGGGGCTCCGAACTGGCCGGGCTCGACCTCACCCGCGACGACGTACGCGAGCACCTCCGGTCATCGCTGCAGCGACTCGTCGACCTCGGGTTCGACTACTTCAAACTCGACTTCCTCTACGGCGGGGCACTCACCCGCAAGTCCGCCGACCCCCGAGGGGTCAGCGCCTACCGCTCGGGCCTGCAGGTGATCCGCGACGCCGTCGGGCCGCGCGCTTACATCGTCGGGTGCGGCGCCCCGCTCCTGCCCTCCGTCGGTGTGGTCGACGCCATGAGGGTCTCCTCCGACACCTTCCACCTCGACGGCCAGGACGGCTCGGCCGGACTCGGCGGCGAGGACGCCGTCCGCGCCCGCGCCTGGCAACACGGCCGGCTGTGGACCAACGACGCCGACTGCCTCGTGTTGCGTCCCTCCTTCCCGCTGCGCGAACAGTGGGCAGGCATCGTGGATCGCGTCGGAGGGCTGCGCTCGTTCTCCGACCGCATCGACGACCTCGACGACTGGGGACGCCGGACCGCACGCAACCTCCTCGGCAATCCGCCCGGGCCCGCGGCGTTCCCCGAGAGCGAACCCCGATGAGTTCCCGCGGCCCGCTGGACGGTGCCGAACCCCTGCTCGAGCTGCTCTACCCCGGGCACGGCGCCAAAGTCGCGGAGGAACTCGGCCGGCTCGTCGCCCGCTACGCGCCCGCGATCGCCCGCCACGGGCAGCGTCCACGGCCTGACCAGACGACGGCGGTGCTGATCACCTACGCCGACGCCATCGACGGCCCGGCCGGGGAGCCGCCTTTGGCCGTGCTCCACCAGACGCTGCGGGCCCACGTCGGCGATGCGATCAGCGACGTCCACCTGCTACCCATGTTCCCCAGCACCAGCGACGACGGGTTCGCTGTCAGCGACTACCGCAACCTCGACCCGCGACTGGGAAGCTGGGACGACATCGCCACGCTGGCCGGCGACTACCGGCTGATGTTCGACTTCGTCGCCAACCACGTCTCCGCCTCCCACCCCTGGCTGGGACTGGCCCTCTCCGGGGATCCCGAACACGTTGACCGGTTCATCAACTTCGATCCAGGGTTCGACACCAGTCGTGTCATCCGACCGCGCACCACACCGCTGTTCCACGACTACTCCCGGCCCGACGGCAGCCAGGCCAGCCTGTGGACCACGTTCTCGGCCGACCAGGTCGACCTCAACTTCGCCAGCCCCGCCACGCTCCTCGCCCTCACCGAAGTGCTGCTCGGCTACCTGGCGCGCGGCGCGTCCTCCATCCGGCTCGACGCCATCGGGTTCATCTGGAAACAGTCCGCAACCAGCTGCATGCACCTGCCCCAGACCCACGCGGTGGTCAAGCTGTGGCGACAGATCTGCGACAACGTGCGTCCCGGGGTACAGATCATCACCGAAACCAACGTCCCCCACGCCGAGAACGTCTCCTACCTCGGCGACGGTCACGACGAAGCCCATCAGGTCTACCAGTTCGCGCTGCCACCGCTCGTCCTGCACTCCTTCGTCGCCGGGACCGCAACCAAACTCAGCCACTGGGCCGCCGGCATCCAGCCGGCCAGCGACACCGCCACCTACCTGAACTTCCTCGCCACCCACGACGGCATCGGCCTGAGACCGGTCGAAGGCATGCTCGACGGTGACGAGATCGACCAGATCGTGCGCCGTGTCCTCGCCAACGACGGGCTGGTGTCGATGAAGACCAATGCCGACGGCACCCAGGACGTCTACGAGCTCAACATCAACTACCTCGACGCCCTCGCCGAGCCTGACCACGCCGACAACCCGGGCGACATCGCCGCCAAAGGCCTCAGCGCACACTGCATCCTGCTCAGCCTCGTCGGCATCCCAGCCCTCTACTACCACTCCCTGTTCGGGTCCGCCGGCGACCCGCCATCAGCGCGAAGCAGCGGCATCAACCGCCGGATCAACCGAGCCCACCTCTGCGCAGACACCCTCGGCTACCAGCTGTCCAACGACCCCCGCCGACACCTCGTCCACGAAGGCCTGCTCACGCTTCTCGCCGTGCGCCAGCGGCACCCGGCTTTCTCCCCCTACTCCCCCCAGCGCATCGACATCCTCGACGAGCGGGTCTTCGCCGTGCATCGCGGAGAAGGCACCAGCGACCACATCCTGTGCCTGGCCAACGTGAGCGACCAGCACGTCGCGCTGCCGGTCGGCGGCACCGACCTGATCACCGGAGCCACCCACCGGCAACTGACCCTGCCGCCGTTCGGCTACGCCTGGCTCAGCGACCCGGCGCTCACCCGATGAGGATCGTCGTCGCGCCGGACTCCTTCAAGGAATCCATGACAGCCGCGACCGCGGCAGCCGCCATGGCGGACGGCGTGCGGGCGGTGCTGCCACACGCCGAGTGCATCCTGACGCCCCTGGCCGACGGCGGTGAAGGAACAACCGAGGCCCTCCTCGCCGCCCTCGGCGGACAGTGGCAGGACGCCACCGTGCGCGACCCGCTAGGTCGCCCGGTGGCCGCACGCTACGGCATCACCGATGACGGCACCGCGATCATCGAAGCCGCCGAAGCCATCGGACTCGGCCGACTATCGCCCCGCGAGCGCAACCCCATGCGTGCCACCTCACTCGGGCTAGCCGACCTGATCCGCGACGCCCTCGACCACGGCGCGACTCGACTGCTGATCGGACTCGGCGGGACCGCCACCATCGACGGCGGCGCCGGCCTGCTCGCCGGTCTCGGTGCCCGCTGGCTCGACCGCGACGGCCACCAGCTCGAACCGCGGCCAGACCACCTCGGCGCCGCGCATCGTGTCGACCTCACCGGCCTGGATCCACGACTGCCCAGCACCGCCATCCAGCTCGCCTGCGACGTCACCAACCCGCTCCTTGGCGAGGAGGGCGCTGCCGCCGTCTACGGCCCGCAGAAGGGCGCCACACCCGAACAGGTGATCCTGCTCGACGCCACGCTTGAACGAATCGCCGATGCGCTGGTCCACGCGGGACGCCCCGAAGCACGCCACCTTGCCGGAGCCGGCGCGGCCGGCGGCCTCGGCGCGGCGCTTCTCGCCCTCGGCGCCATCCCCAGACCCGGGATCGACGTGGTCGCCGAAGCCGTCGGACTCGAGCGCGCGATCGCCGAGGCAGACCTCGTACTCACCGGCGAAGGATCCATAGACGCCCAAACACTGCGCGGCAAGACCCTCGCCGGCGTGGCCAGAATCGCCGCAGCAGCAGGCGTGCCGGTCATCGCGCTCGCCGGACGTATCCAGCCCGACGCCGACGCCTTGCTCGACGCCGGACTCGCCGCCATCGTTCCCATCTGCCCCGCACCAGTCAGCCTGGAGGCAGCGCTCAAGTCCGGCCAGGACAACCTCGGCAGCGCCACCGCAACCGCGCTGCGACTATGGCTACTGGGACTTCAGCGGCGCACCCGCCATGACAAGGCGGCTCTGGACTAAACCGCTCGGCCCAAGACCACCCGGCGCGACGCCGTCGACACGGGCGTCTGCATCTAGCGTGATCTAGAGAACTGCACTTCCTAGGTGAGTCTGGGTGAGGTGATCGACGGAAGCGTCTATGACCCGCGTTAGGCGAAGTTAGTGGTGGACAGCGAGACCGGTCGCGCGGTGACTTGGCTAGCCCGAGGAGACAGGGCTCAGATACCCACGCCGAACGCGCCGAGGCCACGAGACAGCGGGGTCGGTCTGCGAGCCTCTTCCGCCGCTCCGAGGCTTGGAACGGGTGTGATGGTTTCCCACACTTCGGGCTCGGCCCCTCCCGTGGTCAACCTCCCTGCCGTGGGCATCCCCACGCCGACGTCTTCGGCGAACGCATCGATCAGTCTCGTCTCGAGGTCGGCCGGCTTGGTCTGGGCGAGAATCTTGTCGGCGGTCGCGATCACCTTTGCCCCGGTTTCGCCGATCACCGCCTCGATGCCGTGCTCCGGGGTGGCCGCCTGGGAGGCCCAACCGGCCACGTAGGTGAACGTGTACTGGCCGCTATCAAGACCATGCGCCCGGGTCACGACGTACGCGATCGACTCAGCAAGCACCTCCTGCCGGCCCCGGCACGCGCCGGCGTACACCTCACCCGGCTCGGGTGGGTTCAAGGCGTGGCCCAGCTCATGACACAGAACCTTCACGCTCTGGGCGTCGTCGACGTCGGCGCGGACGCGGATCTCCCGACCGACGAAGTCGGTCCAGCCGTTCGCACCCCCGCAGTCGCCCCGGGTCAGCGTGAAGCCCTCCGTCGCCGCCAGTTCGGCCAGCGAGTCCCACAATCCTGGCGGCGCCTGACCTTGCAGCAGCTTCGGCT
>DAINOM010000085.1:0-13957 GCA_036735445.1 Propionicimonas sp.
GTCATCACCCGCGGGGTCATCACGTACGCCTCGACCTGCATGTAGGCGAAGTAGATCGCCGCGAACAGCAGGCCGGCCCACCACGAGGTGAAGAAGGTGACGCTCGTGGCCAGCAGCCAGAACAGCACCGAGCCGACCATCGGGATCATCGTGATCAGCAGCGCGAGGAACGCCAGCAGGGCCGCGAACGGCACGCCGAGGATGCTCAGCAGGATGAACCCGAACACGGCGTTGCACACGGCGAGGATCGCCATGCCGGAGACGTAGCCGCCGACGGACTCGGTGACCTGGTCGGTGATCTCGCCGAGCTGGAAGCGTCCGTGGGCGGGGGCGAGCCGGATCATCGCGTCGCGCATCGTCCGTAGCGAGGCGAGGAAGTACAGGGTGAGCACCAGCACGATCAGCGTGCCGGAGATGGCGTTGACGACCCCCGTGCCCACAGCGAGCGCCCCGCCACCGATGGCCAGCAGGTTCGCGGGGTTCGACAGCCAGGTGCGTGCCTGGTCGAGCAGGTTGGCGTAGACGTCGCTCTGCCCGGTCGCCGCGACGAGCGCCTTGTACCAGTCGGCGTTCTGCAGGTTGGTGATGTAGCCGGGGACGGCCGTGGCGAACTGGGAGATCTGCACGACCGCCGTCGGGACGACGAGCGCGATCACCCCGCTGAAGATCACGGCGAAGCCGAGGAACACGACGGCGATGCTCAGGCCGCGGCTCATCCGGTGGCCCTCCAGCCAGCGGACGAGCGGGTCGAGCGCGAGGGCGATGAACAGGGCCGCGCCGATCGACACCAGCACGGTCGAGAGGGACGCCATGGCCCCGGCGAGCGAGAAGGCGACCAGGCCGCCGACGGTGGCCGTGAACCCCCACACGAACGGGTGGCCGAGATCGACCAGGAGCCGCGGCGTGCGGCGCGGCATCGGCTGCGTCCGCGGGGGCGCGGGGGTCGCCGGTTCCGGCTCGGCGACGTCGGGTTCGGCGATCAGCGCGGTGGGATCTGCCGGATCGGCGACGGGTGGCTGCGGTGCTGGCATGCGAGCAGCGTACGACGTCAGGCCCGCGGGGCCCCTCAGCGACTCCAGCGGGCGAACGACTGCGTAGGCACGAGATCGAGCACGAGGGCGGCGCCGAGCAGGACCAGGAGCATGCCGATCACCTGGCCGAAGGAGAGGCTCTCGGCGAAGAAGACGACACCGACCAGGGTCGCCAGCACCATGCCCGCGGTCTTCACCGCGCTGTTCACCGTCGCCCCGGTCTCCGCGATCCGCAGGTACAGGGTCGGGCCGGCCAGGGTGACCACGACCGCGAGGCCGGCCAGGGCGCCGAAACCGAGGGGGGAGCCCGGCCACGCCCCGCCGGACAGCAGCGCGACCGGCAGCGCGATCCCGGCCGCCAGCAGGTGCGCCGCGGCCACCGGACCCGCGCGACCGGGAAGGCGCTGGGCCGTGTAGCGGGTGGCACCGGCCGCCGCGACCGCGCTGAGCAGGCAGGCGAGCGTGCCGGCGATGAAGTCCCAGCCGTCACCGTGCGCGGGGAACACCACCACGAAGAGCAGGCCGACGAACCCCACCACGAGGCCGAGGGCGCCGGCCGGAGTGATCCGCTCGATTCCCCACATCTGGCCGATCACGGTCGTGAACAGCGGGACGGTGCCGAGCACGATCGCCGTGAGCGCCAGCCCGAGCTGGCTGAGCGCCAGGCTCAGGCCGAGGTTCTGCACGGCCAGCCAGGCTCCCAGGACCACCGCCCTGCGCAGTCCGGGCCGGACGTTCAGCCGCCGGCCGCCGAGCCGTGCGGCGAGCGCGATCGCTCCCGCGAGGACGGCGGACGACAGCACCGCCGCCGGCGCCCAGCCGAAGCTGCTCACCGCGCCGAACCCGAAAACGAAGGAGAGACCCCAAGCCACCGACAGGACGGCATGGGCCGTCCAGTTGCGTTGTGGCATGCGATCTCCCGAGACTCGGACTGTCATACGCTCTCATACACCTGACGAGGGTGTTCAATCGTGAGCATTCGTGCACCATCATGGCGCAACGCTGGACGATATTGCACGGACCCGCGCCTGACTACCCTGAACGGGTGCGCGACGACGATCCCGTCCGGGTACAGCGGACGTACCTGACCCTCCTGGTCCTGACCACGCTGGCGGCATCACTGATCTGGGGTGTGAACACCCTGTTCCTGCTCGACGCCGGCCTGGACAACACCCAGGCGTTCGCCGCCAACGCCGCCTTCACGCTCGGCATGGTGCTGTTCGAGGTGCCCACCGGCGTGGTCGCCGACACCCGCGGCCGGCGCTACTCGTTCCTCCTCGGCACCGGCGTGCTGCTCGCCTCGACGCTGCTCTACTGGTGGATGTGGCTCGCCCGGGCTCCGTTCGGCGGCTGGGTACTGGCCTCGGTCCTGATCGGGCTGGGCTTCACCTTCTTCTCCGGGGCGACGGAGGCGTGGCTGGTGGACGCGCTGGCCGCCACCGGCCATACCGGTGACCTCGAGGTGGTGTTCGGCCGCGGCCAGGTGGCCTCCGGTGTGGCGATGCTGACCGGCGCCCTCCTCGGCGGCGTGGTGGCCCAGGCGACCGACCTGGGCATGCCGTACCTGGTGCGCGCGGGGCTGCTCGCGGTGACCGCGATCGTGGCCTGGATCGCCATGCACGACCGGGGGTTCACCCCGGACCGTGGCCGGCGTCCGCTCGCTGCGATCCGGCTGGTCCTCGCCGGCGCGGTGGACGGTGGCCTGCGGAACCCGCCGGTGCGCTGGCTGATGCTGGCCGCGCCGTTCACGGCCGGCGCCGGCATCTACGTGTTCTACGCCCTGCAGCCCTACCTGCTCGAACTGGCCGGCGACCCGCAGGCGTACGCCATCGCCGGTGCCGCCGCCTCGCTGTCCGCCGCCTCGCAGGTGGTCGGAGGACTGCTGGTGGGACGGGTGCGGCGGCTGTTCCGGCGGCGCACGGACGCCCTGCTGTTCTCCGGGATCGCCGGCATCGCGCTGCTGGTGGGCATCGGCCTGGCCGGCGGACTGTGGCCGGCGCTGCTCCTCGTCGCCACCTGGGGACTGGTCGGGGCGGCCACCACGCCGCTGCGGCAGTCGTTCCTGAACGGCCTGGTCCCGTCCGCACAACGCGCCACCGTGCTGTCGTTCGACTCCTTGATGGGTTCGGCGGGCGGCGTCGTGGCCCAGCCCGCGCTCGGCCGGGTCGCGGACGTGAACGGCTACGCCGCCTCGTTCCTCGTCGCGGCAGGAGTGCACGCACTGTCCGTCCCGTTCACGTGGCTCGCGCGGCGCGAACGGTCGTCCGCCGACCCGCTGGGCGCCGGACGTGATCCGGAGACCACGGAATAGACTCCGGCTCATGACCGCTGCGAACCCCGAATCCCTCGTCTCCCGGCTGTGGTGGCTCACCCTGCTCCGCGGCCTGGTCAGCATCGCGCTCGGCCTGGTCGCGATCCTGTGGCCGGGGCTGAGCATCCAGGCGTTCTTCCTCGTGTTCGGCTTCTTCAGCCTGCTCGACGGCGTGATCGCCCTCGGTACCGGCATCGTGTTCCGCGGCACCAGCTGGGGCTGGACGGTGTTCCAGGGCGTCGCCGGCATCCTGCTCGGACTGCTGGCGATCATCCATCCGCTGACGGTGGCCGCGGTCATCGTGATCTTCCTCGCGATGTGGGCGCTGGTCGTCGGCCTCTTCGGGGTGGCGGTCGCCTTCCAGTTGCGCGGCAGTGGCCAGCGCAGCTGGCTGTGGGCGGTGACCTCGGGGGTGGTCACCTCGCTGCTCGGCGTCTACTTCCTGGTGAACCCCGAGGTCGGGGCGGCGTTCCTCGCGGTCACGGTCGGGCTGTTCGTCCTCGTCGCGGGCTGCGTGCTGGTCTTCGGTGCCATCCAGCTACGGCGCAACCGGACTGAGTTGCTGCAGCTGCTGTCGTGACCGAGCGGCTGTTCGTCGCCGTCCTGCCGCCGCAGGACGTGGTCGAGGCCTGGGACGCGTTCTTCGAACCGCGCCGCGACGCGGAACCCGACTTCCGCTGGACCGTGCCCCAGGGCTGGCACCTCACCTGTGCCTTCCTGCCCGGCGTACCGGCGACCCTGGTGGACCCGCTCGGCGAGGCCCTCGGCGAGGTCGCCGCCCGCACGGCCGCCTTCGACGTGCGCATCGCCGGCGGCGGCGCCCTGCCCGACCCCGGCCACGCCAAGGTGCTGTTCCTGCGCGTCGCCGAAGGCACCGGGGACCTCGGCCGGCTGGCCACCCGCTGCCGCAACGCCGCGGCCGGCTGCGGCATCGAGGTGGAGGGCGGCCGGTTCCGTCCGCACCTGACGATCGCGCGCACCCGTCCGTTCGCCGCGCGACGCTGGCTGACGATCCTCGACGCCGTGCCCTCCGCCGCCTGGACGGTGGACCGGTTCGCGCTCGTCCGGTCGCGGTCGCTGCCCGGTGGCGCCGGCTACGAGATCGTGGGGGACTACGCCCTCGGTTGAGGGCACTGTCGCGATCTGGCCACGCTGAGCGTCACAGCCGTCCCACCTGTCACAAGGCGGGACCAGAGCGGCCGGATCACGACATGCCGCCACACGACAGCGGCCTCCCGGGGGCGGGTAAGGTGCCTCCCCGTGGCCGGCATTCGTGGATTCCTCGCAGACACCACACCGCTGGCGAACCCGCACTTCCGGCGGCTGTGGCGGGCGAACATCATCACGGTGATCGGCGCGCAGCTCACCGTCGTCGCCGTACCCGCCCAGATCTACGCGATCACCGGCGACTCCGGCTACGTCGGACTCACCGGACTGTTCGGCTTCGTGCCGCTCGTGGTGTTCGGGCTGTGGGGCGGAGCGCTGGCCGACCACTTCGACCGGCGGCGGCTGCTCCAGGTGACGACCTTCGGCCTGATCGCCACCAGTGGCTTGTTCTGGCTGCAGGCGGCTCTCGACCTCCGCAACGTCTGGGTGCTGCTCGCGGTGTTCGCGCTGCAGCAGGCCTGCTTCGGGGTGAACCAGCCGACCCGCAGCGCCGTCCTGCCACGACTGCTGCCACCCGGCCAGCTGCCTGCGGCCAACTCGCTCAACATGACCGTGATGATGGCCGGGGCGATCGCCGGCCCGATGATCGGCGGCGCGCTGATCCCGGTGCTGGGCTACTCGTGGCTGTACCTGATCGACACCGTCACGCTCTGCGCGACGCTCGCTGCGGTCTGGCTGCTGCCCCCGCTGCCGGTGGAGAACCGGGTCGGCTCGCCGGGCCTCCGCGCCGTGGTGGACGGGCTGTCGTACCTGCGCGGCCACCCGGTGCTGCTGACCTCCTTCCTGCTCGACCTGATCGCGATGATCTTCGGCATGCCGCGGGCCCTGTTCCCCGAGATCGCCCACCAGTCGTTCGGCGGCCCGATCGAGGGCGGCACGGAGTTCGCGCTGCTGATGGCCGCGATGCCGGTGGGCGCCGTCCTCGGCGGCGTGCTGTCGGGCTGGGTGTCCCGGGTGCGGCTGCAGGGCCAGGCCGTGGTCTGGAGCATCGTGGTCTGGGGCGCGTCGATCGCATTGCTCGGGGTGGCCGTGGCGCTGGCGCCGCGCTGGCCGGTGGGGATGCTCGTCGCCTCCTTCGTCCTGCTGATGGCTGGTGGCGCGGCCGACATGGCGTCCGCGGCGTTCCGGCAGTCGATGCTGCTCTCCGCGGCCGACGACGCCGTCCGGGGCCGGCTGCAGGGCGTGTTCATCGTGGTCGTCGCCGGCGGGCCGCGGATCGCCGACGTGCTGCACGGCTACGCGACCGGCCTGGTCGGCACGGCCTGGACCACTGGCGGTGGCGGCGTGCTCGTCATGCTGCTGACCGCGCTGGTCGCCGTGCTGGTCCCGGCCTTCTGGAGGTACCGGGTGCAGGGATAGGGTGCCGCCCATGGCAGTCCAGCGGCTGTTGTGGGTGGACCGGGCCACGCGCGTGGTCACCCGGCGCACGGACGCGGACCTGCCCGCGCTGCTCGCGGACCCTGATGGCTGGCTGTGGCTGGACGTGCCCGAACCCGACGACGACACCGCGGCCCTCCTGCGGGAGGCCTTCGGTGCGCACCCCGCGGCGGTGGCCGATGTGCTCGAACGAAACCACGTGCCGCGGCTGCACGTGTACGGACGCACGCTGTTCCTCGTGCTGCACCGGCCGCAGTCAGGGGAGGGTGGCCACGTCCACTACCTGGAACTCGACCAGTTCATCGGACCGAACTTCCTGATCACCACACACGGTCCCCGCAATCTCGCCGTGCCGCTGGAGATGTTGCTGGAGGAGACCGACGAACTGGCCGACCGGATGCTGTCCGGCCGCTACGTGCCGGAGGACCCGTGGGCCGCCTCCCACCGGATCGTCAGCGGGCTGGCGATCACCCAGGAGCGGTTCGTGAACCGGCTGGCGAAGGAGGTGGGCGCGCTGGAGCAGCAGGTCATGGCCCATGCCGCCGACGCCCACCCCCAGGACTTCCTGGAGGACCTGTTCCGCACCCGCCACGCGCTGCTCACCGTGCGGACCATGTCCAGCCAGGCCGCGGAGATCTACGGCCGCGCGGTCCGGCTGCTCGGCAGCAGTGACTCCGCCGTCGACAAGGTGTTGCGGGACAACAAGGACGCCTACGACCGGCTCGGCCGGATCACGTCCAGCCAGCTCGACTTCCTCGGCGGTGTCACGGAGTACTACCGGGCGCGCACCGACACCAAGATGACCATCGCCGCCGAGCGCCTCGCGGTGATCGCCGCGATCACGCTGCCGGTGACCGCGATCAGTTCCGTGATCGGCATGAACGTGATCTCCAGCAACGCCGACCGGTTCATCCCGCTGACGATCGTGCTGGTCGTGATGATCGCGCTGTCCCTCGTCCTGCTGCGCTGGACCAAGCGCCAGGGCTGGTGGTGACCCCCGCCACTCGACCGGTCCCTGAGGAGCGAGCGCCAGCGAGCGTCACGAAGGGCCGCCCGGCCCACCTTTCCGCGGCCGGGCGGCTCAGGCGAGCGCGGCCTTCACCTTCGCGGCGACGGTCGCGCCCTCGGCGCGGCCCGCGGCCCGGGCGTTGACGGCCTTGATCACCAGGCCCATCTGCCGCATCGTGGGCGCGCTGCCGAGTTGCGCGGCGGCCGCAGCCACCTCCTCGGTGACGATCGCGTCCAGCTCCGCGTCGGTCAGGGCCGCGGGCAGGTAGCGCTGCAGCACCTCGATCTCGGCGAGCTCCTTCTCCGCGAGCTCGGGGCGGTTGCCGGCGGTGTACGCCTCGGCGGAGTCGCGTCGCTTGGCGACCTCACGGTTGAGCACGCCGAGCACTTCGGCGTCCGACAGTTCGCGGGCTTCCTTCCCGGCGACCTGCTCGTTCTTGATCGCAGCGACGGCCATCCGCAGCGTGGACTTGGTGAGCTCGTCGTGCGCCTTCATGGCCGCCACGAGGTCGGCCCGGAGCCGGTCGGAGAATTCGCTCATCGGAGTCCTTTCGGTGGTGTCCGGCCATTCTTCCACGGCCGTGGACGCGCCCCTTCCCGCGGCTACACTGAGGCCCCGCGGACGCTGAAGGAACGGATTGAGGCCGCGCGGACGCTGAGCGAACGGATTGAGGCCGCGCGGACGCTGAGGGAAGGGATGGCATGGCCCAGACGCCGGAAGCCGGCTCGGTCGGTTCGGTCGTCACGAGCACCGTCCGCCTGTTCACCGCGGAGGAGCCGCTGCGACTCGAGCAGGGCGGCACGCTCGGTCCGGTGGACGTCGCCTACGAGACCTACGGGACGCTGTCGGAGCGGGCGGACAACGCGGTGTTCGTCTGCCACGCCCTCACCGGGGACGCGCACGCGGCCGGCTACCACGAGGGCGCGAAGCGACCCGGCTGGTGGGACAACCTGATCGGTCCCGGCAGGCCGCTGGACACCGACCGGTTCTTCGTGATCTGCGCGAACCTGATCGGCGGCTGCCAGGGCAGCACCGGCCCGTCCTCGGTGAACCCGGCGACCGGCGAGAGCTACGGTCTTGACTTCCCGCTGCTGCGGATGCGGGACCTGGTCGCCGTGCACCGCGCGCTGGCGCGGCACCTGGGCGTGCACCGGCTGCTGGCCGCGCTGGGCGGCTCACTGGGCGGCATGCAGGTGCTGCAGTGGGCGCTCGACCATCCGGACGAGGTCGCGAACGCCCTGGTCATCGCCGCGTCCAGCCGGCTCACCGCACAGAACATCGCATTCTCCGCCGTCGCCCGCCGGGCGATCATGGCGGACCCGCACTTCGCGTCCGGACGCTATGCGGCCGAGGGCGTCAACCCCGACACCGGGCTGTCGATCGCCAGGATGATGGCGCACATCACCTACCTGAGCGAGGACGCGCTCACCGAGAAGTTCGGCCGGCAGCCGCACGCCGACCGCCGCGAGCCGGGCTTCGGCATCGACTTCGCGGTGGAGAGCTATCTCGACCACCAGGGGCAGGCGTTCCTGGAGCGGTTCGACGCGCTGAGCTACCTCTACCTGACCCGGGTGATGGACTACTTCGACCCGTTCGCCGAGCCCGGCGCGCTGGCCGCCGTGCAGGCGACCCCGGTGAACTGGCTGGTGCTGTCGTTCGCCACCGACTGGCGGTTCGGCACCGACCACTCCCGCCGGATCGTGCGGACGCTGGAGCGCGCGGGCCAGCCGGTGACCTTCCGGGAGATCCCGTCGACCTGGGGCCACGACTCCTTCCTGCTGGCCGTGGAGCCGTACCACGCCACGCTGCGGGCCTTCCTCGACCGGGCGCTGGCGGAGGTCGCGCGATGAGGCTTCGTCCCGACCTCGCACTGGTCGCGGACCTGATCCCGCAGGGCAGCCATGTGCTCGACCTCGGCTGCGGGTCCGGTGAGCTCCTCGCGGCGCTGATGGCGGACGACGGCTGCCGCGGCACGGGTGTGGAGATCGACCCGCCGTCGGTGCTGGCGGCGATCGCGACCGGCGTCCCGGTGATCGAGCTCGACCTGGACACCGAGCTCGACGAATTCGCCGACCACTCGTATGACGTAGTAGTACTTTCGCGTACGGTTCAGACGCTTCACCGACCGGTGGAGGTGCTGCAGCACATGCGCCGGATCGGTGATCGGCTGATCGTCTCCGTGCCCAACTTCGGCTACTGGCGGCACCGGTTGCGCCTGCTCCGTGGCCGGATGCCGATGTCCCGGGAGATCCCGCACGCCTGGTACGACACCCCCAACCTTCGCCACACCACCCTGGTCGAGCTGGAGGAGCTCTTCGGCCGGCTGGGCCTGGTGATCGAGCAGCGGATCGTGCTCAGCCCCGGCGGCGTCCCCCTGCGCAGCGGCGACCGCCTGGCCAACATCGTGGCCGGCTCCGCCGTCTACGTCCTCCGCGCCGCCTGAGCACAAGGCCTGCCACTCACCTACCCGTCATCCCGGCGAACGCCGGGATCCCCGCACCGGTCCGGCCAGCCACTCCCGAGATCCCGGGTCAAGCCGGGATGACGGCTACCCCCACGAGGCAAGCCCGGGAGGACAGCTACCCCTACCCGTCATCCCGGCGAACGCCGGGATCCCCGCACCGGTCCGGCCAGCCACTCCCGAGATCCCGGGTCAAGCCCGGGATGACAGCTACCCCCGCCCGGGATGACAAGGATGGCCCCGCGGTCAGTCCAGACCGCGGTGGGCGGCCCAGAGTTCGGCGGCGCGGTCGGCGGCCGCCGCGACCAGGGCCATCAGCTCCGGACGGTCGGGGACGCTGAACGAGACGTAGGCTCCGCGGCCACCGGCGACGGGACGTCCGTAGGCCTTCGCGGCGAGGCTGCCGTCCCGCAGCAGCCGGACGGTGAGGGTGGACAGCTCGAACTCCTCGCCGCGCCGGCTGTCGCGCCAGCGAAGCTCCGGCGGCACCACGACGTTGACGGCGAGGGCGGCGACCTCCACCTCGCTCACCGCTCGACTCCGGCGAGCGCGGCCAGGATCCGGGTGGCCGAGCCACCGAGGTTCAGTTCCTCGGCGAGCGCGGCGAACCGCTCCGGATCCACCGGTGCCGAGGGCAGCGTGAGGTCGATCCGGGGGAGGGGCGCGTCGGTGCGGACCGCCACCACCTCCCGCGCGGGGCCGAGGTAGTCGATCGCGGCCGCCAGCCGGGTGGTCAGCGTCGCGGGCAGCCGCCTGGCCGTGGCGGCAGCGAGGATCCCGGACAGGTCGCCGTGCTCGGCCACGAGCTTGGCCGCGGTCTTCTCGCCGATCCCCGCGACTCCGGGAAGGCCGTCGGACGGGTCTCCGCGGAGCACGGCGAAGTCCACGTAGCCCGGACCGTCGATCCCGTACTTCGCGAGCAGCCACGCCGCGTCCACCCGGTCGTGGTTGGCCACGCCGCGGCCGCAGTACAGCACGCGGACGCCCCGGGCGTCGTCGACCAGCTGGAACAGGTCGCGATCGCCGGTGACCACGTCGGTCGGCACGGTGGAGGCGGTCGCCAGGGTGCCGATCACATCGTCCGCCTCGCAGTCCGGAGCGCCGATGACGGGAAGGCCGAGCGCGGCCAGCACGTCCCGGATCAGCGGCACCTGGGCGACGAGTTCGTCCGGCACCTGTTCCACGTCGTCGTGCAGCACCCGGTGCGCCTTGTAGGACGGCAGCAGCGCCACCCGCCACGCCGGCCGCCACGCATCGTCCCAGCAGCAGGCGACCTGCGTGGGGGAGTAGTCGGTGATGAACCGGGCGAGGAAGTCCAGCAGCCCGCGGACGGCGTTCACCGGCCGCCCGTCCGCGCCCCGCAGGGTCGAAGGGAGCCCGTGGAACGCCCGGAAGTACAGCGACGCGGTGTCGAACAGCAGCAGTCTCGGCTCGGCCATCGCCCCATGTTGCCAGCCCGACCCCCACAAACGCTGCCGAAAGCTGCCCGCGCTGCCGAAGTTTCGGCAGCTTCGGCAGGTTTCGGCAGCCTCTGCGGGCGGTGCCGGGGCGTGGGGCTGGCGGCGGGCCAGGGCCGAGGGCCGGGTTCGGCTGGGTAGGCTGGGCGGGCTGTCGAAAGGGGACGCGTGATCGAGTGGCTCGCCGCACGGCACTGGGGCCTGCGCGGGGCGGTCGCGGTCCTCTCCGGCGTCCTCACCGCGCTCGCCTTCGAGCCCTACGGGTGGTGGCCGCTGGTTCTGCCGGGGGTGGCCGGTCTGTCGCTGGTCGTGCTGGCGTCCCGGCGCGTCCGCGGGGCCGTCGGCCTCGGCTACCTGTGGGGGACGGGGTTCCTGCTGCTCGGCATCGGCTGGATGCAGGTGATCTTCCCGCAGGCGATGGTGGGCCTGGTCGCGGTCGAGGCCGCCTTCTACGCCCTGCTCGGGGCACTGCTCAAGGTCGCCGTGCGCACGCGTTGGTGGCCCCTGCTGGCCGCCGCCTGCTGGACGGGCGTCGAGTTCACCTTCACCCGTTTCCCCTTCAACGGCTTCGGCTGGATGCGGCTGGGCTACGCGATGGTCGACTCGCCGCTGGCCTGGGTGCTGCCGCTCGTCGGCGTCGCCGGCCTCAGCTTCGCCACGGCCCTGCTCGGTCAGGCACTGCTGTGGCTGGCGGCCTCGCCGTCCAGGGGACGCGCGGTCGTCACCGCCGCGACGGTCGCCGGAACGGGGCTGATGGCCGGCGCCGGCGCGTTCGTCCCCGTGGGTGCCCAGACCGGGACGGTGGACGTCGGCTGGGTCCAGGGGGGCGCCCCCGGCGGTGGGGTCTACGGCATCGGGACGGCCCGCACGACCACCCGCAACCACCTGGCCGAGGCCGACCGGCTGCAGTCCCGGATCGAGGCCGGCGAGCTGCCGCGTCCCGACTTCGTCGTCCTGCCGGAGAACACCACCGACATGGACCCCTTCACCGACGCGCAGACCGGGGCGATGGTCGCGTCGATGTCCGCGCGCCTGGGCGTCCCGATGCTGTTCGGCGCGATCCTCGACGGCCCCGGAGCGGACGAGCGCCAGACCGTCTCGCTGTGGTGGGAGCCCGGCCGCGGCGAGGTCGCGCGCTACACCAAGCGCGGCATTGTCCCCTTCGGCGAGTGGGTGCCGTACCGGTCGCTGCTCGTACCGCTGATCCCCGAGCTGCGGTACGTCGGCGCCCAGTCGATCCCCGGCACCGCACCCGGAGCGATCCCGGTCACGCTCGCGGACGGACGGTCGCTCACCCTCGGCGTGATGATCTGCTACGACCTCGTCTACGACGACTTCGCCCACGACACCGTCCGACACGGGGGCCAGGTGCTGCTCGTGCAGTCCAGCAACGCGATGTACCAGGGCACCGGCCAGATCGAGCAGCAGTTCGCGATCACGAGGGCGCGGGCGCTCGAACTGCGCCGCGAGGTGCTCGTGGCCACCACCAGCGGGATCTCCGGGCTGATCAACGCCGACGGCTCGGTCGCCTTCACCGCGCCGGACCACGTCGGCGCGTCCGGTGTGGTCACCCTGGCGGAGCGCTCCGGCCTCACCCCGGCCACCTGGCTGGCGTCGCCGCTCGAATTGGCGATCACCCTGCTCGCCCTGTTCGGCCTGGGCGCGTCCGCGCGATACGGCAGAATGGACAGGACCGGACCTCGAACGGGAGAACAGAATGGCCGACTCGGCAGCGTCGCTTGAGCGCGTGCTCGTGATCATCCCCACCTACAACGAGTCGGAGAACGTCCGGCCGATCACCGCGCGGATCCGCACGGCGGTCCCGACCGCCCACATCCTGGTCGCGGATGACAACTCCCCGGACGGCACCGGCGCGATCGCCGACGAACTCGCGGCGGCCGACGACCACATCCATGTGCTGCACCGCAAGGGCAAGGAGGGCCTGGGCGCGGCCTACGTCGCCGGCTTCCGCTGGGGGCTGGAGCAGGGCTACGACGTGCTGGTCGAGCACGACGCGGACGGCTCCCACCAGCCCGAGTACCTGCCGGCCATGCTCGAACGGCTGAAGACGGCGGACGCGGTGAAGGGCTCCCGCTACGTGAAGGGCGGCTCCACCAAGGGCTGGCCGCTGCACCGCGAACTGCTGTCCCGCGGCGGCAACCTGTGGACGCGGCTGATGCTCGGCCTCAGCGTCAAGGACGCCACCGGCGGCTTCACCGCCTGGCGGGCCGCCACCCTGCGCGGCATCGACCTGGACGACGTCGAGGCGGCCGGCTACGGCTTCCAGGTCGACCTCGCCTGGCGGGCGCTGCGCAACGGCTTCACGGTCGCCGAGGTCCCGATCGAGTTCATCGAGCGCGAGTACGGCGACTCCAAGATGAGTGGCGCGATCGTCGCGGAGGCCATGCTGCTGACCACCCGCTGGGGCCTGCGCTACCGGGTGGGCCAGGTCTCGGACTGGTGGCGGCACCGGCGGGGTGGCCGCTGATGACCAGCCCCGCGCCGGGGCGGCGACGGCTGTTCCTGCCCGTGCTCGTCGGCGTGTTCATCCTGATCTCCGTGGCCGAGGTCTGGCTGCTGACCGCGGTAGGCGCCCGGATCGGCGTCCTGCCCACGCTGGCGATCCTGATCGGCGAGGCCCTCCTCGGGGCGTGGCTGCTGCGACGGGAGGGCAGCAAGGCGTGGCAGGCGCTCGTCGACGCGTACTCCACGGGCCGGCTGCCGTCCGGGCAACTGGCGGACGCGGCGCTGGTCCTGGTCGGCGGGATGATGCTGATCCTGCCGGGCTTCTTCACCGACATCCTGGGCCTGGCCTGCCTGCTGCCGTGGACCCGTCCGCTCGCCCGCAGGGTGGTCGGGCTGCTGATCGCCCGGCACACCACCACGATCGGCTGGCTCGACGTCGGTGGCCAGAAGTCGCCCTACGACGCGGGCACCGTGATCCAGGGCGAGACGGTGGACAGCCCGGCCTCGCCGCCGTCCGACCCGACGGTCATCCGCGGCGAACTCGACGACTGAGGGGGCGCGCCGGGCTCGGTTGGCGGAAAAGGGGTCTGTCCCCATTTTCCGCCGGCTTGGCGGCGCTCAGCGCTCCTCGCCGCGGATCTCGTCCAGGCGCTCGGCGAGCAGGTCTTCCAGCTCCTC
>DAINOM010000086.1:0-13749 GCA_036735445.1 Propionicimonas sp.
GCCTCGACGTCGACGTGGTCGAGGAACTCGGCGCGGACGGCTACGTCTACGGCACCCTCGCCGGCCTCGAAGCGGACGAGAAGCTGACCGCTCAGCAGATCGTCGCCCGCGTCTCGGCCCGGACGCCACCGCAGCGCGGCACCACCGTGAAGCTGAACACGGACACGTCCACCATGCACGTGTTCTCGGAGAAGACGCAGGAGCGCCTGAGCGCCTGACGCCCGCAGTCTGGGGACAGACCCCTTTTCCGCCACGTGGCGGAAAAGGGGTCTGTCCCCGTTTTCGGCCACTTTGCGCCGGGAGGTGAACAGAAAGGGACGGGTTCCTGTCCGTTCAGCCGACCGTCATCGCGTCGCCTGAACGTCTGGTCGGCGGACGGAGCGCGTCACGCGCGACCGCCAGCAGCGTCCTTCTGGCAGAAGTATCGTCAGGCAAGGGCGGTCGAGAAGAAGGGGAGCCAGCGATGCGGCGAACGTCATGGAGGCGACTGGTGGTCGCGACGGCGGCTGGTGCTGTCGTGCTGGCGGCAGGACCGACCGCGCCGCCGGTGAGTGCCGCCGCGGGCGCGCCGACGATGGGAGCCGTGTTCAACAACCCGGGGACCAATCCGTGGGCGATCGCAAGGAACATCGCGGCCATGGTGGACAAGACTCCGCCAGGATCGATAGCGCGAATCGCCCTGTACCGGATCGACAGCACCGACCCCTACCTGCTGCCTGCGCTGCAGCGGGCGCTGGCACGGGGAGTAAAGGTCCGGCTGGTGGTGGACAAGTCGGACCGCAACCCTGATCCGATGGCCGACGGCGGTCTGAAGAGCTTCGCCGACGCGGTCAGGGGCAAGGTCGGTGCGGTCGGTGATCCCAACCGCGACTCGTTCGTCGTGCAGTGCTCCGACGGATGCATCGGCACCAAGTACAACCACAACAAGATCTACCTCTTCTCCACGATGGGTTCGAAGAAGAAGGTCGTCGTCCAGTCGACGGCGAATGCCGCGGCGGACAACGCCAGTGCCTGGAACGCGTCCTACTCGGTGGCCGGGAAGGCGAAGCTGTACGCGAAGTACGTCTCCTACTTCGACGACCTCGCCCACCAGCGGACGAACAAGAACTACTACCGGACCGTCACCGACGGCATCTACAAGGCCTACTTCTTCCCGCGGGCCTCTTCGACGAGCAGTTCGGGCGATCCCAGGACCGACACGATCGTGGGCATCCTGGACAACGTGAAGTGCACCGGCAACAAGAAGTACGGAGCCACGTCGAAGCACGTCACGATGATCCGGATCGCGATGTGGGGCTTCACCCGGACGGAGGTTGCGAAGCGGCTGTTGGGCCTCGCCCAGAAGGGCTGCCGTATCGATATCGCAGCGAACAACGACGCCGAGAATTTCCCCTCGTCCGTGCGAGACATCCTGAAGCGGAACGCGAACATCAACGTCGACAACACCTACAAGAACGACCAGGGCGGGGACACCGGCCACTGGATGCACGCCAAATACCTGCTCATCGAGGGGAACTACGCCGGCAAGCGCGACAGCAAGTTGGTGTTCATGGGCTCGCACAACTTCACGATCAACGCGCTGCGCAACAACGACGAGACCTGGCTGAAGATCGGGTCCGCAACGGTTCACGACCAGTTCCGGCAGAGCTTCCGGACCATCATGGCGGAAGCCGGGAACATGTGGTGATCGGGCGACCGGCGCCGGCACGCCAGGCAACTGCCTTCATCCTCCAGCGAGATTGAGGCGTTCGGCGTCGTTGGGTTCGGCCGGAAGCAGCCGCCACGTCCGGCGCACGGCCGCATGCGAGAATGGCGCAGTGCCCCGGTTCCTCTCCTCGCGCCCGGACTCACGGCTGATCCCGCTGCCGTGGGAGACGCCGCTCGCCGAGTGGCCGACCGAGCACCTGGTGGCGCTGCCCCGCGGCATCTCGCGGCACGTCGTCCGCTTCATCAAGGTGGGCAACTCGGTGTACGCGGCGAAGGAGGTCATCGAGGACCTGGCCATCCACGAGTACCGGATGCTGACCGACCTGCACCGCACCGACACCCCCGCCGTCGAGCCGCTGGCCGTGGTCACCGGGCGGGTCGACATCGACGGCGAGCCGCTCGACCCCGTCCTGATCACCCGGCACCTGGAGTTCTCGCTGCCCTACCGCTCGCTGTTCGCGCAGGGCGTCCGTCCCGACACCGTCGGACGACTGCTGGACGCGATGGTCGTCCTGCTCGCGCGGCTGCACCTGGTCGGGTTCCTGTGGGGCGACGTGTCGCTGTCCAACATCCTGTTCCGCCGGGATGCCGGAGAGTTCGCCGCCTACCTCGTCGACGCGGAGACGGCCGAGATGCACGAGGCACTCACCGACGGCCAGCGCGAACACGACCTGACCATCGCGACCACCAACCTCTACGGCGAGTTCAGCGACCTCGAGGCCGGGCAGATGCTGGACGCGTCGCTCGACCCGCAGAAGCTCGTCGAGTCGATCCTCACCCGCTACCGCGAGCTGTGGGCCGAGCTGACCGGCGTCGAGGAGTTCTCCGACCAGGAGGTGTTCCGGATCGAGAACCGCGTCCGCCGGCTGAACGCGCTGGGCTTCGACGTGGCCGAGCTCTCCATCGAGACCTCCCCTGCCCCGGACGGCTCGCACATCCGCATCCAGCCCAAGGTCGTGGACGCCGGCCACCACACCCGGCGACTGCTGCGCCTGACCGGCCTGGACGTGGAGGAGCACCAGGCCCGCCGGCTGCTGAACGACCTGGACACCTTCCGCGCCCGCACCAACCAGGGCCACGTGGACGAGGCCGTCGTCGCCCACCAGTGGCTGACCGAGTGCTTCCAGCCGGTGGTCACCGCGATCCCGCCGGAGTTGCGCGGCAAGCGGGAGGGCGCCCAGATCTACCACGAGGTGCTCGACTACCGCTGGTACGCCTCCCAGCGGGCGAACCGCGAGGTGCCGCTGGTCGAGGCGACCTGGGGCTACATCCAGGACGTGCTCCGCGCGCTGCCCGATGAGGCCATGACCGACACCCGCGCCATCGGGGATGAACGGCAGCTGGCCAATCCCTACGACCCGTCCCAGGGTTTCGTGGACGACGACGGCCCGATGCCCGAGGACCCGTGGGAGACCGCGGCGGCCGGCGTCGAGGTCACCCCGTCCGGCTTCCTCGACATCGAGGCCCTCCGAGCCGCCCGCAAACGCTGAGAGGTCGTCGTCCCACACGGAGACCCCCCGTCGCTCCCCGCGCCACTTTCCACAACGTGGTGGAGCGAATCCGGTCAGGACGCCGGGAAATTCTCCCCACTGTGGTGTGCTCGGCGGGACTCCCACAACGTGGTGGAGGGAAACCCGCCAGGACGCCGGGGATGTCTCCACCTCAGTGTGGGAGCGGGCGCGGAGGACGGGCGGAGCCGCGACGGCACGATGAAACGGCGACGGCCGGACGCTGGATAGACTGCCGCGGTGAGTTTCCGCCTGTACGACAGCGCCCAGCGCAGAGTGGTCGAGTTCCAGCCGTTGCAGCCCGGCAAGGCCTCGATCTACTGCTGCGGGCCCACCGTGCAGTCGGCCCCGCACCTGGGCCACATCCGCAAGGAGGTCAACTTCGACGTCCTGCGCCGCTGGCTGGAGGTGTCCGGGTACGAGGTCACGATGGTCACCAACGTCACCGACATCGACGACAAGATCCTGATCAAGTCGGCGGAGGAGGGCCGCGAGTGGTGGGAGCACGCCTACCTGTTCGAGGGCGTCTTCCACTCCGCGTTCCGGGCGCTGGGCGTCCGTCCGCCCACCTACGAGCCGCGGGCCACCGGGCACATCCCCGAGATGATCGACCTGATCCGGACGCTGATCGAGCGCGGTCACGCCTACGCCGCGGCGGACGGCTCTGGTGACGTCTACTTCGACGTGAAGTCGTGGCCCACCTACGGCTGGCTGTCCGGCATGAAGGTGGACGAGATGGAGCCCGCCGAGGACGCGGACCCGCGCGGCAAGCGCGACCCCCGCGACTTCGCGCTCTGGAAGGGCCACAAGCCCGGTGACCCCGAGACCGCCGCCTGGGAGACGCCGTGGGGACGCGGCCGGCCCGGCTGGCACCTGGAGTGCTCGGCGATGGCCGGCAAGTACCTCGGCGACGCCTTCGACATCCACGGCGGCGGCCTCGACCTGCGCTTCCCGCACCACGAGAACGAGGTGGCCCAGTCCCGGGCGGCCGGGCGGCCGTTCGCGTCCTACTGGATGCACAACGCCTGGGTCACGCTCGCGGGCGAGAAGATGAGCAAGTCCCTGGGCAACACCGCGGACGTGCTCAGCGCCGTCGAGGCCTACGGCGGACGGGCCGTCCGGCTCTATCTCGCCGGACCCCACTACCGCTCGGCGATCGAACTCTCCGACGCCTCGCTGGCCGAGGCCGCCGCCCAGCTGGCCCGGATCGACTCGTTCCTGCAGCGTGCCGGCACCCTCACGGTCCCTGAGGAGTCCGGGAGCGGGCGCCACGAAGGGCCGCCGGTGCCCGCCGCGTTCGCCGCCGCGATGGACGACGACCTGGGCACCCCGGGGGCGATGGCCGTCCTGTTCGGCACGATCAAGGAGGGGAACGTCGCCCTCGAGGCGGGCAACACCGAGGGCGCGGTGAAGGCCCTCAAGGCGGTGCGGGCGATGCTCGGCGTCCTCGGGCTCGACCCCGGCGCACCGGAGTGGGCGGACACGCAGGCCGGCGACGACCTGACGCCGGTCGTGGACGGTCTGGTCGCGGCCCTGCTCGAGCAGCGGCAGCAGGCCCGCGCCCGCAAGGACTGGCCGGCAGCGGACGCGATCCGCGACCAGCTGGCCGCCATCGGCCTGAAGGTCGAGGACACCCCGAACGGCCCGCGCTGGGCCCTGGAGAAGTAGGAGCGGCATGCCGGGGAACAGCCAGCGCAAGGGCGCCGTCCGCAAGAAGGGCAAGAGCACGCCGGCCGGGTCGGGCGGACGCGTCCGCCGGGGTCTGGAGGGCAAGGGCCCGACCCCGAAGGCCGAGGACCGGCCCTACCACAAGGCCTATCGCAGACGCGGACCCGATGAGCCGGGCAAAACCACCGGCAAGCCGAAGAGCGGACGCCAGGGCCGTCCGGCGGCACGCAGCGGCACCGCGACGGCCGGTGCCGACTGGGTGATCGGCCGCAACCCGGTGTTCGAGGCGCTGCAGGCCGGGTTGCCGGTCCGCCGCGCCTACGTGGCGGAGGGTGTCGAGCGGGACGACCGGCTGCGCGACATCCTCAAGTTCGCCGCCGAGCACGGCATTCCGCTGCTGCAGGCGACCCGCGCCGAGTTGGACCGGCTCACCGGTGGCGGCGTCCACCAGGGCGTGGCGCTGCAACTGCCCGCCTTCGAGTACGCGGACGCCGAGGACGTGCTCGCCGACGCACTGGACTCCCCCACGCCCGGCCTCGTCATCGCCTGCGACTCGATCACCGACCCGCGCAATCTGGGCGCGATCATCCGCAGTGCGGCCGCGTTCGGCGCGCACGGCGTGATCATCCCCGAGCGCCGCTCCGCGCAGGTGACCGCTGCGGCCTGGAAGACATCGGCCGGCGCCGCGGCGCGCGTCCCGGTGGCCCGGGTGACGAACCTCAACCGCACGCTCAAGGCCTACGCGGACGCCGGGTTCACCGTCGTCGGCCTCGCCGGAGGTGTCGAGACCGACGTCGCCGGCTTCCCCGGCATCGACGGGCCGGTGCTCCTCGTGGTCGGCTCGGAGGGTGAGGGCCTGGCCCGCCTCGTCCGGGACAACTGCGACGTACTGGTGAACATCCCGATCACCTCGGACGTGGAGTCGCTCAACGCCTCCGTCGCGGCCGCCATCGCCCTGTACGAGATCAGCCGCTCCCGCGCCTGATCTCTTCTCGAGCACCCCGCAAGCGGGTGCGATGCGACGAGATCAGCCGCTCCCGCGCCTGACCCGCCCGGATATCGCTGGTCGAGCCCGTCGAGACCGTCCAGGGACGGATCGATGTACGTCTGTCCCGTGGCGACCCGTACACCTGAACGCGCCCTGAGCGCCGGGTAAACATCCGGGCCGGAAGTGTACGAGATCGTCCCACCGTCCTGCACACCCCGCTGACCACTGGCATTGTCGGGCGGGGATCACCCCTCACCCGGCCACAGGAAGGTGGACGCATGACCCACAGCATCGCCAGTTCCCGAGAACTGCCCGCGACGCACCGCCGGCACCGGCTGGTCGCCGTGCTGGCCGCGGCCGCGCTCGGCGTCGGCCTCACCGCAGGCAGCACCCCCGCGCACGCCGCGGACGCGGGCTTCTGCCCGGACGGCAGCCAGCCCTACGCCACGGTCGCCGAGGTCGAGGCGTTCGCGCCCGACACGGCCGTGACGGGCCTGTCCGTCACCAAGGGCACCACCCCGGACCCGTTCAGCGGCAGCTACATCGGCTTCATCGACGACGCGCTGGGCAAGGACAGGGACATGCTGCTGTTCAAGCTCAGCAGTCCGGTCATCGACGGCACCAGCGGCCTGAAGCCCGCGGGCATCTGGGCGGGCATGTCCGGGTCGCCGGTCTACACGACGGACGGCAAGCTGATCGGCGCCGTCGCGTACAGCCTCAACTACGACAACCTGCCGGTCGCGGGCGTCACCCCGGCCGAGTACATGAAGAACATCGGCACGACCGGCCTCACCACCACGGCGAAGGTGAAGGTCACCAAGGGCAACCTGAAGACGTCATCGGCCGGCATCAAGGCCGCCGGCGACACCCTGGTGGGACGCGCCCTCACCCCGGTGCGCACGGTGAACGTCGCCGGCGTGGCCGGCACGAAGTCCAACGCGTTCGTGAACCGCACGCTCGCCCGTACCCCGCGCTCGGCCGCGGCATCGTCCTTCCTGCGCAGCGGCACGTTCCTGCCCGCCGGTGTCAGCTCGGCCAACGCGGTCCCCCAGCCGCTGGTGGCCGGGGGCAGCATCGCCGCCCTCTACGGCGACGGCGACCTGTTCGGTGGTGCGATCGGCACCGTGACCGCCGTCTGCGGCGACGGCCCCGGCGCCACGGTGTGGGCGTTCGGCCACCCGATGTTCGGCGAGGGCAAGACCACGCTGATGATGGCGAACGTGTCGACCGCGCTGATCGTCCCCGACGGCACCGGAATGGTCGGCTCGTACAAGCAGCACTCCCAGCTCGGCGCACCGGTCGGCATGATCGACCAGGACCGCCTGGTCGGCATCCGGGGCACCGTCGGCGACATCGCCGCGTTCCCGGTGACGGTGGACATCCAGAATCCGTCCGGCAACCAGGTCGCCAGCTACTCCGGCAACGTGTCCTACCAGAGCGCCGCCGCCTCGGCCGCGGCGTACCTGATCGGCCAGGCCACCTACGAACAGCTCGACCAGTACGGGTCCGGGACCGCCGAGGTCACCTGGACGATCGACTACCGGCGCGCCGACAACACCACCGGCAGCCTGACGAACTCGCAGATCGTGTCCGCGCGGTACATGTTCCCCGACATCCTCGGCAGCGAGGCGGCGAACGACGTCTACGAGATCACCGAGAACCCGTACGAGGACGTCGCGATCGCCGGCATCCATGCCACCGTCAAGCTGGTCAGCAGCGACTCACTGTCCTACAAGGTGTCGGGCGTGCAGGTGAAGGGCAAGACCGGCGCCTGGACGACGCTCTCCGGCAGCAAGCTCAAGGCCGGCAGCACCTACTCCCTGCGTCCGCAGTACACGGTGAAGAAGAACGGCAAGTCGAGCGGGACCGTCTTCGGCGACCCGTTGAGCGTGAAGCTGTCGTCCAAGGCACGCAAGAGCGGCTCGTTCGAGGTGACGGCGCTCACCGAGTTGTCGGACCCGTGTGACGAGGACAGCGAGGAGTGCGACGACTGGGCAACCGGGGAGGACCCCTACGAGGACTTCGACGAGTTGGTCGCGGCACTCGACGAGCATCCGACCAGCGACCTCGTGGTCGGACAGCTGACCCACCGGCTCAAGAAGGGCTCCACGTCGAAGGTGTTCGACCTGACCGGTCCCGGTGTGGTGACCGGTAGCCGGACGGCATCCTTCACGATCAAGAGCTGAGCGCCGGCGGGGGCGCCGCGGCTCAGCGCGTCCCGGAGCCCGGAGTGGCCAGGGTTGGTCGTCGATGACGGCCGACCCTGGCCACTCTGCGTGGTGGGGGGCTCCAACTCCGCGAGAGGCGGCGTCGCCGCCGCGTCGGTCGGTCGTCACCGGCCGTTCACCCGGCCGGCCTAGGGTGCGGCTGCAGCTGCGTCCGTCACCCGGGACGCAGACCGAACCGGAACGGAGAACCAGTTGGCCCGGCACGCGCTGATGGTGGTGGCGTTCGACTCGCAGTTGAAGTGGGCGATGAGCCTGGCCGGCGAGTTCGAGGCCCGGGGGTGGCGGTGCTCGGTGGTCGTGCCGGCGGATACGCGCAGTGCGCTGTCCACGGACCAGCTGGCCGCGGCCGGGCTCGACGACGTCCAGCGCGTCCCGTGGCGAGCGCTGCTGGCGCGGGCCCGACTGGCCGACTGCGTCGTCCTCGCGCTGCAGGGCACCCTGGTGGCCAGGTTCACCGACGAGCTGGCCGTGCTTCGTCGTGACGACCCGGCGGGCCGGGAGCCGGTCGTCGTCGCCGGCTGGGTGGGCATCATCATCGAGAAGCTGGTCGCGGGCTACCTGGACCGGGCCGGGGCGGACGTGGTCGCGGTGAACTCGGCGGACAACCTCCGCGCGTTCACCGACACCGGACGGTGGCTGGGCATTCCGCCGGACAACCTGCTGCTCAGCGGGCTGCCGTTGCTGCCCGCACGCCCGGAACCGGCGGCCACCGGTCCGATCCGTACCGTCCTGTTCGCCGACCAGCCCACCGTCCCGAAGGATCGTTGGGATCGCGCGTACGTCTACCAGCGCCTGCTCGACTACGCCCACGCCCATCCGGACCGGCGGGTGCTGCTCAAGCCGCGGCACCGTCCCGAGGAGGGCACCTTCCACGTCATGCAGGACCACCCGGAGACCGTGCTGCGCCGGCTCGGCCCGGCGCCGGCGAACTTCGCGGTGGTCTACGACAGCGTGACCACCCTGCTGCCGACGACCGACCTGGTGCTGACCGTCTCCTCCACCGCCGGGCTGGAAGCGATCGGCGCCGGTGTGCGCACCGTGTTCGTCGCGGACCTCGGCATCCACGAGAAGCACGGGAACCAGGTGCTGGTGGAGTCCGGCCTGGTGGCGAGCTTCGCGGACGTGATCGATGACCGGATCCCGCAGGCCAATCCGGCCTGGCTCGATGACGTGTTCGTCGGCGGCGACCTGCGTCCGACGGCCCGGATCGTGGCCCGGGTCGAGGACCTGGTGGACGTCGACCCGGCCCGCCGCCCGAGCCGGACGGTCGCCGCCGATCGCTACCTCAGCGGACGGGTCGCCGTCCGGGAGCTCCGGCGCGGCCTGCCGTCCATCGCCCGTGACCCCGCCGACGCCCCCCGCGACGCCGGCCGGTGGCAGCCCGTCCTGCTCTCGCTCGCGCGCCGCGGCGACCACCTGCTGCGCGGCCTCCTGCCCGGGAGCTGGCACCGCGCCGCACTGAACGTGTGGCGCAGCCTGCCGACATCCGTGCGCTAGCCCCTGGCGACCGCGTCGAGGAGGGCTGCGTCGAAGGCCGGCAGGTCCCGGGGGCTGCGGCTGGTGATCAGGTTGCCGTCGACCACCACCTCCTGGTCGACCCAGTTCGCACCGGCGTTCTTCAGGTCGGTGGAGATCCGCGTGGTGGACGTGATCGTGCGGCCCTTCACGACGCCCGCCTCGATCAGGATCCACGGCCCGTGGCAGATCGACGCGACCGGCTTCCCGGCGTCGAAGAACGCCTTGACGAACGCGATCGCCTTGGGGTTGGTGCGGATCTTGTCCGAGTTCAGCGTGCCGCCGGGCAGCACGAGCGCGTCGTAGTCGGCGGGGTCGGCCTCGTCGAGGGTGACGTCCACGGTGAAGTCGTCGCCACGGTCCCAGTCGCCGATCAGCGCGGTGATCGTGCCGTGCTCCTCGCTCACCAGCACGGGCTTGCCGCCCGCGCTCGCGACGGTCGCCCACGGCTCGGTGAGTTCCGGCTGCTCGACGCCCCGCTTCAACAGGAATGCCACGGTCTTGCCACTCAGGTCAGTCATCTGCTCTCCTTCATCGAACGGCTCCAACCTAGTCACTACCCGCGCCGCTGGTGCGCCTGCCGCAGCCGGTCGAACTCTTTTCCCGCGACGGCCACGCACTGATCGCCGTCACGCGATACTGCCGTCATGCACAACTTTCGCGCCGCCCTCGCGGTGTGCGTCCTGATGCTGTTCCCGTTCGTCGTCCTCGCTCTGGTGGTCGGGCTGCTCCTGGTGGTGGTCCTGGTGGGGATGCAGAGCTCGGTCGCCGGACGGGGGCTGGGCCAGCTCCTGCTGGTGCCGCTCGTGATCGGCATCGTCGCTGCCGTCCGTGAAGCTGTTCGGGCAAGGCCGCAGCCGGCGGAAGGCCCGGAACTCACGAGATCCGGGCATCCGGAGCTGTGGCGGACGCTCGACCAGCTGGCTGATGTCGTGCACACCACCCCACCGGAGCGGATCGTGCTGACCCCCGAGGTGAACGCCGGGGTCTACCAGATCGGGCCGCGCCGCGAACTCGTGCTGGGCCTGCCCCTGCTGGCCGGGATGACCGTCGGCGAACTGCGATCGGTGCTCGCCCACGAGCTCGGCCACTTCGCCGGCGGCGACACCCGCCTGGCCGCCCGCACCCTCCGCGCCCGCCGGTTCATCGTGGCCGCCCGCGACAACGCCGGGGTCTTCATCAAGTGGTTCTTCGCCCTCTACTACCGCGTCGTGGTGTTCGCGTCCGCAGCCAGCAGCCGGGACGTCGAGCTCCGCGCCGACCGGTTCTCCGCGGAGGCGGCCGGTCCGGCGGTCGCGGCGGCGGCGCTGCGCAAGGTGACCAGCGTCGAGGTCGGATGGGACTTCGTCCTCGAGCATCGCGTGCCCATGTTCGACGCCGCCGGGGCGAGGGCGCCGCTCCACGAGGCCGTCGCCCGCACGCTCCGCGTCCACGACGAGGAGGTCCGGCGGGCGACCGACGCGCGGATCGCCGCCGAGCAGCTCGGCTGGGACGACTCGCATCCGCCGACGGCCGCCCGGATCGCCGCCTTCGAGGCGCTCCCGGCGTCCGCCCTCCCCGCGGACGACCGGCCCGCCACCGCGCTTCTCGGCGGTGGCCCGGCCGGGATCGCCGCACTCGAGGGCGAGCTGCTGACCAGGCCCTGGCCCCTGAGCACCTGGGACGATGTCGTGGCCCGCGCCGTGGCCCAGGCCCTGCCGGAGCGGCTGGACCGGCTGCTGCTCGCGCTGCACGACGAGGGCGCGCTGCCGGCCGCTACCCCCGCCGCCCTGCTGCAGGCCGTGCACGATGATCCGGCCGCGCTCGGCGCCCACCTCACCGACGACCCCGCGCAGGCGCCGGACGTCGCTGCCGAGGCCGCCCGGATCGTGACGCGCGGGGTGCTCGCCCGGACGCCGGGAGTGCACGGGGCGCTCGACGACGAGGACGAGCTGGTGCTCCGCGATGCCTCGGGATCGCCGATCGACACCACGACGCTGGCCGCGGAGGCGGCCACGGGGACGCTCGCCGAACGGCTGGCCACGCTCGGCGGCCGGGTGGATCTGGTCGTGGACCCGTCGAGCCTGCCCGTGGACGAGCCGTCGTCGGTCGTGCTCGGCGCACTGACCCTGACCATCGTGAAGAAGCCCCGCAAGCAGATCCGGGACCTGCTGGTCTGCTCGGACGGCCTGCTGCTGGTGCCGGTGCGGGTCTCGTACTGGAGTTCGCTCGGCGGTGCGCACACGAAGCACAACCAGCGCCTGCGGGTCGAGGAGCTCGCCCGGCGCATCGTCGAGCTCCGGGCCGACCCGGCGAACGAGTGGATCGCCGAGGAGGCGGTCGCCTCCGCCCACCTGCAGCTGCTGCCGACCAAACTGACCCTGGTCCTCACCGACGGGCGACGGATCGAGTTCGGGCTCTCCAACGAGTTCCAGGAGATCGGCCTGCTCACCGAGCACCCGCTGCCGGCCCTGCTCGGCGACCGGTTCAGGAGCGGACGTCCCCAGCGCTCGCCCCAGCCGGTGCCCTGACGCAGCACAGCCGGGGACAGGTCCCATTCCCGTTCACTCGGGTGAACGGGAATGGGACCTGTCCCCGGTTGTTCAGACGCCGAGGCGGGTGCGGCGGACGAGTTCGCCGTCCGTCCAGTTGGACGTCGGGACGTGGCCGGGCAGCGGCAGGATGCGCTCGTGGACGGCGTCCACGATCCACTCCGGCTGCGGGAAGAACAGGTCCTCCAGTTCCGGGGCGGGCGTGATGTGGTTGCGGGCGCCGACCACGACGACCGGGGCGTCCAGGGCGTCGAAGGCGAGGTTCTGGATGTCGGTGGCGACGGTCTGCAGGAACGAGCCGCGGGTGACCGCGTCCGAGGCGAGCACCAGCCGTCCGGTCTTCTTCACGGACTCGACCACCCTCGTGTAGTCGAGCGGAGCCACGAAGCGCAGGTCGATCACCTCGGCCGAGATGCCGTACTTCTCCTGCAGCACCTCGGCCGCCTCCAGCGCCCGGTACAGGGTCGCGCCGAGCGTGGCGATCGTGAGGTCGGTGCCCTCACGACGAACCACCGGCTGGCCCTCGGGCGTCTCGTAGTAGCCCTCCGGGACGCCGTCCGCCTCGAACTGCTCGCCCACGTCGTAGAGCAGCTGGGACTCCAAGAACACCACCGGGTCGGTTCCGGCCAGAGCGAGGTTCAGCATGCCCTTGGCGTCGGTCGGGGCGGCCGGGAAGTACACCTTCAGACCCGGGATGTGCGCGACCAGCGCCGCCCAGTCCTGGGAGTGCTGGGCGCCGTACTTGTTGCCGACGGACACCCGCAGCACCAGCGGCATGGTCAACAGGCCGGCGGACATCGACTGCCACTTGGCCATCTGGTTGAACACCTCGTCGCCGGCGCGGCCGAGGAAGTCGCAGTACATCAGCTCGACCACCGCCCGTCCGCCGGACAGCGCGTAGCCCACGCCGGCGCCGACGATCGCGGCCTCCGAGATCGGTGAGTTGAACAGCCGCCGGTACGGCAGCAGTTCGGTCAGCCCGCGGTAGACGGCGAACGCGCCACCCCAGTCGCGGTTCTCCTCGCCCCACGCGCAGAGGGTCGGGTCGATCGCGTACCGGTGCGCCATGGCCTCGAACAGGCCGTCGCGGAACTGGTACATCCGCACCTTGGAGACCGGCTTGCCATCCGCGTCGGTGGTCTTGCGCACCTTCTTCGCGATCGCCTTCACCCGGGCGTTCTCGGCCAGCGGCTCGATCAGCTCCGGCGCACCCTCACCGAAGGCCTCCACGTGGCCGTTGGAGAGCATCTTCGACTCGATGTAGGTCGCGTCCACCCGCTCGAGCTCGTCGTTGGACGCCAGCGCCAGCACCCTGGTGAGCCGCTCGACGATCCGTCCGTGCAGCTCGTCCACGCCGGAGGAGGTGATCGCGTTCTCGGCCACCAGCAGGTCGGCGAAGGACGTGATCGAGTCCACGGCCTCCCAGGCCTCGATCTCCTCGCGGCTGCGGTAGCTGGAGGCATCGGACGGGGAATGGCCGGAGATCCGATAGGTGATGGTGTCCAGCAGGACGGGGCCGCGGCCGGCGAGCAGCAACTCCTTCTTGCGCCGGATCGCGTCCGCGACGGCGAGCGGGTCGTAGCCGTCCACCCGCTCGGCGTGCA
>DAINOM010000087.1:0-13486 GCA_036735445.1 Propionicimonas sp.
CAGCCGGGCCACCAGTTCCTCCAGGCTGAACGGCTTGGTCACGTAGTCGTCGCCGCCGGCGGTGAGGCCGCCGATCCGGTCGTCGAGCGCGTCCTTCGCGGTGAGGAAGATCACCGGGACGTCGGGCTGCTCGGCCCGGACGCGGCGCATCACCTCAAGGCCGTCGAAGTCGGGCAGCATCATGTCCAGGACGATGGCGTCCGGCCGCAGCTCCCGCGCCCGCTTCACCGCCTCCAGCCCGGAGCCGGCGGTGGCGACCTCCCAGCCCTCATAGCGCAGCGCCATGCTGAGCAGCTCGGTGAGGCTGGTCTCGTCGTCGACGGTGAGGACCCGGATCGCCGTGCCGTCCGGGCGGGTGAGTGCTTGGAGTCCGCTTCGTGCAGTGATGGCCATGCTTCGACTCTCTCAGTGCCGGGTGAGGAACTGCTGGCAGCTTCCTGTGTAAACCCTATGATCCGCCCACCGTGGCCGACTTGTCAGAATCTCACCCGGCTCTGGCGCGCGCAGAGTCTGACAAGTCGGTGGGGGGAGGGGCGGGTAACCTTGGCCGGGCCGGCAGGGCGCCGGGGGGATGTGGCCGAACAGGGGGCTGGATGCGCGTCGTCCGTGGCATCGCCGGCCTGCTCGGAGAGCTGCTGGTGACCCTCGGCGTGGTGCTGGTGCTGTTCGTGGGCTGGCAGTTGTGGTGGACGGACGTGGTCTCAGACGCCGACGCCGCCCAGGTGGTGGCCACGATGACGCAGGACCCCGAGGGTCCGCAGTGGGTGCAGCCCAGGCACGCCAAGCTGGGGGACGCGTTCGCGATCGTCCGGATACCCCGGTTCGGCCAGGCGTTCGCCCGTCCGCTGTACGAGGGCACCACGCGCGAGGTGCTGCAGCGCGGCATCGGGCACTACGAGCACACCGCGCTGCCGGGCGAGGTCGGCAACTTCGCGATGGCCGGCCACCGCACGACCTACGGCAAGCCGTTCAACCGCATCGCCGAACTCCGCAAGGGCGACGTGGTGCTGGTGGAGACGAAGGACACCTGGTTCGTGTACCGGGTGAGCGGCCACGAGATCGTCCCGCCCACCCAGACATCCGTGCTGCTGCCGGTGCCCAACGAGCCGGACGCGGAGGCCACCGACGCCACGCTGACCATGACCAGCTGCCACCCCGAGTTCAGCGCACGTGAGCGCTACATCGCGCATGCGCGGCTCGACGCGAGCTACCCGCACGCCCAGGGCGTGCCGGCCGAGGTGCTGGAGGTGGCGGCCTGATGTCCTTCTACGGATGGGTGTGGCGGGTGCTGCCCGGCCCGAAGGCGGTGAAGGTGGTCCAGGCCGCCCTGCTGGTGCTGGCCGTGGTCGCCGTCCTGTTCACCTGGGTGTTCCCCGCGGTGGCGCCGTTCATGCCGTTCAACGACACCACTGTCGGGGACTGAGCCGCGGATGGTGCCGGTCAGCCTGTTCCTGCCGTTCGTGGCGTTCCTGCTCAGCTTCTGGCGGGATCCGCGGAAGGTGCGCACCGGGCTGTACCTGCTGTTCGGCCTCGCCTGGGCGGTGCTCGGGCTGGTGTTCGAGTTGTCCGGCGCGGTCTCCCAGTGGAACGAGACCGCCGGGGCGATCGTCCTGCTGGCCGTGGTGCTGCTCGGGCTGGCGATGGTCGTCGGGTTCGCGGGCTTCCTGATCGCCACGGGGCTCACGCTGGTGCGGCGGGAGGGACGGGGACTGTCGCACCTGCTGTCCCTGGGCCTGGGGCTGGCGCTGCTGGCCTACACGATCCTGGTGGTCGCGGTGGTGGCCTCGAACTCGCTGCCGGCCTTCCTGTGGCTGGCGCTGGCCGGACTGCCGGCCGGCTACCTGGCGTTCGCCTTCACCGCGTTCCTGCTCTACGGGAGCCTCTATCCGGCGCTGATGGCCCGCTCGGGTGGGCCGGTGGCCGCGGTGGTGGTGCTGGGCTCCGGGCTGATCGACGGGGCGGTGCCGCCGCTGCTCGCATCCCGGCTGCGGAAGGGCCGGACGGTGTTCGACCGGCTCACAGCGCGGGGGACGCCGCCGCGGGCGATGGTCACCTCCGGCGGCCGTGGCCCGGACGAACCGGTCGCCGAGGCCGAGGCGATGGCCGATTTCCTCGTCGAGGACGGGCTGCCGGCCGACCGGGTGCTGCGCGAGGACCGCTCCCGCAACACCGACGAGAACCTCGCCAACACCGCGACGCTGCTGGCCGAGCGCGAGATCCATGGCCCGATCGCCGTGGTGACCAGCGACTTCCACGCGTTCCGGGCGGCGCTGCTGATGCGCCGGAACGGGCTGGCCGGCTACGCCGTCGGGGCGCCGACCGCCCGCTACTACTGGCCCAGCGCGGTGATCCGGGAGTTCATCGCGGTGCTGCGCGACCACCTGTGGCTGAACGTCGTGCTGCTCGGGCTGAGCCTGGTGCCGCTGCTGGTCGCGCTGGCCGGCGGCCTGCCCGCTCAGCGGTAGCCGAAGGCCTTCGCGCCGGGGACCACGTCCGTCCAGCGGATGTCGTGGTCGTCGACCCGGCCGGGCCGTCCCGTGGTGGTGGGGTTCTCCAGGACCAGCCGGATCATCTTCCCGACGGCCTCGTCGTCGCCCTGCGCGCGGATCTCGACCGAGCCGTCCGGCAGGTTCTCGGCGTAGCCGGACAGGCCGAGGTAGCGCGCCTCGCCCATCGCCCACCAGCGGAAGCCGACGCCCTGGACCCGTCCGTGCACGGTGAGGACCACAGCCAGCATGCGTCCCATTGAACCCGGTCATCGGGGGACGCCGCGAGTGTTCGCCGTCTGGAAGGATGGGCGCATGAGCGAACCGGTCCGCGAAGTACTCACCTGGGAAACGTTCGGCACGGCGGCCCGGCAACTCGCCCAGCAGGTGGTCGACTCCGGCTTCCGTCCGGACCTGATCCTGTCGATCACCCGTGGCGGGATGCTCCCGGCCGGGGCCATGAGCTACGCGATGGGCATCAAGAACCTGCACATCATCAACGTCGAGTTCTACACCGGCGTGGACACCCGCCTGCCCCTGCCGGTGCTGCTGCCGCCGGTCCCGGCCGCGGTCGACCTGTCCGCGAAGAAGGCCCTGATCGTCGACGACGTCGCCGACACAGGCGAGACGCTGCGGATGGTCCGGGACTTCTGTGCCGCGCACGTCGCCGAGACCCGCACGGCCGTCCTGTACGAGAAGCCCCAGTCGGTCGTGAAGTGCGACTACGTGTGGAAGCGGACGGCGGACTGGATCTCGTTCCCCTGGTCGAGCGAGCCCCCGCTGATCGGCGAGTCCACCGACAACTGAGGCGGACGGGTCGTCCCGGGCTCCATCAACCGTTCCCTGAGGAGCTTCCCGGTGAGGGACGACCCGGGACGCGTCACGAAGGGCCGCCGGGCCTCCTTTGCGTCGTCCCGCCCCTTCCTCGCCATCGCGGCTTCCTTGTGTCATCCCGGCCTCCTTGTGTCATCCCGGGCTTGACCCGGGATCCCCGTCGGCCGGGTCGCCAGGCCGGTGCAGGGATCCCGGCATTCGCCGGGATGACGGGCGGGTGGTCGATCAACCGCTCCCTGAGGAGCTTCCCGGTGAGGGACGAACCGGGACGCGTCACGAAGGGCCGCCGGGCCTCCTTTGCGTCGTCCCGCCCCTTCCTCGCCATCGCGGCTTCCTTGTGTCATCCCGGCCTCCTTGTGTCATCCCGGGCTTGACCCGGGATCCCCGTCGGCCGGGTCGCCAGCCAAGTGCAGGGATCCCGGCATTCGCCGGGATGACGGGTGGGGTGGTCGATCAACCGCTCCCTGAGGAGTGCCCGGTGAGGAGCGACCCGGGGACGCGTCACGAAGGCCGGCGAGTCACGGATCAACTCAGCGCTTCGACCACCTTGGCGATTCGGCGCTGGCGGGTGGCCTCGGTCTTGGCGTCCGTGACCGAGCGGACGTGCTCCTTGCGGTGGGACGGCGCCAACGCATCGAACCGCTCCCGGAGCCCAGCCGCGGCCAGGGCCTCGGCGAGGTCGTCCGGGACAGGCGTGATCCGCGGCGACGTGTCGTGGACGAGCGACACCTCGTGGGTCTCGCCGCCGGCGACCCCCGCGGCCACACGATGCTCCCTGGCGAGCGCGATCAGGTAGCGCCCGCCCATCACGGCGATCGTGGAGGGGTAGCTATAGCCGGCGATGGTGACGATGACCGGCACCCGTTTGTCGGCGTCGAACGACTCGACGACGTCCTCGGGCACCTCGATACCGACGTTGTTGCCGTCGAGGAACAGGGTGGTCGCGAAACTCGGCATCTCACTCGCTCTCGGATCGGGTTCAGCCTGCTGGCTCAACGCCGAGCGGCGTCCGCCCTGTTCCCGCGACCACCACACCGCCCAGCACCAGCAGGACCCCACCGAGTTGCAGCGGAGCCAGCGTCTCGCCCAGCACGAGCACTCCGAGCAGTGCGGCCGTGGTCGGCTCGGCGAGGCCGAGGGTGATCGCCGTGGACGCGGACAGGTGGCGCAGCGCCGAGCCCATCAGCAGGTAGGAGAACACCACGCTCACCGCTCCCAGCCACAGGGCGACCGCGAGTCCGCGGGGCTGGGCGACCCAGGAGTTGTCCGTGAACGGCAGGATGGCGGCTCCGATCAGGCCGCTGGTGCCGATCACCGCGGCGGTCGCCGGCAGTGCCGCCACGCCGCGCTGGACGAGGCTCGCCGCAGCCACCGCGTAGCCGGCATAGGCGGCGCCGGCGACGAGCGACGCGAGGACGGGAAGCGGCTGCAACGCCGCGGACGTGCCCAGCACGCCGGAGAGCAGCACGATGCCGGCCACGGCCAGTGCGGTCGCGACCAGCCACCGCCGGGTCGGCCGGTGGCCGCGCCACCAGTCGAACAGCCCGGCGAAGAGCGGGCTCGAACCGAGGGCGATCACCGTGCCGACGGCCACGCCGTTGCCACGGGTGCCGAAGAAGAACGTGGCCTGGAACGCCATCACGCAGGCGCCGCCGAGGACCACCCAGCCGACGTTGCTCGTCCACCGGGGAGCGCGCAGGCGGTGCCGGCGCAGCCACCACAGCACACCGAGCAGTCCGAGGATGCTGCCGCCGATGGCCTGGCGGACGGCGCCCACGCTGAGCGGGTTCGCCTCCGCGGGGGCGAACGCCTGGGCCGTCCCGGCGGTGCCGAACAGGACCGCCGCCGCGACCATCATCAGCGCAGGACGCAAGGTCGGACGGGTGGGCACGGCGCAAGGCTAACGAGTGGGATCCCGGTCGGTCGGGCCGTCCCGCAGCGGGGCACGGAGGGGTGGTCCTGCTGGATCGGCGCCCTTCGTGACGCGCTCGCTCGTTCCTCACGAGCGCTCCTCAGGGAGCGGAGTGGGGGTGGGGCGCCCTTCGTGACGCGCTCGCTCGTTCCCCACGAGCGCTTTCAGGGAGCGGGACCTGCCAGCGGCGGCATCACCTCCCGCTCAGGGTGCGTTCGAAGAGGGCGCGGAGGTGGCTGGGCAGGTCGGGCTCGGCGACCTCGACGTCCACGGCGGCGGCGCGGCAGACCACGCCGTAGCAGAAGGCGTCCGGCATGGGCCGGTTCGCCGCGGCCAGCCGGGGGAGTTCCTCGCCGGCGAGCAGGCTCTGCCAGGCGCGCCGGTCGGGATCGGGCAGGTCGGCCAAGGTGGTGCGACGCTCGCGTGGGATCCCGGCGAACCCGCCGGTCCTGCGCAGCAGGAGCGCAGCGCCCGGGTCGAGCTGTTCGCCGTCGGCCACGGGAGGCTCCCCGGCGTCCGCCCCCACGCCCACCTGCTGCCAGGCGGAGCGGATCGCCTCCGTCTCGGAGCCCTCGCCGAATCGGGCGACGGCGGCGGCCACGGTCAGTTCCGCGAATGTGGCGAAATCGCAGCCGGGCGTGATCGCCGACCCCGTGAGCACGTCGAACCAGACCTGTCCGGCACGCTCCCAGGCGGGCCCGCCGATCGCCGTCGCGGCAAGGGCGAACGCGCGGTTCGGGATGCCGGAGTTGTAGTGCACCCCGCCGTTGTCCTCGCGGGTGTGGACGTAGCCGCTCATGTGGTCGGGCTGCGGGTCCTTGCCCAGGCGCGGGTCGTCGTAGGCCGTCCCGGGATGCAGCATGTTGCGCAACGCCGTGCCCGCCACGCCGGGCAGCAGCAGGTCGGCGCCGATCAACCAGTCGGCCTCCCCGGCGGTCTGGCCGGCGGCGTGCTGGGCGACCAGCACGCCGAAGACGTCGGACACCGACTCGTTCAGCGCCCCGGACTGGTCGCGGTAGGTGAGGTTCGCCGTGTGCTCGGTGACGCCGTGGGTGAGTTCGTGCCCGATCACGTCGAGGCTGGCGGTGAACCGGCCGAAGATCTCCCCGTCCCCGTCGCCGAACACCATGCGTTCGCCGTTCCAGAAGGCGTTCTGGTAGCCCTCGCCGTAGTGGACGGTGCCCAGCAGCCGCATGCCCTCACCGTCGATCGAGTTGCGGCCGTAGACCTCGTCGAACAGCGTCCAGGTGGCGCCGAAGCCGTCGTAGGCCTCGTCCGCTGCCGCGTCGCCCGTAGCGGGAGCGCCCTCCGCGCGCACCGACCGTCCGGGCAGGTTCTCGGTGTTGCCGGCGTCGAACACCTCCCGGGACGGTCCGGACGTCGGTGTGGCCGTCCTGGCCGCGAGGACCGTCCGCGTGGTGCCGGCGGCGCGGGCCTCGCGCTTGCGGGAGTCGACGACGAGGGTGTGCCGCGCGAGGTCGGCGATGGGCACGGCGCTCTCGGCGAGGTGCCGCAGCAGGTACGGCGGGACGATCTGGTGGTGGGTCATGCCTCCAGCATGCCGCGCCCCGGTGACACTGGCGGAAAAGGGGTCTGTCCCCATTCCCCACCACTGGCGGGGAATGGGGACAGACCCCTTTTCCGCCACCGGCGGTTCAGGCGGGGTCGGAGATGTCGGCCAGGTCCGCGCCGAGGGCGGCGACGGCGGCATCGGCGTCCAGCAGGACGGTGGCGCCGTGCTCGCCGGCACCGAGGGAGATCGTCCGGCCCGCGATGGTGGCGTCGGCGATTACCGGCCAGGCCGTCCGGGAGCCGAACGGGGTGATGGTGCCGCGCTCGTAGCCGGTGGCCTCGAACGCGGTGGCCGCGTCCGGCATCGACAGCCGGCTCACGCCGAGGTGGGTGCGCAGCTTCGGCCACGCGATCTCCCGGTCGCCCGGCACGAGGACGAACAGGAAGTCGTTCGCGGCCCTGCGGACCACCAGCGTCTTGATGATGTCGGCCGGGCTGATCCCGCGCAGCGCGGCGGCCTCCGCCAGCGAGCGGGCCGGACGGTGCCGGACCACGCGGTACTCCAGGCCGGCGGCGACCAGCGCCGCCTCCGCGGGGGCCGGCTCAGCCACCGGGTCAGGTGTGGAGGTACTCAAGCAGGTGGTTGCGCTCGTCGGTCAGCTGGTCGATGCGGTGCTTGACCACGTCGCCGATCGAGATGATGGCGGCCAGCTTGCCGTCCTTCACCACGGGGAGGTGGCGGAACCGCCCGTAGGTCATGGTGTGTGCCGTGGACTCGAGGCTGTCCTGGTCGCCGCAGGTCTTCACCTCGACGGTCATGATGGTCGAGACCGGCTGGCCGAGCACGCCCGCGCCCTCGGACGCCAGGTGCCGGACGACGTCCCGTTCGCTGACGATGCCGGCGATCGCCGCCCCGTCCTCGCTCACCACGACCGCGCCGATGTTGTACTTGGCGAGCAGGTCGAGCAGCTCAGCCACGGTGGCGCCGGGCGCGATGGTGACCACCTCTGCGCCTTTGGAGCGGATGATGTCCTCGATCTTCATGGTCGGGACGCTACCCCCAGCCGCACGGCCAGCACCAGAGCCGCACCGTACGGCAACTGCGGCTTGGTAAGGTCTGCCGCTATGACCGAGCAGCACCCGCGAACCAGGGCAGTCCGGACGGGGATCAACACCGACCCCGTCCACGGCGCAGTGGTACCGCCGGTGTTCATGTCGACCACCTACGCCTTCCCCGCGTTCGACCAGCCGGGCGCGTACGACTACAGCCGGGCCGGCAACCCCACCCGGTCGGTGCTCGCGGACGTGATCGCCGGGCTGGAGGGCGGCGCCGGGGGCGTGGTCACCGCCTCCGGCATGGCCGCGATCACGGCAACGGTGCTGGCACTCCTGCCGCCCGGCGGCACGCTGTTGGCGCCGTTCGACGCCTACGGCGGCTCGTGGCGGCTGTTCGACGCACTCGCGCGCACCGGACGGCTGCAGCTGCGGCTGACCGACTTCTCCGACGAGCGTGCGCTGGACGAGATCGCCGGCGCCGACCTGGTCTGGCTGGAGACGCCGTCCAATCCGCTGCTGCGCGTCACCGACATCGCCGCGGTGAGCGAGGTCGCCCATGCCGCCGGCGCGCTGGTGGTCGCCGACAACACCTTCGCCAGCCCGGTCGTGCAGCGTCCGCTCGAGCTGGGCGCGGACGTGGTCGTGCACTCGGCCACCAAGTACCTGAACGGCCACAGCGACGTGGTCGCGGGGGCGATCGTCGCCGCGTCCGCCGAACGGGTGGAGGAACTCGCCTGGTGGGCGAACACCCTGGGGGTCACCGGCAGCGCCTTCGACGCCTACCTCGCGCTGCGGGGGCTGCGCACGCTGCACCTGCGGATGGCCGCCGCGCAGGCGAACGCCGCGGCGGTGGTCGAACTGCTGACCTCGCACCCCGCTGTGCGGGCCGTCCACTACCCGGGACTGGCCAACCACCCGCAGCACGAGCTCGCCGTCCGGCAGATGGACGGGTTCGGCGCCATCGTCACCTTCGACGTCGGCAGCGGGGCGGCCGTCCGCGCGCTGGTGGAGGGACTGGACTACTTCTGCCTGGCCGAGAGCCTCGGCGGGGTGGAGTCCCTGGTTTCCCACCCGGCGACCATGACGCACGCGTCGATGCCGGCCGACGTCCGCGCGACCGCCGGGATCACCGACGGCATGCTCCGACTCAGCCTGGGCGTCGAGGACGCGTCCGACCTCGTCGCAGACCTGCGTGCCGGCCTGGACCGGGCGGCCGCAGCCTGAACCGCAGGGTCAGGGAGCCGCGAACTCCTCCGTCCCCAGCACCCTGAGCAGCTGCAGCTTGTCGGCGGCCTCGGACCGGGGCGGGGCGGTGAGGACGAGCAGTGCCTGGGACCGGTCCTCGGTGTAGAGCACCTGGCAGTCGAGTTCGAGCGGACCCAGCTGGGGGTGCACGAGCACCTTGTGGTCCTCGAACCGGCGGGCGACCTCCTGTCGCTCCCACAGTTCGGCGAACTCCGCGCTGCGCCGCTGCAGCTCCCGCACCAGTTCCGCTGCCCGTGACGCCGGGCCCGCGGCACCGGCCTCCGAGCGGAGGTTGGCCACGAGGGCCCGGCTGTGCCGTGCCCGGTCCTCCTCCGGATAGCGGAGGCGTTCGGTATCAGGCCTGGTGAACCAGCGGTACGCCTCGGTCCGCTCCAGCCCGGTGAGGGAGCTGTGGTCGCCCAGCAGCGCGACGGCGAGTTGATTGGCGACGAGCGTCTCGCCGATGCCGGAGATCACCAGCGCGGGGGTGTCCTCAAGCCGGTCGAGCACTCGCAACAGCGCCGGAGCGACGTGCGGAAGCGCGTTCGTCCGGTCGGGAGCGGGGTGGCCGGCGACCCGGTAGAGATAGTCGCGCTCGTGGTCGCTGAGCCGCAGCGCCCGCGCCAGCGACGCCAGCAGCTGCGGGCTCGGCTGCGGACCGCGGCCCTGCTCCAGCCGGGCGTAGTAGTCGGCGGACATCGCCGCCAGCAGGGCGACCTCCTCCCGACGCAGGCCACTCGTGCGCCGGCGCGCGCCGGCCGGCAGGCCCACGTCGGACGGGCGGAGGCTCTCGCGGTGCCGCCGCAGGAACGCGGCGAGGGCTGGTCTGTCCACGGCGTCCATCATCCGCCGTCGTGGCGTCCGGAGACAGGGATCCGCGATCCCAGGCTCGACGGTGCCTTCGTCCGCGGCCCCGGCCGGGGGACGCTGGGAGCATGCAGATCAGCGGAAACACCATCTTCATCCCCGGTGGCACCGGCGGCCTGGGACTGGCCCTCGCCACCCGGCTGGCCGATCGGGGCAACACGGTCGTCATCGGCGGACGGCGAGCCAGCGAGCTCGAGCGGATCGTCGCCGAGCACCCGACCCTGGACGCCGTGCGGATCGACACCACCGACCCGGACAGCATCGCCGAGGCGGCGCGCGAGGTGATCGCGCGTCACCCCGACCTCAACGTGCTGGTCACGATGGCCGGCATCATGCGCGTGGAGGACTGGCACACGCCGGACGGCTTCCTCGCGTCGGCCGAGACGGTCATCACCACCAACCTGCTGGGCACCGTCCGGCTGATCGCGGCGTTCATCCAGCAACTGGAGTCCCGGTCCGACGCCACGATCATGACGGTCTCCTCCGGGCTGGCCTTCGCCCCGCTCGCCGCCACGCCCAGCTACAACGCCAGCAAGGCCGGCGTCCACCTGCTGAGTGAGTCGCTGCGGCTACAGCTGGCCGACACCCCGGTGAAGGTGGTGGAGCTGGAGCCGCCGTCCGTGGCGACCGAGCTCCTGCCGGGCCAGTCGAAGAGTCCGTTCGCCATGCCGGTGGACGACTTCGCCGACGAGGTGATCCAGATCCTCGAACGGGACCCGGACGTCCGCGAGGTGCAGGTCGAGCGGGTGAAGTTCCTGCGCTACGGCGAGGCGCGAGGCGACTACGAGCAGGTGGTGGCCACCCTGAACCACCTCGATCCGCACGGGAAGCAGCAGGTCAGCGGCTGACCAGGGCGCGGAGGAAGAACAGCAGGTTCGCCGGGCGCTCGGCGAGGCGGCGGACGAAGTAGCCCCACCAGTCGGTGCCGAACGGGACATAGACGCGGACGGTCTCCCCGGCGGCGGCCAGGCGGCGCTGTTCGTCCGAGCGGATGCCGTACAGCAGCTGGTACTCATAGCTGCCGGGCTCGCGGCCGGCCTGGCGGGCCAGCTCGCCGACGGCCGCGATCATCTCCGGGTCGTGGGTGGCCAGCATCGGGTAGCCGTCGCCGTCCAGCAGCGTCCGGGCGCACGCGACGTAGCCGGCCGACACCTCCTCGCGGCGCTGGTGGGCCACCTCGGCGGGCTCGGCGTAGGCGCCCTTGCACAGCCGGATCCGGGACCCCTCCCCGGCGAGCACCGCGCTGTCGGCCAGCGTCCGGTGCAGGTAGGCCTGCAGCACGCCGCCGGTGTCGGGGAAGTCCCGGCGCAGCTCGGCGAGGATGCCCAGTGTCGTGTCGGTCGTGGTGTGGTCCTCCATGTCCACGGTGACCGTCGTGCCCACCTCCGCGGCGGCGGCGCAGACCGCCCGTGCGTGTTCCAGCGCGATCTCCCGGCCGCCGGGCAGTCCCAGCCCCAGCGCGGTCAGCTTGACCGACACCTCCGCGGACGCGGTGAGGCCTTCCGCGGCCAGCCGGGACAGCAGGTGCAGGTAGGCGTCGCGGACGGCTGCCGCCTGTGCGACGGTCGTGGTGTCCTCGCCGAGGAAGTCGATGCTCGCGCACAACCCGTCCGCGGCGAGCGAGCGGACGGCCGCGAGGCAGTCCGCGACCGTTTCGCCGGGCACGAACCGGGCCACCACGGACGCGGTCATCGGCACCCGGACGGCCAGCGCCTTCACCCGGGCGCTGCGAGACATGGCCAGCAGGATGCGCCGCAGCGTGTCGTCGACGACGCTCATCGCGCGGACCCGTCGAGTCCGTCGACCAGCTCGGTGGTCAGCTCGTCGAGCGAGTCGAGCACCACGTCGGCGAGCGCGAGGACCTCCGGCGGCGGCGGGTTGAAGTGCGGCGGGATCGCCACGACGGCCAGGCCCGCCGCATGGGCGGAGAGGATGCCGTTCTGGGCGTCCTCGACCGCGACCGCCCGTCCCGGCTCCACGCCGAGCCGCCGGCAGACCTCCAGGTACACGTCCGGGGCCGGCTTGCCTGCGCCCAGCTCCTCGGTGCTCAGCGTGGTGCCGAACACCCCGTCCAGCCCCATGGCGTGGACGGCGGCGTCGATCAGCACCCGCGGGGACGAACTCGCCAACCCGACCGGCCCGCGCCCGACCATCCGCCGGACGGCCTCGATCGCGCCCGGCAGCAGTTCGATGCCGGACGCGTAGTGGGCGAGCATGCCGTCGATCGTGCGCTGCGCGGCGTCCTCCGCGGTGCCGGCCAGCCCCACCACGTCGCTGAGGTAGGCGGACCATTCCTGCGTGGACATGCCCATCATCGCCCGGCTGGCGTCCCCGGGCCACGGCAGCCCTTCCGCCTCGGCGAGGCCGCGCCGCACCACGTCCCAGATGTGTTCGGTGTCGGTCAGGGTCCCGTCCATGTCGAACACAACTGCGCGCATGGCGGTCATTCTGCGCCCACCGCCGGTGTCGCCGCGAATCGGTAACATCCGAGGTGTGGTGGACAGCATGCGGTCGCAGGTGACGATCTCCGTCGACCACCGTGCCGTGCGCGCACGACCGGCGATCCAGGTGCGGCAGCACACGTTGCGGCCGTCCGGCCTGGCCCCGCTGGACGCGCTGATCGCCACCCCGCCGGAGCCGGCCGGGGTCCTGGTCTACTTCCCCGGTTTCAACACCACGCTGGGCCCGTGGGAGATCGCCAAGTGCGCATATCTGGCGGACGCGACGTCGCTCGCGGTCGTGGTCACGGAGATCCCGGGGATGAGCCGGTTCGGCGACGGCATCCCGAAGGCCGTGCGCAAGGAGCTGCTGCGCGGCCGGATCGACGCCTGGACCGAGCTCAACCTCGCCTACACCGTCGAGGCGCTCGAGGTGGGGGACGTCCGCTGCACCGAGTACCTGCAGGTGCTCGGCTACTCCACGGGCTGCTCGCTGGCGGTGTCGGCGCTGCCGGCGCTGGCCGAATGGGGGCCGATCGAGGGCCTCAACCTCGTCGAGCCGGTGGCGATCACCGAGCGCAACATCGCGGCCCTGCAGGCGCACAACCTCGCCGACTGGGGCCGGATGCCGACGGTGCTGGCCACCAACAAGGGCCACGACTGGGTGATGGCGGCCCGCCGGTCGCAGCGGCGGGAGCCGTCCGTCCGCTATTCGCCGGTCGACCTGGTCGCGATCGGGCAGGTGCTGTCCACGCGCGGGCTCGTCCAGGGCCTGGACGGGGTCGACCTGGCCCGCTGCGCGCTCGTCCGCGGCTCGAAGAGCTCGCTCTGCCGCCGGACCGACTACGAGCGACTGGACGCCCTGCTGACCGAACGCGGCGTCCCCGGCCCCACGATCACCGTGGACGGACTGGGCCACCAGCTGTGGCACTCGTTCCCCGTGATCGTGCAGCTGACGAAGGCGATGCTGGGAGATCTCAGGGAATACCCCCAGCCTTCCCACAGTTGAGTCTGGTGAACTCAATCACGGAAGTTGAGCGTGCTAAGCTCAACTCCGTCCAAGACTCAACCGGAGGTAGCACACAATGGCACGAGCAGTCGGCATCGACCTCGGCACCACCAACTCTGTCGTCGCC
>DAINOM010000088.1:0-13473 GCA_036735445.1 Propionicimonas sp.
AGTACCAGCAGATGCTCGGCAAGAACGGCCTCGGCCCGGCCAACTCCGACTACGTGTCCAGCATGGGTGACGACCAGTTCGCCAAGGCCCTGGTGGAGTCGGCGTCCAACTCGAAGCTCACCCCGGCCGCGCCGGGCTGGGCCACGATCGAGGCGTCCGGCAAGCTCGAGGAGTTCTTCGCCAAGGTCGCCAAGGGTGGGGACATCACCGCCCTCGCCGCCGAGTACGACGGCGTCCTGACGCCGATGCTGAACGGCAAGTAGTCACCCCGTCCCCGAGTTGTCAGAGTCTCTGCCCGCCATAGCCGGCTGAGACTCTGACAACTCGGGTGTGTGAGGGGCCAGCTGACCACCTCCGAACCCATCACCTGAGAGGCTTGTGCTGTGACTGCGTTGTCCTCGCCTGCCCGGACGCAGGTCACGCCGGACGGGCCGGTCCCGCTCCGCCGGCGCCGAACCCCGGTGGCGCCGTACCTGCTGCTGATCCCGGCCGTCGTCGTCCTGCTGGTGGCGCTCGGCTATCCCGTGGTGTGGCAGTTCATCACGTCCATGCAGAAGTTCGGCCTGGCCCAGCAATTCGGCAAGCCGCCGGAGTTCGTCGGCCTCGCCAACTACGCCGAGCTGTTCTCCGACCCGCAGACCTGGGCGGTCGTCGGGCGTTCGATCGCGTTCTGCCTGGTCAACGCCGCCGTCACCGTCCTGATCGGCGTGCTGGTCGCGCTGCTGATGAACGCGGTCGGCAAGGGAACCAGGCTGGTCCTGCAGATCGCCATGCTGCTGGCGTGGGCGATGCCGGTGATCGCGTCCATGACCGTGTGGATCTGGCTGTTCGCCTGGACTTCACCAACCACAACTGGCTCGAGCAGCCGCTGAGCTTCTACTTCGTCGCCACCGTCGTCGTGGTCTGGATGTCGGTGCCGTTCGTGGCCTTCTCGGTGTATGCCGGCCTCACCCAGATCTCGGACGAGGTGCTGGAGGCCGCCCAGATCGACGGCGCCACACCCCGGCAGCGGTTCTTCGCGATCATCCTGCCGATGATCCGCCCGGTCCTGATGATCGTCACCCTGCTGCAGGTGATCTGGGACCTGCGGGTGTTCGCCCAGATCCGGATGCTGCAGGACGCCGGCGCGCCCCTGGCCGAGACCGACCTGCTCGGCACCTACATCTACCGGCTGGGCGTCGGCGCGTCCGACTTCGCGATGGCTTCCGCGCTGTCGGTCTTCGTCCTGGTGCTCACCGTCGCCCTGAGCTTCTTCTACGTGCTTCACCTGATGAAGGAGGACTCGTGACCACCACGGTTCGAACGGTCCCTGAGGAGCCCGCGAGGGACCAGCGGGTGTCACGAAGGGGCACCCGCCGCCGGTTCCGCCCCGGCCGGGCGGCCACCACCGCCGTGGCCATCCTCGTCTCCGTGGTCTGGGCCTTCCCGGTTTACTGGATGCTGAACTCCTCGCTGCTCCCCAACGCCGTGCTCACCTCGACCACCCCGCGCTTCCTGCCCTACGGCGGCTCGCTGCAGAACTTCGCCGCGATCTTCGCCCAGGGCACCTTCTGGCCGGCCCTGGGAATGAGTGTCGCGATCACGCTGACCACCGTCGCGTTCTGCCTGCTGTTCGCGTTCCTCGCCGCGCTGGCGATCAGCCGCTTCCGGTTCCGCGGCCGCGCGTCCTTCGTGCTCGCCGTGCTGTTCATCCAGATGCTTCCCGCCGAGGGCCTGTTCATCGCCCAGTACAAGCTGATGGGCTCGCTGAACCTGCTGAACTCGGTGATCGGCGTCTCGATCCTCTACATCGCGGCGGTGGTGCCCTTCACGATCTGGATGCTGCGCGGGTTCGTCGCCGGCGTGCCGATCGAACTGGAGGAGGCCGCCATGGTGGACGGGCTGTCCCGCAGCCAGGCGTTCTTCCGGATCACGTTCCCCCTGCTCGCGCCGGGCCTGGTCGCGTCCGGTGTCTACGCCTTCCTGCAGGCCTGGAACGAGTTCACGGTCGCCCTGGTGATCCTGCAGAAGGAGGAGTTCCGCACCCTGCCGCTGTGGCTGCGCGGCTTCGTGCAGGCCAGCGCCAACCGCGCGACCGACTGGGGTCAGGTGATGGCGGCATCGACGCTCGTCGCCGTCCCGGTGATCATCTTCTTCCTGTTCGTCCAGGGCCGGCTCACCTCCGGCCTGGTCGCCGGCGCCGTGAAGGGCTGAGCGGTGACCCCCCGGACCCGCGACGGGCACGCCCTGAGCCTCGGCGTCGACATCGGCGGGACGAAGTCCCACGGCCTCGTGCTGGACGACGCCGATCGCGTCCTCGCCGAACGCGTGCTGCCGACCGAGCCGTCCGAGGCGGGCATCCGGCGCACCGTCCTCGCCGTGGCCGGCGCGCTGGCCGACGACCTGGGCACCACCCCCGCATCGTTCACCTCGGTCGGACTGGGCATTCCCGGTGTCGTGGACCACACGTCCGGGGTGGTGGAGACCGCGGTCAACCTGGGGATCACCCGGACCGACCTCGCCGCCCTGCTCTCCCGGGACTTCTGCGCCGACGTGCGGGTGGAGAACGATGTCAAGGCGACCGCGCTCGGGGCCGGCCTGGCCCTGGCCGAGACCCAGCGCGACCTCGCCTACGTCAACCTCGGCACCGGGCTGGCCGCGGCGGTGGTCAGCAACGGACGGCTGGTCCGCGGAGCCCGCAACGGCGCCGGGGAGATCGGTCACCTCGCGATCGACCCCGCCGGCGAACTGTGCACCTGTGGCCAGCGCGGCTGCCTGGAGACGGTGCTGGGGGGGAACTACCTGACCCGGCGGCTGGTGTCGCTCGGCCTGGACCTCGCCGGCCTCGGCGGGGACCCCCGTCCGGCAGCGGCCGCGGAGCGTGCGAGGGTCATCGACGCGCTCACCACGACGCTCACGCTCGTCGTGATCACCTACGACCCCGCGGTCGTCGTGCTCGGCGGCGGGGTGCTGCGGACCGCCGGGTGGCTGCGTCCGCTGGTCGAGGAAGAGCTCCGGCGCCGCGCCGCGGTGTCCGGCTTCCTCGCCGGGCTGGCGGTGGACGGCCGGCTGGTCGAGCTGCCCACCGCCACCCCGGTCGCCGCGATCGGCGCGGCCGTCGTCGGCCGCAAGAAGAAGCTCCGCGCCCGGCCCGCCGCCGTCGGCGCCGCCCTGGAAGGCTGAGATGGCGATCCCCGCGAGTTCCCGTCCGGTGAAGGCGGTGGTGCTGGCCGCCGGCCACGACGAGGCCACCCGGAACCTGCTGCTGCGTCCGCTCGCCGGCCCGACCGTGATCGAGCAGACGCTGGCCACCGTGACCGCCGTCGTCCCCGCCCAGGACGTGGTCATCGTGGTGGCCGAGCACGACACGGCCGTCCGCGAGCACCTCGGCGAGAGCTGGAACTACGTCGTCCAGACCGTCCAGGCCGGCACCGGGGACGCCGTCCGGTGCGCCAGGTTCCAGCTGGCCGGTTTCGACGGGGACGTGCTGGTCGTCTACGGCGACACCCCACTGCTGCGGGCCGCGTCGCTGCGGGGCCTGCTCTGGCGGCACCGGCTGAAGGACGCGCAGTTCTCGCTGCTCACCGCCGTGCTGGCCGACGGCCACGATTACGGCCGGATCGAACGGGACGCGGACGGCCGGATCACCGAGATCGTCGAGGCCACTGACCTGTCCGAGGCCACCCAGCGGATCACCGAGGTCAACGTCGGCGCCTACGTCGCGGACAACGCGATCCTCGTCCCCGAACTGGACGCGATGGCGGCCACCGGCGAGCACCGGCTGACCGAGCTTGCCGAGCGGCTGATCGCCCAGGGGCGGCAGCTGGCGTCCTACGCGATCGTGGACCCCGACGAGGTGCAGGGCATCAACACCGACGCCGAGCTCCGCGCGGCCGCCGACATCGTGCTGAAGCGGCTGTTCGCGCCGCAGCACGCCATCGAGACGGGCGAGATCGCCTTCGGCACCGGCGGCTGGCGGGCGCTGATCGGCGAGGGGTTCACCATCCACAACGTCCGGCGGCTCTGCCAGGCGATCGCCAACGAGGTCACCCGCACCGGCCGGGAGCGGATGGGGGTCGTCATCGGCGGCGACCGGCGGTTCCTTTCCCGGGAGTCGGTGGTGGCCGCCGCCGAGGTCTTCGCCGGCAACGGGATCGGGGTGCGCCTCCTGGTCGAGGACGTGCCGACGCCGCTGGTCACGTTCGCCGCGCCGTACCTGGGCACCGCCTACAGCCTGATCTTCACCGCCTCGCACAACCCGCCGCAGTGGAACGGGCTGAAGGTGTTCCGCGCCGACGGGTCGCTGCCGCTGGAGGACGAGACCGACGCCCTGACCGCCGAGGCCAACTCGTTCAGCCAGGCGGACGTGGTCTCGATCGGCCTCGACCTGGCGTCCTCGGTGGGACTGGTCACCGAGGACGACCTGACCATCCCCTACATCGACGCGATCGAACGGATTGTCGACGTCAACGTGATCCGCGAGGCCGGGCTGCGGGTGGTGGTGGACGCCATGTACGGCACGTCCCAGCTCACCCTCGGCACGATCCTCTCCGACGCCCGCGTGCGGGCCGAGTTCATCCACGAACGGCACAACCCGCTGTTCGGCGGCCGCTCCCCCGCGCCGGATCCCGAACGCCTGTCGACGCTGATCGACATCGTCCGCAACAGCGGACGGCGGGTCGACCTCGGCATGGCCACGGACGGGGACGCCGACCGGATCGCGATCATCGACGAGCAGGGCCGCTACATCTCGACCGACGACCTGCTGCTGCTCATCTACTGGTACCTGCACGAGGTGCGCGGCGAGCGGGGCGGCGTCGTCCGGAACCTCGCCACCACCCATCTTCTCGACCGGCTCGCCGAGGCCTTCGGCGAGGAGCATCGGGAGGTGCCGGTGGGCTTCAAGCACATCACCGCCGGCATGGACGCGATCGACGCCGTGCTCGGCGGCGAGAGCTCCGGCGGCCTCACCGTCCGCGGCCACATCAAGGGCAAGGACGGGGTCTTCGCCTGCGCCCTGGTGGTGGAGATGCTGGCCCGCACCGGGAAGACCCTCGGCGAGCTGCTGGACACGGTGTACGCGATCACCGGCCGGCTGTACCAGGTCGAGCACGGCGTCCCGGCCACCCCCGACATGCGGGTGGAGCTGCCGCGGCGGATGGCCTCGGCGGCCCCGTCCGAGGTGGCGGGCTACCGGGTGTGCCGGATCGACGCCTACGACGGCATCAAGCTCCACCTCGAGGGCGGCGCCTGGGCGTTGCTGCGCTTCTCCGGCACCGAGCCGGTGCTGCGGATGTTCGTCGAGGCGGAAACGCCGGAGAAGGCCGACCAGTTGATCGCCTGGCTGGAGTCCTTCGCCTCAGCCTGACCCCCGAACCTGGGGACGGTTCCTTACTCGGTCCACCCACCGAGCTGGACCGAGTAAGGAACCGTCCCCAAGTCCACCGAGCCAAAGGAGTCCGCACCACATGCGCTACGGCCACTTCGACGACGACCGCCTGGAGTACGTGATCGACCGGGTGGACGTGCCCGCGTCCTGGATCAACTACCTCGGCGTCGAGGACTGGTGCACGGTGATCAACCAGAACGCCGGCGGCTACAGCTTCTACCGCTCCAGCCAGCAGGGCCGGGTCACCCGGTTCCGCCCCAACGGCGTGCCGCTCGACCGTCCGGGCCACTACCTCTACCTGCGCGACGACGCGGACGGCGACTACTGGTCCGCCTCCTGGCAGCCGGTCGGGAAGAGTCTGGACGAGGCGTCCTACCGCACCCGGCACGGGTTGTCGTACTCGGTGTTCGAGTCCAGCTACCGCGGGATCGAGGCGAGCCAGCGGGTGTTCGTCCCGCTCGGCGAGGACGCCGAGGTGTGGGACGTCACGGTCACCAACACCACCGACAACCCGCGGACGCTGTCGCTGTTCGGCTACGTCGAGTTCTCGTTCCACTCGGTCCAGATCGACAACGAGAACTTCCAGATGTCGCTGTACGCCTCCGGCGCCGACTACGCGGACGGCGTGGTCGAGTACGACTTCTACTACGAGCCCTGGACGTACCACTACTTCACCGCGACGGCCGATCCGGTGGGCTTCGACACCCTGCGCGACGACTTCCTCGGCGCCTACCGCACCGAGACCAACCCGCTGGCCGTCGAGCGCGGTGAGTGCTCGGGCTCGCAGGCGACCACGGGCAACCACTGCGGGGCGCTGCACCACCGGGTGACGCTGGCTCCGGGCGAGACCGTCCGGCTGGCCTACGTCCTGGGTTACGGCCGGCGCGAGGTGGGCGCCCGGCTGCGGGCGACCTACGCCGATCCGGCGGCGGTGGACGCCGCCATCGCCGACCTCGCCGCCTACTGGCAGCGCAAGCGCTCCGTCCTCGCCGTGCAGACCCCGTCCGCGGCGATGAACACTCTGCTGAACACCTGGACGCTGCTGCAGGCGGAGACCTGCGTGGTGTGGTCGCGGTTCGCGTCCTTCGTCGAGGTCGGCGGACGGGTCGGGCTCGGCTACCGCGACACCGCCCAGGACATCATGAGCGTCGTCCACACCAACCCCGGCAAGGTCCGCCAGCGGATCGAGGAGCTGCTGCACGGCCAGATGTCGTGGGGCTACGGGCTGCACCTGTTCGACCCGCTGCTGTTCGCTGAGAACCGGCGCGACGACATCCCGGTCGGGGTGAAGCTGCCCACGGTCGTGCCCGGGAAGGCGTCCGACCTCGTCCACGGCCTGGCCGACGCGTGCTCGGACGACCACCTGTGGCTGGTGCCCTCGGTGCTGGAGTACCTGAAGGAGACCGGTGACCTGGACTTCCTGCAGCAGGTGGTCCCGTTCGCGGACTCCGACCTGAGTCCCGCTGAGCGGGCCGAGGTGATCGGCGAGGCCGCCGAGCGGTTCGACCCCGCCCCGGCGACGGTGTACGAGCACCTGCGCCGGGCGATCGAGTTCACCGCCGAGCAGGTCGGCGACAACGGCATCGCCAAGGGTCTCCGCGCGGACTGGAACGACTGCCTCAACCTCGGCGGCGGACAGACCGCGCTGGTCAGCTTCCTGCACGTCTGGGCGGCCAACGCCCTGGCCGACGCGGCCGGCCACCTCGGCTGGGGCGGCGAGAAGGAGCGACTTGACGCGATCTCGGCCAAGGTCACCGAAGCCGTCAACCGGGAGCTGTGGGACGGGGCGTGGTACCTGCGCGGCTACACCAGGGACGGCGTGAAGATCGGCTCGGCCGAGAACCGCGAGGGCCGGATCTTCCTCGAGCACATGCCGTGGGCGGTGATCTCCGGCGCGGCTCCCGTCGAGCGGGCCACGAGCGCGATGGACGCCGTCCGCACCCACCTGGCCAGCGAGTACGGCACCCATCTGTGCTGGCCGAGCTACACCCAGGTGGACGACACGATCGGCTACGTCACCCGGGTCTACCCGGGCGTCAAGGAGAACGGCGCGATCTTCAGCCACCCCAACGCGTGGCCGATCATCGCCGAGACCGTGCTCGGCCGCGGCGAGGCGGCGATGGCCTACTACGACGCGCTCGCGCCCTACCACGCCAACGACGCCGTCGAGGTCCGCGGCGCCGAGCCGTACGTCTACGCCCAGTTCCTCTACGGCCGCGACCACGAGTGGTTCGGCAAGGCGCAGAACCCGTGGCTCACCGGCACGGCCGGCTGGATGTACACCGCCGCGACCAGGCACATCCTCGGCGTCCGCCCGGACTTCGACTCCCTCGTGGTCGACCCCTGCATTCCCGCCGACTGGGACGGCTTCACCGTCACCCGGCAGTGGCGCGACCAGACGTACGACATTGAGGTACGGAACCCCGCGCACGTCCGCTGCGGGGTGGCGTCCGTCGAGCTGGACGGACAGCCGCTCGCCACCGTCCGGGATCAGGCGACCGGACGGGCCGTCGCCCGGCTCCCGCTCGGCGCGACCGGGGCCACCCACCAGGTCGTCGTGGTCCTGGGATGACCGCGAGCGGTCCGGGCACGATCGGGCGGGCGGTGTTCGCCTACGTCGTGCTCGGGCTCGCCCTCCTCCGCGGGACCGCGAACTACGTCGTCCTCGACCTCGCCAACGGTGGCGTCACCTATCGCGTGGGCGACTGGGTGATCAACTACGCCGGCGGCTTCGTCCGCCGCGGCCTGTTCGGCGAACTGCTGTTCGCGCTCAGCCCGCCGGGACAGTCCACGGTGTGGGCGCTGGCCGGCTTCCAGCTCGCGTGCTACGCCGTCGTGCTGGCCTACGTGGCGAGCTTTCTGCACCGCACCGGCTACGCCTGGCCGGCGATCGCCCTCGCCTGCGGCCCGGCGGCCCTGCCGTTCGTGGGCTGGGACGTGCTGGCCGGCTGGCGCAAGGAGATCATCTGCTTCGCCGCGGTCGCCCTGCTCGGCTGGGCCCGGCGCAGCCTCGACCGGCGCGTCCGGGTCGCGCTCACCGCGACGGCGGTGGCCCTGTTCGGCCTGGCGATGTTCTCCTGGGAGGCGAGCGTGTTCGCCGTCCCGGTCATGCTGTTCCTGCTGCGTGAACCGGACGGCCGCGTCACCCTGCGTGGCTGGCCGGCGCTGACGATCCTCGGACTCGCAGTGACCGGTGGCGTCGCCAGCGTCCTCGCCCGGGGGGACGTGGACACCGCCGACGCGGTGTGTGAGTCGGTGGTCGCGAGAGGCCTCAACCCGGACCTCTGTCCCGGCGCGATCGCCATGCTGGGCCAGCCGCTCGACCAGGCGGTCGCCGAGGTGATGACCCGCTTCCCGCTGTACTGGACCTACCTGTGGCTGCTGCCGCTGGCGCTGCTGCCCGTGCTCACCACGCCGTGGCTGCGGCGCAACTGGCCGTGGTTCGTCGCGACCGCCCTGCTGGTGCTGCCGCTGTACGTCATCGGCCAGGACTACGGCCGCTGGGCGCACCTGCTGGTCGTCGCGCCCGCCCTGGCGATCATGGCCGGGGAGCCGTCCGAGGTCCTCAACCGGTGGTGGCGGGGCGGACGTACCGTGGCCTACACGACCCTGTGGGGCTTGCCGCACTGGCTGCCCGTCGGCGCGACCTGGCCCCTGCTCGGTGTGCTGCCGGCACTGCTCGACCTGCTCAACCAACCGACCTGGAGCCGACCATGACCGAATCGACCCTGCTTCGGGCCATCAGCGCCACGCTCATGCCCGGCTTCGACGGCCTGACCCTCCCCCGCTGGCTGGCCGCCGAGTTCGAGGCCGGGCTGGGCTCGGTCTGCCTGTTCGACTCCAACATCGCCGACCCTGAGCAGCTGCACGCGCTGACCTCGGCCATCCACCGGATCCGTTCCGAGGCCCTGGTCGCCACGGACGAGGAGGGCGGCGACGTCACCCGGCTGCACCACGCCCGTGGCTCGCTGCACCCGTCCGCGGCCTTCCTCGGCCACCAGGACTCGCCGGAGGCGACCGAGGCCGTCGGCCACGGCATCGGGACGGAGCTGCGCGCGGCCGGCATCGACCTGAACCTCGCCCCGGATGCCGACGTGAACAGCAACCCGCGCAATCCGGTGATCGGCGTGCGCAGCTTCGGGTCCGACCCGGAGTTGGTGGCCCGGCACGTGGCCGCGTACGTCCGCGGCCTGCAGGGCGCCGGGGTCGCCGCCTGCGCCAAGCACTTCCCCGGCCACGGCGACACCGCGGCCGACTCCCACCACGACCTGCCCGTCGTCGACGTCGAGCGGCAGGTGCTGGCCGCGCGCGAGCTGGTGCCGTTCCGGGCCGCGGTGGAGGCCGGTGTGCTGGCCGTGATGACCTCGCACATCCTGGTGCCCGCCGTCGACCCCGACCTCCCGGCCACGCTGTCGCCGCGAGTGCTGGCCCTGCTGCGGGACGACCTCGGCTTCGGCGGCGCCATCGTGTCCGACGCCCTCGACATGGCCGGCGCCAGCGGGGGGCGAGGGATCGCCGAGGCCGCCGTGCTGGCGCTCGGAGCGGGCGTCGACCTGATGTGCATCGGCTCCGGCAACACCGGCGACCAGCTCGCGGCCATCAGGGCGCACATCGCCGACGCCGTGCGCAGCGGACGGCTGGCGGAGGCCCGGGTCTTCGACGCGGCCCGCCGCGTGGCGGACCTGGCCACCGCGATCGACGGGCTGCGCGCTCGTCCTGCCCCGGTTGTCGAGCCGGCCGAGGTGGACGCGACCCGCTTCTGGCACCGCACCGCGGTGGGGCCGGTGGCGGCGCCGGTCGTGCTGAGGCTGGACTCCGCGGGCAACCTCGCCCTCGCGCACACGCCGTGGGGCATCGGCGAGCACCTGCGGCCCGAGCTGGACCGGTGGCTGCCCGGTGCGACCTGCCTGACCGTGAGCGATCCGGCCGGGCTGCGATCGGCGCTGGCTGCCCACGCCGGCCGGCCGCTGGTCGTCCAGGGCCGTGACCTCAGCCGCGTGCCGTTCCTCGCCGAGGCCGTCCGGGTGGTCCGGCACCAGCGCCCGGACGCGGTCGTGGTCGAGCTGGGCTGGCCGGATCCGTCCGGGGACTTCGACCTCGCCACCTTCGGCGCCGGGCGCGGTGCGGCTGCCGGCCTGATCCGGCTGCTGGCTTCCGGATCCGGCCCGCAGAACCGCTAGCCGCCGGACGCGTCCGACTCCGCCGCGGCGATGTCCTCGTCCCCCAGCTCGGTGGAGTCGAGCCAGCCGTAGGGCAGGATCACCCGTTCCCGCGGGGTGCCCTGGCGGCCGCGGGGTGCGCCGAGCTCGCCCTCGGGGAACGGCACGGACGGATCCAGCTGGGCCAGGTGCTCGTCCAGTTCGGCGAAGGACGAGACCATCGCCAGCGCCCGGCGCAGGTCGCCGCCCACCGGGAAGCCCTTGAAGTACCAGGCCATGTGCTTGCGCAGGTCGGTCAGCCCGTGCCTCTCGCCGTACAGTCCGGCCATCAGCTCGGCGTGCCGGCGGACCATCGACGCCACCTCGCCGAGGGACGGCAGCGTGCGGCGCTCGCGTCCGGCGAAGGCGTCGGCCAGGTCGCGGAACAGCCACGGCCGGCCGAGGCAGCCCCGTCCGACCACCACGCCCGCGCAGCCGGTCTGCTCGACCATCCGTAGGGCGTCGGTCGCCTCCCAGATGTCGCCGTTGCCGAGCACCGGGATGTCCAGGGCGTCGACGAGCGTGGCGATGGTCTCCCACGCCGCCTCGCCCGCGTACGCCTGCTGGACGGTGCGGGCGTGCAGCGCGATCGCGGCGCAGCCGGCGTCCTGGGCGATCCGGCCCGCGTCCAGGTAGGTGAGGTGGTCGCGGTCGATGCCCAGCCGGGTCTTCATGGTGACCGGGACGCCGTACCGGTCGGCGGCGGCGACCGTGGCCCGCAGGATGGCCGCGAGCCGGTCCCGCTTCCACGGCAGCGCTCCGCCGCCGCCGCGCCGGGTGACCTTGGGCACCGGGCAGCCGAAGTTGAGGTCGACGTGGTGGATGCCGAACTCCGCGCACAGGATCTCGGTGGCCTTCGCGATCACGTCCGGGTCGACACCGTACAGCTGCACGGAGCGGACGGCCTCCCCCGGGTCGAACCGCAGCATGTCGAACGTCTTGGGAATGCGCTCCACGATCCCGCGGGAGGTGATCATCTCGCAGACGTACAGGCCGGCGCCCTGCTCGCGGCAGAGCTGCCGGTAGGCGGCGTTGGTGATGCCGGCCATCGGCGCGAGCACCACCGGCGTCGGCACCTCGACGGCACCCCCCGACGGCGCCACCAGCCGCAGCGGCTCGACCATTCCCACCTCCTGTCGCGATTCGGTCACTCGAGTCGCCCCGGGTGTCACAGCTGTCACATCCTGACCCTTCCGTGGCCGGATCGCGTCACCTTTCCGGCCCGCCAGCCTACCCACCCCTTGCGCGGGAGCCGTCCGACAGTGTGCGCTAGACGTCAAGCGCCGTCAGCGACCGGGAGTCGCGAAGGGGGCGAGTGGGGAAACGAACCGGAGGAGTAGGCCATGACCGAGCACAGCCGCGTCGTGGCGGCACTGGCCGCGATCCCGCGGGCGCGCTTCCTTCCCGAGGACGTCCGCGACCGCGCAGCCCTCGACGAACCGCTGCCGATCGGCCACGGGGCGACGAACTCGCAGCCGTGGACCGTCCAGTTCATGCTCGAGCTCCTGCACGTGCCCGAGGGTGCGACCGTGCTCGACGTCGGCAGTGGCTCCGGCTGGACGACGGCGCTGCTGGCGCAGCTGACCGGCCCGAAGGGTGCGGTGGTGGGCGTCGAGTCCGTCCCCGAGCTCGTGGAGTTCGGTCGGCGCAACCTGACCGGCTTCCACCTGCCGTGGGCGCGGATCGAGCCCGCGCGTCCCCGCGAGCCGGGCGCCCCGGAAGCTGCCCCGTTCGACCGCATCCTGGTCTCGGCGGACGCGGGCCAGGTGCCTGCCGAGCTCGAGGCGCAGTTGGGCGTCGGCGGCCGCATGGTCGTGCCCGCGTCCGGCGTGATGTGGGTGGTCGACCGCGACCACGAGGGCTGGCACCGGGAGCCCGTGACCGGTTACCGGTTCAGCTTCGTCCCCCTGGTCTAGTGGCGGGAAATGGGGACAGACCCCTTTTCCACCACCGATGATTGGTGGTGGAAAAGGGGTCTGTCCCCGTTTTCCGCCGATTCAGCAGCCGAGCAGGCGCGCGCCGAGCCAGGACTGCACCTGGTCGAGGGCGACCCGCTCCTGGGCCATGGTGTCCCGCTCGCGGATGGTCACGGCATTGTCGTCGAGGGTGTCGAAGTCGACGGTCACGCAGTACGGCGTGCCGATCTCGTCCTGGCGACGGTAGCGGCGGCCGATCGACTGGGCGTCGTCGAAGTCGATGTTCCACACCCTGCGCAGCTGCGCGGCCAGGTCGCGGGCCTTCGGCGAGAGGTCGGTGTTGCGGGACAGGGGCAGCACCGCGACCTTCACCGGCGCCAGCCGCGGGTCGAGCTTCAGCGACACCCGGGTCTCCACGCCGCCCTTGGCCGTCGGCACCTCCTCCTCGGTGTATGCCTCGACGAGGAACGCCATCAGCGACCGGGTCAGGCCGGCCGCCGGCTCGATCACGTACGGCAGGTAGCGTTCGCCGCTGGCCTGCTCGAAGTACGACAGGTCGGTGCCGGAGTGCTCCGAGTGCGTGCCGAGGTCGAAGTCCGTCCGGTTCGCGATGCCCTCCAGCTCACCCCAGCCGTCCCCGCCGGTGAAGCCGAAGTTGTACTCGATGTCGACCGTGCGCTTCGAGTAGTGCGACAGCTTCTCCGCCGGATGCTCGTAGTGCCGCAGGTTCTCGCGGCTGAGGCCCAGGTCGGTGTACCAGTCCGTGCGGGCGTCGATCCAGTGCTGGTGCCACTCCTCGTCCGTCCCCGGCTTGACGAAGAACTCCATCTCCATCTGCTCGAACTCCCGGGTCCGGAAGATGAAGTTGCCGGGGGTGATCTCGTTGCGGAAGCTCTTGCCCACCTGGCCGATGCCGAACGGCACCTTCATCCGGGAGGTGCCCTCGACGTTCTTGAAGTTGATGAAGATGCCCTGCGCGGTCTCCGGACGC
>DAINOM010000089.1:0-13281 GCA_036735445.1 Propionicimonas sp.
CTTCCAGCACTTCATGCTGGCGGACAACCTCACCGTGCTGGAGAACGTGGTGCTGGGCGCGGAGAAGCTGCACGGCATCGGGGACGCGGCCCGCGCCCGGATCCGGGAGATCTCCGGCGACTACGGGCTCTCGGTCGACCCGGACGCGCTCGTCGCCGACCTCGGTGTGGGCGACCGTCAGCGGATCGAGATCCTCAAGGTGCTCTACCGCGGCGCGAAGATCCTGATCCTCGACGAGCCCACCGCCGTGCTGGTGCCGCAGGAGGTCACCGAGCTGTTCGACCATCTGCGCGAACTGAAGGCCGAGGGCCTGACGGTGATCTTCATCTCCCACAAGCTCGACGAGGTGCTCTCGGTCGCCGACGACATCACCGTCATCCGCAGGGGCACGACCGTGGCCGCGGTCGACCCGAAGCAGGTCACGGCCCGCAAGCTGGCCGAGCTGATGGTGGGCTCGGAGCTGCCGTCGCCGCAGACCGAGGAGTCCACGGTCACCGACCAGGTCAGGCTCCGCCTCGACGGCGTCGAGCTGGCCGGGGCGGGCCATGCGAAGCTGCTCGACGGCATCGACCTGACGATCCACGCCGGTGAGATCGTCGGCATCGCAGGCGTCGAGGGCAACGGCCAGGCCGAGCTGGTCGAGGTCGTGATGGGCATGCGCCGGCCCACGTCCGGACGGGTGCTGCTCGAGGACCGGGACATCACCGAGGCCGGCGTCCGCGAGATCCGCGAGGCCGGGGTGGGCTACATCCCCGAGGACCGGCACCGCCACGGGCTGCTGCTGGAGGCCCCGCTGTGGGAGAACATGATCCTCGGCCACCAGACCCAGGCGCCGAACGTCAAGGGTGCGCTGATCGACGCGAAGGCCGCGAAGGCCGACACCGAGCGAGTCGTGACCGAGTTCGACGTCCGCACCCCGTCCATCCTGGTCACGGCCGGATCGCTGTCCGGCGGCAACCAGCAGAAGCTGATCGTGGGCCGGGAGATGAGCCACGCCCCGCGCGTCCTGCTCGCCGCCCACCCCACCCGCGGCGTGGACGTCGGTGCGCAGGCCGCGATCTGGGACCTGATCAAGGCGGCCAGACGCGAGGGGATGGGCGTGCTGCTGATCTCCGCCGACCTGGAGGAGCTCGTCGGCCTCTCCGACACGATCCGGGTCATCCTGCGCGGCCGGCTGTCCGGCGAGTTCGACCCCGACCTGGTCACCCGGGAGGAACTGGGTGCCGCGATGACCGGCGCCGACAGTGGTGAAGGAGACCTGCGATGAAGTTCGACGCGCGCAAACTCGGCCTCGCCCTCGCGGCGCCGGTGCTGGCGATCGTGGTGGCGCTGCTCCTGACCACCCTGATCCTGATCGCGGCCGGTGACCCGGTGGTGGCGGTGTGGCAGGTGCTGTTCAAGGCGCCGCTGCCCCGGCAGATCGTGGCGATCCTGAACGAGGCGACCGTGCTGTACCTGTCCGCGGTGGCGGTGGCGATCGGGTTCAAGATGAACCTGTTCAACATCGGTGTGGACGGGCAGTACCGGATCGCATCCTTCACCGCGGCGGTGTTCGCCGGCGCGAACTTCCTGCCCGGCTGGCTGAACATCATCGTGTCGATCCTGATCGCCATGGTCACCGGCGCGGTGTGGGCGGCGATCGCCGGCTTCCTGAAGGTCACCCGCGGGGTGTCGGAGGTGATCAGCACGATCATGCTGAACTACATCGCCACCTACCTCGTCGCGTTCATGCTGAAGGGTGCCGCGGTGGACATCGAGGGCAGCAACGCCACCAGCACCGCGGTGATCGCCGAAGGCTCGCGGGTGCCCGGGATCAGCCTCCAGGGGCTGCTGGGCACCGGACGCGAGGTGTACGGCCTGATCTTCCTCTCCATCGCGATGGGCATCGTGTTCTGGTTCGTGCTGACCAAGACCCGGTTCGGGTTCGACCTGCGCGCCACCGGCCAGTCCGAGACCGCGGCGATCGCCAGCGGCGTCAACGTCAAGCGGATGGTGATCACCTCGATGGTGCTCTCCGGCGCCGTGGCGGGCCTGGTCGGCATGCCGCTGCTGTTCGGGCAGGACTACGCCTACGGCGACACCGTGCAGGCGGGCCTCGGGTTCGCCGGCCTTTCGGTCGCGCTGCTCGGCCGCAACCACCCGGTCGGCATGGCCGTCGCCGCACTGCTGTGGGGCTACCTGAACCAGTTGAGCAACGGCCTGCAGATCGGCGCCGGGGTCTCCGACAAGCTGGTGCTGATCATCCAGGGCATCATCGTGCTCTCCGTCGTGATCGCCTACGAGCTGGTCCGCCGGGCAGGGCTGCGGATGGAGCAGAGACGCGTCGCCCGCGAACTGGCCGCGCAACCCGGCCCCGAGGCGAAGGAGGTGGCGGCATGAGCACCGCTCCCGCGATCGCGCCCGCTCCGCAGGCCGCGCTGCCGACCACCCGTCCCCGCTGGTACTGGCCGGCGGTGATCGGTGGCTCACTGCTGGTGATCGCCACCGTCCGGGTGCTGACCGGCGCCCACGACATCGACTCCTCCGGCGCGCTCGCCGCGGCGATCGGGCTGGCCATGCCGCTGGCCCTGGCCGGCCTCGGCGGCCTGTGGTCGGAGCGGTCGGGCGTGGTGAACATCGGCCTGGAAGGCATGATGATCCTCGGCACGTGGGGTGCCGCCTTCTTCGGGTTCCACTACGGACCGTGGGTGGGCATCCTCGGCGCGGTGCTGATGGGCGTCCTCGGCGGCGCGATCCACGCGCTGGCCACGGTGATCTTCGGCGTCGACCACATCGTCTCCGGCGTCGCGGTGAACCTGCTGGGTGCCGGCGCGGGGTCCTACCTCGCCGTCCGCACGTTCTCCGGGCTGCCCGGCGGCGGCCCCACCCAGTCGCCGCCGCTGGACCAGCTGCCTTTCCTCTCGGTGCCGGGCCTGGGCGACACGCTGCTGCAGCTCGAGCAGTCGCGGACGTGGCTGGTCGCCGACCTGGCCGGCATCCTGCGCGCGGTCACGACGAACGTGAACGTGCTGACGGTGCTCGCGGTGGTGCTGCTGGTGGGCTCTTGGTGGCTGCTGTGGCGCACGCCGTTCGGGCTGCGGCTGCGCTCCTGCGGCGAGGCGCCGCAGGCGGCGGAGACCCTCGGCGTGAACGTGATGCGGTACAAGATCCTCGCCGTGCTGGTCTCCGGTGGGCTCGCCGGACTGGCGGGCGGCTTCCTGGTGCTGGTCGCGTCCAACCTGTATCGGGACGGGCAGACCGGTGGCCGCGGCTACATCGGCCTCGCCGCGATGATCTTCGGCAACTGGCGTCCGGGCGGCCTGGCGGCCGGTGCGATGCTGTTCGGCTACGCGGACGCGATCCAGCTGCGCGGCCGCGGCGACGTAATCCACGCCTACCTCCTGCCGATCGGCCTGCTGTTGCTCGGCTGGGCGATCTGGCAGCTCGTCCGCCGTCGCCAGGGCAAGGCGCTGACCGGCGTGTGGCGGATCCTGCTCGCCCTCGGCGTGCTGGCCTGGTACGCGCTGACCAGCGAGGTGCCCGCGGAGTTCACGAACATGACCCCGTACATCGCCACGCTGCTGGTGCTGGCGTTCTCCGCGCAGCGATTGCGGATGCCGGCGGCCGACGGGCAGGTCTACCGCAAGGGTGAGGCGACCTGATGCCGGTGGACTGGGAGGCTCTCCGCGCGAAGGCGCGGGAGCTCACCGCCCGGGCCTACGTGCCGTACTCGCACTTCCCGGTGGGGGCGGCCGCGCTGGTCGACGACGGCCGCGTGGTCACCGGCTGCAACGTGGAGAACGCGGCCTACGGGGTCGCGCTCTGCGCGGAGTGCGGCCTGGTGTCGGAGCTGGTCGCCACCGGTGGCGGCCGGCTGGTGGCCTTCACCTGCGCCAACGCGCTCGGTGAGCGACTGATGCCCTGCGGACGGTGCCGCCAGCTGCTGTGGGAGCACGGCGGAGCGGAGCTGCTGGTCGACACCCCGGAGGGCGTGCTCGGCATGGCGGACGTGCTGCCGCAGGCCTTCGGCGCCGGTGACATCGCGCACGTGACCGGGGACGCCTCGTGACGGTCCCGATCGAGGTCTGCCGCGCGCTGCCGAAGATCGCCCTGCACGACCACCTGGACGGCGGGCTGCGTCCGGCCACGATCGTGGAGGAGGCGCGCGTCGTCGGGCACCAGCTGCCCACCGACGACCCGGCCGAGCTGGCCGACTGGTTCTTCGCGGCCGCCGACTCGGGCTCGCTGGTGCGCTACCTGGAGACCTTCGACCACACCATCGCGGTGATGCAGACCGCGGCCCAGCTGCGGCGGGTGGCGCGGGAGTTCGTCGAGGACCAGGCGATCGACGGCGTGATCTACGCGGAGGCCCGCTGGGCGCCCGAGCAGCACCTGGCCGGGGGGCTCAGCCTCGCCCAGGCCGTGGAGGCGGTCCGGGACGGGCTGGCCGACGGCATGGCGGAGTGCGCGGCCGCCGGCCGTCCGATCGTGGCCCGGCAGATCCTCACGTCGATGCGGCACGGCGCGCCCACGACGCGAATCGCGGAGCTGGCCGTGGCCTACCGGCGCGACTCGGTGTGCGGCTTCGACATCGCCGGTGCCGAGGACGGCTACCCGCCGAGCCGGTTCGCGGAGGCGTTCGACTACCTGAAGCGGCACAACTTCGAGTTCACGATCCATGCCGGTGAGGCGTTCGGGCTGCCGTCCATCTGGGAGGCCGTGCAGCTGTGCGGTGCGTCCCGGCTGGGGCACGGCGTCCGGCTGGTCGAGGACATCGGACCGGACGGGACCCTGGGCGAGCTGGCCGGCTACATCCGTGACCGGCGGATCGCGCTGGAGGTGTGCCCGTCCTCGAACCTGCAGACCGGCGTCTGCTCCTCGATCCGCGAGCACCCGTTCGGGCTGCTGGCCGACCTGCAGTTCCGCGTCACGGTGAGCTGCGACAACCGCCTGATGAGCCGGACCACCCTCAGCCGCGAGTTCGCCCTGCTCTCCGAAGCGTTCGGCTACGGCCTGACCGACCTGCGCCGGTTCAGCCTGAACGCGGCCAAGAGCGCCTTCCTGCCCTTCGACCAGCGCCTGGACCTGGTCGAGAAGATCAACGAGGGCTTCGCGAGAGCGTCGTAGCCGCTCCCTGGGCAGCGAGCGTGACCCACTGCTCCCTGGGAGCGAGCACCCCTCCCACCGCTCCCTGAGCAGCGAGCGTCCCCTCCCACCGCTCCCTGAGGAGCGAGCGCCAGCGAGCGTCACGAAGGGCAGGCAGGCACACCGGCGCTGAACGCGTCCTTCCGGGCGCGGTGCGGCCTACAGTGAGGGCAACAGGAACTCAGCGGGGAGACGGCATGAACTTCGAGAAAGTCATCTTCGGCTTCTTCATCACCATGGCGGCCACGCTCAACCTCGGGTTCTTCCTGGGCGACATGGCCAATCCGGCCCACCACAACGTCTACCAGTTCGCCGCGGCGATCGTGGTCAGCGTGATCGCCACGGTGTTGAAGTTCGGTGACCGCACCCACCTCGGTGCCGTCCACCTCGCCACCAGCCTGGTCGCCGACGTCGAGCTGATCATCGCCGCCCTGGTCTGGGTGTGGGCCACGCAGATCTCGCCGACCGGGCTCACCGAGGCGGCGATGGTCCAGGTGGTGTCGATGTCCGGTGGCGCCCTGCTGGCCAACATGGTCTCGGTGATCCTGATGATCACGGAGACCGTCACGTCCCGGCGGTGACTCCGTCCCGGCAGCCACGGCAGGCTGCGCTCAGCAACGTCTTCTACCTCGTCCTGAGGCGGATGCGGTTCCCGCTCGTGCTGATCGTGGTCATCTACGCCGTGTGCGTGTTCGGGCTGAGCCTCGTCCCCGGTGTGGACGCGGACGGCAACCCGACGCCCGGAATGGGACTGTTCAACGCCTTCTACGTGATCTCCTACACCAGCACCACCATCGGCTTCGGCGAGCTGCCCCACCCGTACTCGGCGGCGCAGAGGCTGTGGATGATCATCTCCATCTACCTGTCGGTGATCGGCTGGTCCTACTTCGTCGTGACCATGCTCGGTCTCGTCCGGGACCGCGGCTTCCAGAGCGCGATGCGCACCAGCGGCTTCGCCCGCCGGATCCACAACCTGCACGAGCCGTTCTACATCGTCTGCGGCTGCGACGAGACCGGGCTGCTGATCTGCCACGGCCTCGACCGGCTCAACCTGCGCTTCGTGATCGTCGACCTCGACGCCGAGCGGCTGCAGGAACTGCGCCTGGAGAGCTTCCGGGCCGACTCCCCGATGATCGCGGCGGACGCCAGCCAGCCCCAGACGCTCCTCGACGCCGGCCTGCGCTCGCCGCACTGCCGCGGCGTGGTCGCGCTCGCCGCGACGGACGAGACCAACCGGGCGATCGCGGTCTCCGTCCGGCTGCTCGCTCCCGAGGTGCCGCTGCTCGTCCGCCTCGGCAACCCGCTGCCCGACCACGACCTGGGCGTCTTCGGCGGGGACGTGGTGATCAACCCGTTCGAGCGCTTCGCGGAGCACCTGGCCAGCGCCGTGTCGGCGCCGCAGCATTTCCGCCTGCGCGAACTGCTCACCGGGCTTCCCGGCGACGAACTTCCCGAGGACCACTGCCCGCCGCGGGGCCACTGGATCATGTGCGGCTACGGCCGGTTCGGACACGAGATCCGCGAGGAACTGGAGGGCGCCGGCCTGCAGGTGAGCGTGATCGACCGCCTGCACTTCGGCGAACCCGGCGTGGACGTGCAGGGCACCGGCGCGGACTCGGCCAGCCTCCGCGCCGCCGGCATCGAGCGCAGCGTGGGCATCGTCGCCGGCAACGCGGACGACCTGAAGAACCTCGCGATCGCGATCACCGCCCGTGACCTGAACCCGAACATCTTCGTCGTGACCAGGCAGAACAAGCACTCCAACGAGGCGCTGTTCGACGCTTTCCAGCACGACCTGGAGATGTCGCCGAGCCGGATCGTCGCGCGGGAGTTCCTGGCGCTGATCACCACCCCGCTGCTCGCGCGGTTCCTCAGCCTCATCCCCGAGCAGAACGACGAGTGGTGCAAGCAGGTCTTCCTGCGCCTCGGCAGGGTGAACCGTGGCCAGATCCCGGAGATCTGGAGTGTCGCGGTGAACTCGACGGAGGCCGTCCAGCGCACGCTGGGGCTCAACCACCAGGTCACCGTGAAGCATCTGCTCACCAACCCGTACGACCGCGCACACCGGATCCGGGCGGTGCTGCTGTTGCTGCTGCGTGGTGAGGAGCGGATCCTGCTGCCGGACGACGACCTGGAGCTCGAGCCCGACGACCAGCTGCTGTTCGCGGGGGCGGCCAACGCCCAGCGCTACCTCTTGCTGACCATGGAGGACCAGGACGTCCTCAACTACGTCCGCAGCGGCACCGAGGTGGGATCGGGCCGGGCGAGCCGCTGGCCGAGGGCGGGACGGCCGGCCAGGAAGGGCTGAGCCCGAATCCTCCCGAATCGCTCGTCGAGCCTGTCGAGACGGGCTCGATCGGTGGCTCCGGGCTGAGCCAGCCGGATCGAGGGCGAGAACTACCCACGGCGCACGCGCCCGGTGACCCTGTCGATGGCCGCCGGCCTCCGGCAAGAATGGCGGGACAACCACACGACTGGAGGATGCGATGGCCCTGCTCAACCCGTACCTCAGCTTCACCGGAAACGCGCGGGACGCCCTGGAGTTCTACCGGTCGGTGTTCGGCGGTGAACTGACGATCTCCACCTACGGGGAGTTCCAGATGGCCGAAGCCGGCAGCGCGGACGCCGACCGCGTCATGCACGGCCAGCTGACCACCCCGTCCGGCTTCACGCTGATGGCCTCGGACATCCCGCCGGGCATGCCGCTCGACCAGGGCAGCAGCGTCACCATCTCGCTCAGCGGCTCCGAGGGTGACGAGCTGCGGGGCTACTGGGACGGACTCGCCGACGGCGGCAACGTGGGCATGCCGCTGGAGAAGGCGCCGTGGGGTGACTACTTCGGCCAGTTGACGGACCGCTTCGGCACGGACTGGATGGTGAACATCGCCGGCAGCGGTGACGTCGGGTAGCGGCCGCCTGCCACCCGGGTATCGCTCTGGGTGTGGGTTCCTCCACCGTCCGCCGTGGAGGAACCCACACCCAGAGCGTGGTTCAGCCCTGCTCCGCCTTCGGACGGGCGGCGTCAACCCTGGCCTTGGCGCCGTCCAGCCAGGTCTGGCAGATCGCGGCCAGCTTCTCGCCGCGCTCCCACAGCGCCATCGACTCCGACAGCGGGACGCTGCCGGTCTCCAGCTTGCGGATCACCTCGACCAGTTGGTCCCTGGCCTCTTCGTAGCCCAGTTCGGGTTCGGTGCTCATGTGTCCTCCGTGATCGCTGTGACAGTGAGGTCGAGGCGGCCGTCCGCCAGTCGCGCGGCGAGCCGGTCCTTGGGCCGGGTCGCGGCCACCCGGTCGACCGTGGTGCCGTCCGCGCCGGTGAGAATGGCGTAGCCGCGCTGCAGGGTGGCGCGCGGCGACAGGGCCCGGACGCGTTCGATGGCATGCACCAGGCCGAGGTGTTCCTCGCGCAGCCGGGCGTCGATGGCGCGTTCGAGCCGTTCCCGGGCGTGCTGGAGGCGTTCGGCGTGCCCGGTCAGCACGGCGGACGGGTCGCGCAGCACCGGCCGGCTACGCAGCTCTTCCAGGCGGCGGCGCTCGGTGTCCACCCGGCCCGCCACGGCCGTGCGCATCCGGACGCGGGCGGCCGCGACCGCTTCGGCCTCGGCGGCTGCGTCGGGCACCACCCGCTTGGCGGCGTCCGTCGGGGTGGACGCGCGGACGTCCGCGACCAGGTCGAGGATGGGGGTGTCGGTCTCGTGGCCGATCGCGCTGACCACCGGGGTCCGGCAGGCGAACACCGCGCGGGCCAGCGCTTCGTCGCTGAAGGGCAGCAGGTCCTCCAGTGAGCCGCCGCCGCGGGCGACGATGATCACGTCGACCTCGGGGTGCGCGTCGAGGGAGCGGATCGCGCCGATCAGCTGCTCGACCGCTGCCGGGCCCTGGACGAGGGAGTGCCGAATCTCGACGACGGCGGCGGGCCAGCGGCGTCCGATGTTCTCGACGACGTCGCGCTCGGCAGCACTCTGGGCGCCGGTGACCAGGCCGATGCGGCGCGGCAGGAACGGCAGTCGCCGCTTGCGCGCCGGATCGAAAAGCCCCTCGGCCTGGAGCATCCGCTTGCGCTGCTCGATGGCGGCCAGCAGTCGTCCCTCGCCGGAGGGCCGCAGTTCGCGGCACTCGAAGGTGAGGCTGCCGGACTTCGTCCACACCGTCGGCTTCACCCAGGCCGCGACCACCGTGCCCTCGGTGATCGGCCCGGCGGCGTCCAGGACGGCCTGGGATGTGGAGATCGTGACCGAGATCTCGGCCAGTTGGTCGCGCATGGTCAGGAACTGGGTGGCCCCGCTGCGCCGCTTGATCTCGATGAGCTGGCCCTCGACCCAGACCGGGCCGAGCCGCTCGACGTAGTCCTTCGTGGCCAGCACGACCGCGCGCAGCGGCTGCGGCTGTTCGGGAGAGCTGGTCATCGGCACACCGGCAGGCTAGCGGCCCGCACCGACATCCACCGACCTGGGGACGGTTCCTTACTCGGTCCACCTCCACCACAAGATGTGGGGTGGACCGAGTGAGGAACCGTCCCCGGATCGGGCCGCGGCCGGCCCCGCGGGTTCGCGCTCGCCAGAAACGGGACAAAGCTGCCGAGCGATGCGCGTTCTGCGCTCCCGAGGCGCAGCCAGCGCAGCTGGCGGCAGCTTTGTCCCGTTTCTGCGGAGGCGGTCCGTGCCACGAGCCCACGTAGACTGGCGGGCATGCCAACCAAGCGAGTCGTGGTCGCTGCGCCACGCGGATACTGCGCCGGGGTCGACCGGGCCGTGGTCACCGTGGAGAAAGCGCTGGACGTGTACGGCCCGCCGGTCTACGTGCGCAAGCAGATCGTCCACAACCGGCACGTGGTGGAGGACCTGGAGGCCCGCGGCGCGATCTTCGTCGAGGAACTGGGTGAGGTCCCGCCGGGCGCGACCGTGGTGTTCTCCGCGCACGGGGTGTCGCCCGCCGTCCACGCCGAGGCGGCCGCCCGCGGGCTGAAGACGATCGACGCGACGTGCCCGCTGGTCACCAAGGTGCACAACGAGGCCAAGCGGTTCGCCGCGCAGGGCACGCAGATCCTGCTGATCGGGCACGCCGGCCACGAGGAGGTCGAGGGGACGACGGGCGAGGCGCCCGAGCACATCACCCTCGTCCAGCACCCCGATGACGTGGACACGGTCGAACTCGAGGACCCCGCCAGGGTCGCCTGGCTCAGCCAGACCACGCTGAGCGTGGACGAGACCTGGGAGACGGTCAGCCGCCTGCGGGAGAAGTTCCCCGCGCTGATCGACCCGCCCAGCGACGACATCTGCTACGCCACCCAGAATCGGCAGTCGGCCGTGAAGCAGATCGCCGCGCACTCCGACCTGGTGATCGTGGTCGGTTCACGGAACTCGTCCAACTCGGTGCGGCTGGTCGAGGTGGCGCTCGAGGCGGGCGCCAAGGCTTCCTACCGGGTCGACAACGCCGGCGAGATCGACCCGGCGTGGCTGGTCGGCGTCGACTCGGTCGGCGTCACGTCCGGCGCCTCCGTCCCGGACGCGCTCGTCCAGGGCGTGCTCGACTACCTGGAGGAGCAGGGTTTCCCGCCCGCAACCGAGGAGCGCCTGACCGAGGAGAACCTCGTGTTCGCCCTGCCGCCGGAGCTCCGCAAGGACCTGCGCCGCAAGGCCGACGGCGACTGAACTGCGGGGACGGTTCTCAACTCGGTTCAGCTGGACCGAGTTGAGAACCGTCCCCGTGGTTCAGCCCCGTGGTTCAGGGGTCTGCTAGGCTGGCGGCCCTGGTTGAAAGATGGACTTTCGAGGAGGTGGGACGTGCGCAACCTGTGTTGCCTGAGCATGTGCTCGGCCATGTGTTGTCGCCGGACCCACTGTCGCACCTGTTGCTGACCCCGCACTCCTGACATCGAAGCCGGCCCCAAAGGGCCGAGCCCGCTCCATCGCCCGACACCGTCACCTCCGGCCGGATCGTTCCGTGCCGTGACGGCCACCTTCAACCGGAGGCTCCCGTTTCCAGCCCGAATCCTGGGGCGACCAGTCCCGTCCTCGCCGGTCCCGGCACAGTCTTCCGCGCCCAGCGCGGGGCCGGGCTGCGCGCCCGCACCTGGCGGGCGGAGGGGCTGTTGCGCATGTTCGAGAACGTCCTCGAGGTGGGCGAGGATCCTGCCGAGCTGATCGTCTACGCATCGCTCGGCAAGGCTGCGCGCGACTGGCCGTCCGCCCGGGCGATCGCTCGGGCCCTGCTGGAGCTGGACGAGCGGGACACGCTGGTCCTGCAGTCCGGCACGCCGGTGGGCGTCATCGAAACCGGGGAGCACGCCCCGCTGGTGGTCTCTGCCGTGAACAACACCGTGGGCCGCTGGTCGAGTCCCGAGCGCTTCTACGAGCGCGCCGCCGCCGGGCAGACCATGTGGGGCGGCCTCACCGCGGGCGCCTGGCAGTACATCGGACGCCAGGGCGTGCTCGCCGGCACCTACGAGCTCTTCGGGACGATCGCCCGGACGCACTTCGGCGCGACCCCGGGCGCAGAGGCGGACGCACTCGCCGGCCGCTGGGTACTCACCTCCGGCATGGGCGGGATGGGCTCCTCCCAGCCGATCAGCGCCCGGATCCTGGGCCTGGCCTCACTCACCGTCGAGGCGGACCGGGCCAAGGCCGAACGGCTGCGCGCCGCGGGCGGCCTGGACCTGGTCACCGCCGACCTCGAAACGGCCCTGGCTGCGCTCGACGCAGGGTTGGCGGCCAGGACGACCCCCGCGATCGGCCTCGTCGGCAACGCCGCAGATGTGTTCGCCGAGGTCGTCCGCCGCGGCCGCGTCCCCGACATCGTCACCGACCAGACCGCCGCCCACGACGCCCGCTACGGCTACCTGCCGCAGGGCTACGACCTCGCCGCCTGGCACACGCTCCGCGACACCCGCCCCGAGCGCGTGGAGGCGGACGCCCGCGCGTCCATCGCCGCCCAGGTGCAGGCCATGCTCGCCCTCGCCGACGCCGGCGCGGTCGTGTTCGAGAACGGCAACAACCTCCGCGTCCAGGCCGTCGAGCACCTCGGTGAGGCGGCCGCGGGGGAGGTGAACCGGATCCCGGGGTTCATGGAGGCCTACCTCCGTCCGCTGTTCGCCCGCGGCATCGGACCGTTCCGCTGGGTGGCGCTCTCGGGCTCGACCGATGACCAGCGGGTCCTGGACGACCTCGCGACGAGCCTGTTCCCGAACCGCCCGGAGGTCGCCCGCTGGATCGCCCTGGCCCGCGAGCACGTCCCGCAACAGGGACTGCCCGCGCGGTCCTGCTGGCTGGGCCACGGCGAGCGTTCGGCCTTCGCGGTCGCCACCAACGGCCTGGTCGCCGACGGCACCCTCGAGGCGCCGGTGCTGTTCAGCCGCGACCACCTCGACTCGGCGGCGATGACCCACCCCCGGATCGGCACCGAGGGCATGCGCGACGGCTCGGACGGCAGCACCGACTTCCCGCTGCTGGACGGCCTGCTGCTGGCGGCCACCGGAGCCGACCTCGTCGCCATCCACTCCGGTGGGGGCGGCTACGCGGGCTGGATGCAGTCCGCCGGCGTGTCGATCGTCGCGGACGGACGCCCGGAGACCGCCGTCCGGCTGCGCCGCGCGCTGGACGCCGACAGCGGGCTCGGTGTCCTGCGGCACGCCCTCGCCGGTTACCCCGACGCCGTGACCAGCGTCGCCTCCGCCGGGGAGACCGGCGACGCACCCCTGACCTGGCTGACTGCCGAACCGCTGGTTGAGCCTGTCGAAACCGGGATCTCGACAGGCTCGATCAGCGGTGTTGGGGGCTCGATCAGCGGTGTTGGGGGCCTGACCACCGAACCACAGGAGAACCGATGAGGGAACTCACGCCCGACGACGCCCGCCACGCCGTGCTCGGCGGAGGCGTGCTGGCCTGCGGCGGTGGCGGCTGGAAGCACCACGGCGAGCTGATGGGATCGCTCGCGACGAGCCTGGAGCGACCGATACTGGCCGGCATCGACGAGCTCCCCGACGACACCTGGGTGGCCACGGTCACCGCCATCGGCGCGCCCGCGGCGAAGGACTGGGAGATCCGTCCGGTCGACTACGTGCATGCGCTGCAGGAACTGACCAAGGTCGCCGGAGTCCCGATCGGAGCGGTGATGACCGCCCAGAACGGCTACTCGACCACGCTGAACGGCTGGATCCAG
>DAINOM010000090.1:0-13145 GCA_036735445.1 Propionicimonas sp.
AGGAAGAACACTCCGTAGAAGAAGAGCTGCGGCATGCAGATGTAGCTCATCAGCACCAGCGAGCGCCAGTGGTCGGCCATCTCCGGGGTGGTCCACGCCCGGGCGAAGAGGCTCATCACGAGCGGCGTGGCCACGGTGACGGCGAGGGTGACGACGCCGAGGATCATCACGAACCCGGTGATGATCCGGTCGACGAACGCCTTGCCGCCGTCCTCGTCGTGGGTCACCGCCCGCACGATCTGCGGGACGAGCACGTTGTTCAGCGTGCCGCCGGCCAGCAGCAGGTAGAGCGTGGTGGGCACCGTGTTGGCGAAGTTGAACGCCTCCACCTGGCGGGTGCCGTTGCCGAGCACGAAGGCGATCAGCATGGCCCGGACGAGACCGAGCACCCGCGACACCATCGTGCCGGACGCCATGATCGCGGTCGCGTTGATCAGCCGGTGCCCGCTGGCCTGGGGCTGCGTCATTCGGTGACCTCTCTCGCCGGCAGCGGTTCCGTGCGGCGACGCACCTGCCGGATCCGCCACGCCGTGGCGCCGACGAGCACCAGGCCGGAGACCCCGACGATGATCCAGGCGACGACACCGATGTCGGTGACCTCGACGGTGATCGGGGTGTCGGGGGACACCCGATGGCCGCTCTTCGTGGCCAGGTACGCACGCGCGGCCACCACCCCGTTGGACGTCGCCTCCAGCCGGATGTTCACGGTGACGCCCTGGTTCGGCGGCACGGTGATCACCTCGGACGGCGGGACGGTCAGTCGCTGGGGGTTGTCCGTGGTGACCACGACCTTCACCTGGACCGGCTCGGTCAGGTTGTTCGTCACCGTCACCGGGAACTGGTTGGCCCGCGACGACATCACGAACCGCGGGCTCGCGTCCAGTACCACCGAGCGCCCGACCTCCGGCATGCCCACGAGCTTCGCGACACCGGCGAGCTGCTGTTCGAAGCCGTCCGCGTCCCCCACCCAGGCGGACGCGGCCGCGCGCGAGACGGCGGCGTCGGACTGCGCGGTCAGCTGCGACTCGGGCGCCAGCTCGGCGTGGGCGGTGAAGTCGCTCTCCAGCCGGTGCAGCCGCTCGAACTGTTCCGCGCTGAGCCGGGCCGGCTTCGTGGCCACCAGGCTCACCTTGCCGGGTCTCGGCGCGCTGTCCCGCAGCGCCTCGAGGTCGCGGCGGACCAGCCAGCCGGCCATCGCGGCGGAGTCCTGCTCGACGTCCGCGAGGGTGTCCAGCAGCCGGACCTCGCCCCGGGAGCCGGCGACCACCGCGGCGGCCAGGGCCAGTTGGCGGCCGAGGTTGGCCGGGGTCTCGGCGGCGGCCGGGACGGCCGCGGATGCCGCCAGCACCAGCGGACGGTCGCCCGCGCCGGCCTGCAGCGCGCCGGCGGCGACGGTGTTGGTCGCCACTGCGAGGTCGGCGCCGCTGCCGGAGAGGAAGTCATAGCTGGCCGCGGTGAGGATGCCACCGGCCGGCACCACGACGAGCGGCAGGTCGTCCAGCCCGGCGACGGTGGCCGCCGCCCGCTCGGACCGGCTGACCACGAGGGTGTCACCGGCGACGCGGGCGCCGTCGAGGTCCGGACTGGCGAACAGCGTGCGGCCGCCGGTGTCGTGGTCGAGGTGGCTGAACCGCTCCAGCCAGGCCTGGGCCGTCGCCTGGCCGCTGCGGGTGGCGTTGGCGTCCGCCCCGACGACCTCGTAGCCGTCCGCCATGTCGCGCACGGCGTCCAGCAGGGCGGGGTCGATCAGCCAGCTCATGCCCGGCTGCGCCGCGGTGTAGAGCAGGCTGGACAGGCGTCCGGCGAGTTCGGCGGCGAGGGAGTCGTCCCGGAAGAGGTTGTCGACCAGCTTGGTGGGCGGGGCCGACAGCAGCACGATCGAGGTGACCGGCACCTTCTTCTTCCCCGGGACGGGAAGGAACGTGCGCAGCTGGGCGACGGTCGGGTAGTCGGTCGCGTTGTCCGCGGTCGCGCTGGCGATCAGGTCGGCGCCGAGAGCGAACGCCGCGCCCCTGGTGTCGAAGCCGAGTTCCGCCATCGTGGCGCGCAGGGTGACCACCTCGGCCTGGCCGGGGACGAACGGCTCCGTGGACGTGCTGACCACGACGTAGTGGTCGGCGCTGATCGGCAGCCGGGAGCCGAGGATGTTGTTCGCGGTCGCCTGGCGCAGGGTGGCCAGGCTCTGGATGGGGTCGCGCGAGCGCCACAGGATCACCTGGACGCCGTAGGCGGGGGTGCTGCCGGTGTTGGTGACCGTGCCTTCGAGGGTGACCCGGTCGTCCGGGTCGTAGCCCGAGGTCTTCAGCGAGGTCATCGTGAAGGTCAGCTGCGGTTCGGCGGCTGCGGCGGCGGCCGGCGTCTGCACGCCGAGCCCGATCACGGCTGCCGCGACGGCCAGCAGGTAGGCGACGGCCCGACGCCTGCCGTCCGAACCGCTGCGAGTCACCGTCCCATGGTACGGGGAGGGCGGGTGGCTCCGGTCCCGCCACCCGGTGGGTCGGACCGCGGAGAGACCTCGGTCAGGTCGGTGACCTTTTCCCGGAAGTTTCGGGACAATTCGCCCTCTCGATGCGCCACGACTGCCGATGAATCGTTCCAGCCATCTTCTGGCGCGCGTTTTGTCCCATTCGCTCCCCGGTAGACTGCTCGGTCGTGCCCAGCCTGACCGATCCGCAGCGCGCCGCCCTTGCGAGCGTGCTGGCGGCCGGACCCAAGGTCCGCAAGCTGGCGCGGCGGTTCGAAGCCGCCGGCCACGAGCTGTACCTGGTCGGCGGATCGGTCCGGGACGCGCTGCTCGGCGAGCTCGGCAACGACCTCGACTACACGACGTCCGCCCGTCCCGACGAGATCGAGGCACTCGTGCGGACCGTGACCCACGCGGTGTGGGACGTGGGCCGCGCCTTCGGCACCATCGCCTGCCGGATCACCGAGGACGACGGCAGGGACTGGCTGGTGGAGATCACCACCTTCCGCGCCGACAGCTATGCCGACCACACCCGCAAGCCGGAGGTGGTGTTCGGCGACCACCTGGGTGGTGACCTGGTGCGGCGGGACTTCACCGTGAACGCGATGGCGCTGCGGACGGTCGACGGGGAGCTGTTGGACCCCTTCGGTGGGCTCGGCGACCTGGTCACCCGGGTGATCCGGACGCCGGCCGCGGCCGAGCTGTCCTTCTCCGACGACCCGCTGCGGATGATGCGGGCCGCCCGGTTCACGTCCCAGCTCGGGTTCGAGCCGGACGCCGATGTGGTGGCGGCGATGACGGCGATGGCGTCACGGATCACGATCGTCTCCGCCGAGCGGATCCGCGACGAACTGGTGAAGCTGCTGCTCACCGACAATCCCCGGCCGGGCCTGAACCTGCTGGTGCAGACCGGACTGGCCGACATCGTGCTGCCCGAGCTGCCCGCGCTGCGGATGGAGCGCGACGAGCACAACCGGCACAAGGACGTCTACGAGCACACGCTGACGGTGCTCGACCAGGCGATCGAGCTGGAGAAGGTCCGCGGGCATGCGCCCGACATCATCAACCGGCTCGCCGCGATCTTCCATGACGTGGGCAAGCCGAAGACGCGGCGGTTCGAGCCGGGCGGCAAGGTGTCGTTCCACCACCACGACGTGGTCGGGGCGAAGCTGACCACCAAGCGGATGCAGGCGCTGAAGTTCTCGTCCGACGAGACGAAGGCGGTGGCGAAGCTGGTCGAGTTGCACCTGCGCTTCCACGGCTACGCCGACGGCGAGTGGACGGACTCCGCCGTGCGCCGCTACGTCCGCGACGCCGGCGACCAGCTGGAGCGGCTGCACATCCTCACCCGCTCGGACTGCACGACGCGGAACGTCCGCAAGGCCCAGTCGCTGCGCCGCGCGTACGAGGAGCTGGAGTGGCGGATCGACGAACTGTCGGCGAAGGAGGAACTGGACGCGATCCGTCCCGACCTCGACGGCACGCAGATCATGGCGCTGCTCGGCATTCCCGAGGGACGCGAGGTCGGCCAGGCTTACAGGTTCCTGCTCGAGCGGCGCATGGACGACGGCCCGCTCGGCGAGGAGCGCGCGAAGCAGGAGCTCCTGGACTGGTGGGCGGCCCGGAATGGCTGACCCCCTCTCGCAGAAGCTGGCGAAACGTGCCGGAGCTGCCGAACCTTCGACAGCTCCGGCAACTTTCGGCAGCCTTTGTGCGGCTGGGCTGGCCGGCAGCGGCCGGGGCCGGGGCCGGGGCGGGGGCGGGTGGCCTGCGGGGCTGCGGCCGGCGGGCATCGTGTTCGACTGCGACGGGCTGCTGGTGGACACCGAGCCGTGCTGGACGGTGGGCGAGACGGCCGTGTTCGCGGCGCGGGGGCTGCCGTACGGACCCGAGGAGAAGGCCCGGTTCATCGGCCTGAGCGTGCCGGCCACGTCCGCGCTGATGGCGGAGATCTTCGGCGAGGTGGGCAGCGAGGACGCGATCACCGAGCACGTGCTGGGCATGGTGGCGGACGTGATCGCCGCGCAGGCCGAGCCGATGCCGGGCGCGGTGGAACTGGTGCGCACGCTTGCCGGCAAGGTGCCGATCGCGGTGGCCAGCAACTCCCCGCGCCGGCTGCTCGACCTGTCCCTGGCCCGCGCCGGACTGACCGGCATCCCCGACGCCGTGGTGGCTGCCGACGAGGTGACCCACGGCAAGCCGGCCCCCGACCTCTACCTCACCGCGTGCGCCGCACTCGGTGTCGACCCGGCGGACAGCGTCGCCTTCGAGGACACGGTCACCGGCGTCACCTCTGCCCGGGCCGCGGGCATGGCGGTGGTCGGTGTCCCCTCGCTCAACCCGGACGGCTTCCCCGCCGACCTGGTGCTGGAGACGCTCGCCGACCCCGACCTGCTGGCCTGGGCCCGCGCGCTGTAGCCCGTCAAGACGCGGGCAGGCGGACGGTGAGCGTCCAGGTGTCCGGGCTGCGCTCGACGTCGGCGGACCCGCCGAGGAGCGCCACCCGCTCGCGAACGCCGACCAGGCCGAGCCCGCGCCGCGACCGGGTGGCCTTCTGCGGGGTGTTCAGGAAGCGGGCGAGGACGTCGCCGCCGTCGGGGGTGAACGTGATCCGGCAGCTCGTGTCGGGACGGGCGTGCTTGAGGATGTTGTTGACTGCCTCCACCGTGACCGCGCTGAGGGTCTGGGCGCGGGCGGCGCTGAGGTGCGGCAGGACGGTCGTGGTCTCGACGGCGAAACCCGCTGCGCGCAGCCGGGCGGCCTGGTCGGCCACCGTGCGCACCAGCGACTCGGTGCTGGCCGGCTCGGTGGTGGGGCTCGACACGCTTCCCGCGCGGAGGGCGGAGAGCATCTGGCGAAGGTCGTGGGCCGACGTCCGGCAGTCGTCGGCGATCCGGTGCAGTTCGTCCCGGGTCTCGTCGGGCAGGCCCGGATCGGCCACGAGGACGTTCGCGCCCATCGCCGCCCGGGACAGGGTCTGCGCCACCGTGTCGTGCAGGTCCCGGGACAGCGACAGGCGCAGTTCGGTCCGCTCGATCTCGGCGCGCTCCCGCTCCAGCTCGATCAGCCGCGAGCCCCGCACCCAGAGTTCCCCGCCGCCCCAGGCCAACACCAGCAGGAAGAGGACCAGCGCGGCAGGTGCTGCCCGCTCGCCGAACTCCGCGGATCGCTCGACCATCACCAGGTAGCCGGGCACGCTCAACGCGATGGCCAAGGGGACTCGCCAGGGCAGTTGCTGCCGCACGGCCGCGAACACATTGATGATGAAAGCCAGGCCGGTGACGCTCGGCCACACGCCGGGAAAAAGCAGCCAGGAAGCCAGCCCTGCCGCCACAAGCATGGCCCCGCTCCGCGGGAACCGGAAGGAGGCAGCCGCGCCCGCGCAGGTCACGACGTCGATGATCCACAAGGAAGGCCGGTCGCCGCCAGAGGTGGCGAACAGACTGAGCACCAGCAGCATTGCGGCTGCGGAGGGCTCCAGCCAGTGGGCGCGGAGCCCGGGTGACCCGAGGGTGAGCACGGCAGAAGTCTAGGCCGAGCCACTCCCCGCGCGGGTGTATCGATGGTCGCCGCCGCGTGCGCTACTTGCAGAGGAACGGAAGCACAGTGCAGTACCAGGGCTTGTTCGAGAGCGGCGCGTGGAATGCACGTCGTGCCGCATTGGCGCCGGACTTCAGCAGAGGGGCCAGCGGAATGGCCCCGGCGACCACTGCGTCCGCACGTACAGCCACCAGGACCGTCAGCACATCATTCGTCATTTTCAGGACTCCTCACGTTGCAGGGACGCGGAAAAGCTAGAAGTCCTGCATGGGTCAAAGCCGTGTCGCAGCGGGAACCGTCAACCTCGGGAGATCACGCGTCCTCAGGAGTTGATGGTCCGGATCAACTTTGGGAGACAGCAGCGTCCCCCAAAGTTGACTGTTCGGCCGCAAGCGCTGACGCGACCACCCCGCCTGCGCTTCGGTGGCAGGGAGCGGACGGGAAAGGCCCGTCGGCAAGGGAAGGAACAGTCCCGTAATGGATAGGAATCGCCGGCTCGGGGGCGCAGTGCTCCTGATGACGTTGGGGATCACCCTCAGCGCTCCGCAAGCATTCGCCGCGCCCGCAGCTGATCCGACGCACAATCAGATCGCTCGACTCGTCCAGAAAGCCGACCCGGCCTCGGCAAGCCCGCCGAAGGAGTTGACGGTCTCCGGTCGATCCGTCCGGGTCGCGAACATCGAGCTGGTACTGGCCGACGCGAGCGAGGACGCTGCCACGGTGGATGGTGTGCGCACCTTCGACGGGAAGCGTTCCGACTTCGCGGTGCGAGGTACCGCGGACGGAGTCCAGGCGCTCTCGGTCGTTTCGGCCCGAACAAGTGAGACGAGCGCGACCTACAGGTTCCCGGGCAAGACCCTGACCGAAGGCAGGGCCGGCACGGTGATCGTGCGCAAGGATGGCGCGAAGGGTGAGCCCGTCGGCGTGATCGACGCCCCATGGGCGAAGGACGCCGAGGGCCGGTCGGTCACGACGTGGTACCAACTCCGCGGCGACACGCTCGTCCAGTACGTCAAGCCCACCGCCAGGACGGTCTACCCCGTGGTGGCCGATCCGCGGGTTCGATCGACGTGGTACGGCTGGTCGGTGGACTTTACGAAGAAGGAGACCAACCTCATTGCCGCTGGTGGCGGCGCCTGCGCAGCTATCGCGGCGTACATCCCTGAGCCGGCTGTCAGCAAAGCGGTGGCGGCTGGCTGCGGGCTGATCGCCGTCTGGGCCGGCTACGCGTCCGCAGAGGGCAAGTGCGTGTCGATCAAGATCATCGGGAGGGTTGCGGCGGCACCCTGGATCGCCAAGTGCTACGCCTGAATACCAACTCGAGGAGAGGAAGCTGATGCCAATCGTGCTCTGGGCGGTGATGGTGACGCTGGGCGTTCTGGCCTGGTTCATGCACAAGAGCGATCGACCGCTCGTCCTTCGGGTCGGCTTCGCGCTGATCCACGTCGTGTTCCTGGTCTGGGTGATCCTGACGCGCTACGAGCTGGTCGGGTTTCCTTGGCTGATCGTCGCGGTGCTCCTCGCTGTCGCCGTGACCTTTCGTGCGGACATCGAGCGCGCCTGCGCGAGGGCTGTGAGGCCTGATTCCGGCAACGAATGAGCCCCGCGCATGCCTCTGACCAACCCCTCGACTGGAGTCAGCCATGTTCTCTTCTCGCATCGACGGCACCTATCTGCTCATCGCCCTCGGAGTCGGCGTGGTGCTACTCGTCCAGGGCTGGCTGATCCGACGTCGGCAGGCGTGGCCGGGCGGGATCGTCCCGGCCGGCTACGTGATCCTGGTCGGCTACCTGGCCGTCACCGGCGGGCTCAGCCAACTCGTCGACTGGGGATTCGCCGTGCTCGGGCTGACCCTGCTGCTGACGTGGTGGGCGGGCGCGCGGCGCCGGCTGGCGGACGGACTCGATGAGCATGACTGATCTCCCCAACGGCTGCCGTCCGGCCCAATGCGCGCTCCGGCGCCGACAAGAGGAGGTGGCCCGATGATCCAGTTGACCGGGATCAGCAAGAGGTTCGGCGCGGTCGAGGCGCTGTCGGGGGTGAGCTTCTCGATCCCGAACGGCGCGGTCACCGGCTTCGTCGGACCCAACGGGGCGGGCAAGTCCACGCTGATGCGGATCGTGATGGGGCTGGACACCGCGGACGCGGGGACGGTGACGGTCGAGGAACCGGCTGGTGCGAGGCCCCGGGTGGGGGCGCTGCTGGACGCGTCCTGGGCGTTCGGACGGCGCACGGCCGTCGACCACCTCTGGATGCTCGCGGCAGCCCGCGGACTGTCCCGTCGGCACGCGCTCGAACTCCTCGAACTCACCGGGCTCGCCGGCGTCGCCAACCGGCGGGTGGGCACCTTCTCGCTGGGCATGCGGCAACGGCTCGGTATCGCCGCGGCACTGCTCGGCGAGCCGACCGCGGTGCTGCTCGACGAGCCGGTGAACGGGCTCGATCCCGAGGGCGTGTGGTGGGTGCGGTCCCTCTGCCGTGACCTGGCGGCACGAGGGGTCACCGTGCTGGTGTCGTCGCACCTGCTCAGCGAGCTCGCGCAGACGGCGGACCGGATCGTGGTGATCGCCGGCGGCCGGATCCGTGCCGAGGGCCCCCTGGGCGAGCTCCTCGCGGGAGGAGAGACCGACACGGTGGCCGCCGCTGACGACCCTGCGCGGCTCGCCGCGGAGTGCCGTGCGGCACAGGCGGGCGTGGTCGCTGCCGGCCCGGACCGGATCCTCGTCCGCGGGCTGGCGCCGGTGGAGGTCAGCCGCCTCGCGGCGCGCGCCGGCGTCCTGCTCACCCACCTCGAGGCCAGGTCGGTGAGCCTGGAGGAACGGTTCGTGGCGCTCACGTCGGATCACGTCGACTACCGCGCCCCCGTCCCGGACGGCGGACGCCCCGATGACCAGGAGGTGGGACGGTGAACGCGCTGCGCTCGGAACTCATCAAGACCAGGGCCTATCGGCTCACCGGTGCCCTGTTGCCGATGGTGGTGATCGCCATGGTCGCCGTCGGGGCGTTCGTCCTCGTCACCGGGGCGGAGGCGGCGATCAACGGCCAGCCGCTGGCCGCACAACTCGAACTGGTGGCCCTGGCGCCGTCGAGCGGAACCTTCTTCTCCGGCCTGCTGGTGGGGATCTTCGCCGTCGTGGTGGTCACCGCCGACGTGTCCAGCGGGGTGGCCAACCTGTCGTTGATGGCCTCGGGCCGGCGGGCGCTGTTGGCGGCCAAGGCGACGGTCGGCGTGCTCGCGGCGCTGGCGGCGAGCCTGGTCGGGGCCGCGGCGGTCGGGATCGCCGCCCTCCTGCTGCTGCCCGGGAACCTGTTCCGCGCGACCGTCGCCTCCAGCCTGCTGTGGGGCAACCTGCTCGGCGTGCTCGCGTCCCACCTCGTCTGGGCGACGATGGGCACGGCCGCGGCCCTGGTGCTGCGTCGATCCGCCCCGGCGCTGGGCGTCCTGCTGGCCCTGATGCTGGCGCCGCCGGCGATCTCGGCCAGTCTCCGCGGCTTCAACCAGCCGGCGGCGGCCGGTCTGGTGGACCTGCTTCCGGCCGGGCTGATGCAGGCCGCGACCGTCACGGGAGCGGACGCGGTGACCGCGGTCGCGGCGGTCCCGGCGTCATTGGGGCTGTTGGCCTGGTGCGCGGTCTTCGTGGCCGTCGGCTGGCTCGGGTTCCGCCCGGCCCGCTGAGTGGACTCAGCGCAACAGCCCCCACTGGTAGGCGCGGGCGGCGAGCTGGGCCCGGCTGCGGCTGTCGGTGCGGCGCAGCAGCCGGCTGAGATAGGTCTTGACCGTGCTGGGCGCCAGGCACAGGGCTGCGCTGATCTCGGCGTTGTCCCTGCCCTCGCCGACCAGCCGGACGAGATCGACCTCGATCCCGGACAGGTGCGACGGTGGCTCGCTCCGGGTGGTGAACGACCGCAGGACGGCGGCCAGCAGCTTCGGTGAGACCAGCGATTCGCCGGCGTGGACGCAGCGGATCGCGTGTACCAGCAGCTCGGGCGGATCCACCTTCAGCAGGAAGCCGGCCGCGCCGGCCTCCAGCGCGGCGCGCATGGTCTCCTCCTCGCCCAGCGAGGTGAAGCACAGTGCCCGGGGCGGGCGGGGTAGGGAGAGCGCCCGGCGGACGAGCTCGACTCCGTCCAGCCCGGGCATCTGGATGTCCGTGAGCAGGACGTCGGGCGAGAGCCGGGTGACCAGGTCGAGTGCCTCGGCCCCGTCCCCGCAGACGCCGACCAGGGCGATGTCGGGTGCGCCGGCGACGTAGGCGGTGATCGCCCGCTGGGCGAGCGGGTCGTCCTCCGCCGCCACCACCCGGATGGCGGGATCCGGCACGGCTCACCTCCGGGGTTCGAGTTGCCAGCTCGCGTCATGATGCCCGCCCGTCCGGGCGCACGGACGGCATCTTGCGCGCCGGTACGGCCCGTCCCCGGACCGCCCACCCGCTCGCCGTCCACACCGACGGTGTGCGGGCACGGAATACTTAGCTAAGCTAATGAGTTAAGCTAAGTATCATGCCGAACGAAGCCCTGCTGACGACCGCGAACGACCTGCGGATCGCGTGCCAGCGAGTGAGCCGGCGGGTCCGGTACGAGTCCACGTCCGAGCTGGCGCCGCACCTGGCGAGCGCGCTCGCGCACCTGAACGACCGTCCGCTCACGCCCGGCGAGCTCGCCGAGATCGAGCGGGTGGCGCCGCCGAGCATGACGAGGACGACGAACTGCCTTGTCGAGCGGGGACTGGTGGTCCGCGAGGACCATCCCAGTGACGGCCGGTCGAAGGTGCTGCGGCTCACGGAGGCCGGCCGCGAGGCGCTCGCGCGGATCCGCAGGGCACGCGACGACTGGATGGTGCACCAGCTCGAAGGACTGACGAAGGAGGAGTTGAAGCTGTTGAAGAACGCGACCGAACTGCTGAACCGGGTGGTGGCGAGATGAGCGCGACGACCGCGGAACGGGTGCCGATGTTCTCGTCGTTCGGCATCCGGAACTATCGGCTGTTCTGGACGGGCGGCTTCATCTCGAACATCGGCACCTGGATGGCCCGGATCGCCCAGGACTGGCTGGTGCTCACCGTGCTCACCGCCAACTCCGCGGTCGCGCTCGGGCTCACCACGGCGCTGCAGTTCCTGCCGATCGCGGTGCTCGCTCCGTACGCCGGCTCGCTGGCCGACCGGTTCTCCAAGCGCAAGGTGCTGATGATCACCCAGGCGGCGCTCGCGGTGACCGGGCTGCTGCTCGCCGGGCTGGTGATCGGCGGCGTGGTCGAGCTGTGGCACGTCTACCTGCTGGCCACGGTGCAGGGCATCGCCGCGGCGTTCGACGGCCCGGCCCGGCAGGCGATGGCGCCGGAGATGGTGTCCGAGCAACTGATCCCGAACGCCGTGGGCCTGAACACGACGAGCTTCCACGCCGCGCGGCTGGTCGGTCCGGCCGTGGCCGGGCTGAGCATCGCCTGGTGGGGCGTGGGTCCGGCACTGCTCTTCAACGGGTTCAGCTTCATCGCGGTCCTGGTCGCGCTGGCGATGATGGACGAGGGCGAGCTCACCCCGTCCCCCCGCGCCAAGGCGAAGGGGTCGATCATGGCCGGGCTGCGCTACGTGAAGTCGCGTCCGGACATCATGATGTTGATGTTCCTCGTGTTCATGCTGGGCACGTTCGGGCTCAACTTCCAGATCACGAACGCGCTGATGGCCACGTCCGTCTTCCACGTGGGTGCCGACTCCTACGGCGTGCTCAGTTCGATCATGGCGTGCGGCTCGCTGGCCGCGGGCCTGGTCGCCGCGCGCCGGACGGAGCTGCGGCTGCGGCTGATCATGGCCGCGCTGGCCGCGTTCGCCGTGTCCTGCCTGCTGCTCGCGGTCGCTCCGGGCTACCTGTGGTACGCGGTGCTGCTGGTGCCGGCGGGGTTCGCGTCCCTGACGGTGATGACGGCCGCGAACGCGTCCGTGCAGTTGTCGACCACGCCGGTGATGCGGGGCCGGGTGATGGCGCTCTACCAGGCGATCTTCCTCGGTGGGACGCCGCTGGGCGCGCCGCTGATCGGCTGGGTCGGCGACGTCTGGGGTCCGCGCTGGACGGTCGCGATCGGCGGCATCATGTGTGGCATCGCCGTCGCGGTCGCGGTGGCGTACGTGGTGCGCCAGTCCGGCTGGGACGTCATGCCGTGGCGCAACCACCGTCCGGACGCCGTCCTGGTCGAGGACTTCGAAGACGCCCGCTGACCGAAAAGGGGTCTGTCCCCGTTAAGCCGCCAGCCTTAACGGGGACAGACCCCTTTTCGGTCAGGCGTGGTCGGCCAGGAACTGCTCCCGGACCTGCTTGCGCAGCACCTTGCCCAGCATCGAGCGCGGCAGGTCGTTGATCGCGACGATCTCGCGCGGCACCTTGTAGCCGGCCAGGCGCTCCTTGCAGTAGTCGCGCAGCGCAGCCTCGTCCAGGGTGGCGCCCGGACGGAGCAGGACCACCGCGACCACCTTCTCCCCGCCGCTCGGGGCCGGGACGCCGACGACCGCGACGTCGCTGAGGTCCGGATGGCCGCGCAGCACGTTCTCCACCTCGGACGGGGACACGTTGAAGCCGCCGGTGATGATCAGTTCCTTCACCCGGTCGACGATGGTGGTGAAGCCGTCCGCGTCCACCGTGACCACGTCGCCGGTGCGCAGCCAGCCGTCCGGCAGCAGCGACTTCGCGGTCTCCTCGGTGTTGTTCCAGTAGCCGCCGAACACCTGCGGCCCCTTGATCAGCAGCTCGCCACGCTCGCCCTGGGCCACCTCGCGCGTCGGGTCGTCCGGGTCGACCACCCGCATGTACGTGCTCGGGAAGGGGATGCCGATCGTCCCCGTCCGCCGGGACGGGTGGAACGGGTTGCCTAGGCAGACCGGGGACGCCTCGGTCATCCCGTAGCCCTCGACCAGCAGCCCGCCGGACACGCTCTCCCACAGCTCGACGACCGAATCGGGGAGGTTCATCGCGCCCGAGATGCAGTACTTGGCCGACCGTAGCGAGATGCCGCGTTCCTTGGCCCGGGTGGCGGTCTTCTCGTAGATCGGCGGCACCGCGCAGTAGACGGTGGGCGGCGACTTCTTCGCCGCGTCCAGGACCAGGTCGACGTCGAAGGCGGGGAACAGCACCAGCCGGCCCTGCTTGAGGATGC
>DAINOM010000091.1:0-13071 GCA_036735445.1 Propionicimonas sp.
CCTCGAGCAGGTCCGCCAGACCCGCTTCCACCTGGCCCGGCGGAACGGCTACGAACCCGTCGACGTCGACAACTTCGTCGACAAGGTGGAGGCCACGCTCTCGGCGCTCACCGAGGAGAACGCCACCCTCAAGCAGCAGATCGAGGCGCTCAGCTCCAGCGAGCCGTCCAGCATCTTCGTTCCCGGCGACTCGGCGGACGCGGACAAGCTCAAGGCCGACCTGCAGGGCCGCCAGGCCGAACTGGACGGGGTGAAGGGCGAGCTCGCGGCGCGGGCCGACGAACTCAGCCAGCGCGGCCAGGAACTCGAGCAGGCCCGCGGCGAACTCGCCGCCCGGCAGGCGGAGCTCGACGCCCTGCGCGCCGAGGTGGAGCACCTTCGCCAGGCTGCCGCGCAGCCGGCCCCGGTGGCCCAGCCCGAACAGCCCCAGGTGCCGACCGGCAAGGTCGAGAACATCGTCGTGACCACCTCCGCGGAGGCGTCCCCGGCCGTCACGCGCCTGCTGCAGATGGCCACCGAGCAGTCGGAGCGGCTGGTGGGCGAGGCCCAGGTCGAGGCGCAGCGGATCGTGTCGTCCGCCCGCGCGGAGGCCGAGAGCGTCATCGACAACGCCAACAAGAAGTCCCACGAGACCCTCACCGACGCCCGCACCCGCGCCGACCGGATCGAGTCCGAGGCCCGCGTCAACGCGGAGAAGGTGACCACGGAGGCGCAGCAGCGCGCGGACGCCGTCAACGGCGAGGCCGACGCCCGCAGGGCGGAGCTGTTCACGGCGCTGGAGCAGGAGCGGGACGTGCTGCGCGGCAAGGTCGACCACCTGCGCAGCTTCGAGTCCAGCTTCCGCACGAACCTGGCCAACCACCTGCAGAGCCAGATCAAGGCGCTCACCGACGCGGTGATCGAGCCGTCCGACACCCCGCAGATCCTCAGCGAGCCCGCTGCGGAGTCCGCGACGCCCCGGCTCGACGCCCTGCTCAGCGAAGGCAACTGACCTGATCCAGACTTCCCGCCACCCGCGGCCGCAACGGCTTGCGAGTGGCGGGAAGTGTCGCGTCCGGGCAGGTGGTACTCTCCCTGCTCAAGCATGAGCAGGAGGAGTCTTTCGATGGCGTCGGCACACACCCGGGAGAGCGGGCCCACCCGCACAGCTGCCGTCGACTTCCCCGTCGCCGAGGGTGAGGATCCCTGGACCGAGGAGGAGGTCGAGGAGGTCCGTCAGGAGCTGCTGGCCGACATCGCGCGGATGGAGCGGGCGATCGAGGTGGCGGAGGCCGGCCTCGCGGACCTGTTCGAGGAGGGCGCGGACGGTGCCGGCCGCGATCCGGCCGACGTGGGCTCGTCCAACTTCGAGCGTGACCAGGAGATGTCGCTCGCGCAGAACGCCCGCGACATGCTGGAGCAGGCCCAGCTGGCCTACCGCATGTTCGAGGCCGGCAACTACGGCATCTGTGAATCCTGCGGCCAGCCGATCGGCAAGGATCGTCTCCAGGTCTTCCCGCGCGCGACCATGTGCGTCGCCTGCAAGCAGCGGGAGGAACGGCGATAGCCGGCGAACCGGCCGCCGTGGAGGCTCCGGCCACCGTCGAGGCGAACCTGCTTCGGCTGCGGGTGCTCGCCTTGGGCATCGCGGCGGTGGGCTTCTGCCTCGATTTCCTGGCCAAGAACATCGCGCTCGCCAACCTCGACCCGACCCGGCCGATCCCGCTGCTGGGCGGCCTGGTCACCCTGCAGCTGATCCGCAACCCCGGGGCCGCCTTCAGCATGGGCGAGAACTTCACGGTCGTCCTGACGATCGTGGCGATCGCCGCCCTGATCGGGGTGCTCGGCTGGGTGCTGCCCCGGGTCCGGCATGTCGGCTGGGCCGTGGCCATCGGCTTCCTGCTGGCCGGCATCACCGGGAACCTCGCCGATCGGCTGTTCCGGGAGCCGGGCCCGTTCCGCGGCCACGTGGTCGACTTCATCCAGCTGCCGTACTTCGCGATCTTCAACGTCGCCGACATGTTCATCACCGCCGCCGCCGTCCTGGTGATCTGGCTGTCGATGATCACCCAGGTCTCCCTCGGTGGGGTTCGGCTGAAGGAGCGGCCCGGCGGGGGCGATGAGTAGCGTCTGGCTGGTGCCGGACGGCCTTGACGGCGACCGCGTGGACGCGGCCGCCGCCCGGATGACGGGCCTCTCCCGCAGCCGGATCGAGGATCTTGCCGCCGCCGGCGGGGTGCTGGTCAACTCGCTCCCGGTGACGAAGTCGCACCGCGTCCGCGCCGGCGACCTGCTCGAGGTGGAGATCACCACGGCGCCCACGGTCGAGGTCGTGCCGAACGAGGTGGCCGGCATCACGATCGTCCACGACGACGCCGACATCGTGGTGGTGGACAAGCCGGCCGGGGTGGCCGCGCACCCGAGCCTCGGCTGGGGCGGCCCGTCCGTCGTCGAGCACCTCGCCGCGGCGGGCTTCCGGATCTCCACGTCCGGCTCCGCGGAGCGGCAGGGCATCGTGCAGCGGCTCGACGTGGGCACGTCCGGGCTGATGGTGGTGGCCAAGAGCGAACCGGCCTACACCGCGCTCAAGCGGGCGTTCCGCTCCCGGGACGTGACCAAGACCTACCACACGCTCGTCCAGGGTCATCCGGACCCGTTCGAGGGCACCATCGAGGCGCCGATCGGCCGCCATCCGGGAGCGGACTGGAAGATGGCCGTCGTCGCCGGCGGACGACACAGCGTCACCCACTACCAGATGCTGGAGGCGTTCCGGGCGGTGACGCTGCTCGAGGTGCACCTGGAGACCGGGCGCACCCACCAGATCCGCGTGCACATGCAGGCGATCCGGCACCCCTGCGTCGGTGACCCGACGTACGGGGGCGATCCCGTCCTCGCCGCCCGGCTGGGGCTGGAGCGGCAGTGGCTGCACGCCGTCGAGCTCGGCTTCGTCCACCCGCGGACGGGTGAGCCCGTCACCTTCCACTCCGACTACCCTGAGGACCTGAGGGCAGCGCTGGAGCTCGTCCGCCATTGACGCACGCCCACCGGCGGGTGCCGGTTGGGGCTAGGGTTCACCACGTGCGTAGAGCAAAGATCGTGTGCACGATCGGCCCCGCGACCGACTCGGCCGAGGCCATCGTCAACCTTGTCAATGCGGGCATGAACGTGGCCCGGCTGAACATGAGCCATGGCGACCACCTGATCCACGCCAAGCGCGTGGGCTGGATCCGCGACGCCGCCCGGGTCGCCGGCCGTCCGATCGGGATCCTGGCCGACCTGCAGGGCCCGAAGATCCGGCTGGGGGAGTTCACCGACGGCGAGGCCTGGCTGGAGGCGGGCGCGCGGTTCGTGATCACGACCGACGACGTGCCGGGCACCGCGGAGCGGGCCTCCACCACGCTGAAGACCCTCACCCACGACGTCACTCCCGGCGACCAGATCCTGGTCAACGACGGCGCCATCGAGTTGAAGGCGCTGGAGGTCACCGACACCGACGTGGTCACCGAGGTGGTGATCGGCGGCCGGGTGTCCGACCACAAGGGCATCAACCTGCCCGGCGTGCCGGTGAGCGTGCCGGCGCTGAGTGACAAGGACGAGCGCGACCTGCGCTGGGCGCTGCGGCACGGGGTGGACATGGTCGCGCTGTCGTTCGTGCGCAACGCGTCGGACGTGGAGCCGGTGCGCAAGGTGATGGACGAGGAGGACCGCCACGTCCCGGTGATCGCCAAGCTGGAGAAGCCGCAGGCGATCGAGAACCTGTACGAGGTGATCGACTCTTTCGACGCCTTCATGGTCGCCCGCGGCGACCTGGGCGTGGAACTGCCGCTGGAGGAGGTGCCGGGCGTGCAGAAGCGGATCATCGACGCCGCCCGCGCCTGGGCGAAGCCGGTGATCGTCGCGACCCAGATGCTGGAGTCGATGATCACCGCGCACCGGCCGACGCGCGCGGAGGCGTCCGATGTCGCGAACGCGATCCTCGACGGCGCGGACGCCGTGATGCTGTCCGGCGAGACGGCCGTGGGGGAGTACGCGATCGACGCGGTGAACGTGATGGCCCGGATCATCACCCGGACGGAGGCAGAGGGACTGGACAAGATCCGTCCGCTGAACTGGAACCCGCACACCACGTCCGGCGTGATCTCGAAGGCTGCGGTCGAGGTGGCCGAGCGGGTCGGCGCGAAGTACCTGGCGGCGTTCACGATCTCCGGCGACACCCCGCACCGGCTGGCCCGGCTGCGCTCCGAGGTGCCGATCATGGCGTTCACCCCGCTGCCGAAGACCGCGCAGGAACTCACCCTGTGCTGGGGCGTGCAGAGCTATGTGACGCCGGAGTACACCAGCACCGACTCCATGGTCGAGTCCGTGCAGACCGGCCTGTCCGAGACCGGCTTCCTGCAGCACGGCGACCACGTGGTGATCGTCGCCGGCAACCCCGGTCGCCACACCCGTCAGACCAACTCGCTGCGCGTCTACCAGATGGACTGATCGATAGAACTTTGATCTATTGACAGGACAAACTATTGTCGCTAGTTTTCCCTTGTCGGCGGTGGGGCCGGCGAGGGGACCGAGCGACAGGTGAGCCAGGTGGACCAAGAGACCCTGACCATTCCCGAGACCATGCGTGCGGCCGTGCTGGTCGCCCCCGGCGAGCCACTGCAGGTGAAGCACATCCGGACGCCGCGGCCGGGCGCCGGCGAGGTGCTGGTGAAGGTCACGGCGTGCGGCCTGTGCCACTCGGACCTGCACGTGATGGCGGGCAAGATCCCGTTCCCGACGCCGGCGGTGCTGGGGCACGAGGTGTCCGGCACGGTGGTCGAGCTGGGCGACAACACCCGGCACAGCGGGCTCTCGGTGGGCGATGCGGTCTGTGGCGCGTTCCTGATGCCGTGTGGCCAGTGCCCGGACTGCGCGCGTGGCCGGGACGACCTGTGTGCGCCGTTCTTCGAGTTCAACCGCCTGAAGGGGCAGCTCTTCGACGGCACCAGCCGGCTGGCGGATCTGGACGGCAGCGTGATCGCCCAGTATTCGATGGGTGGTCTTGCGGAGTACTGCGTGATCCCGGTGACCGCGGTGACGCGGACGGTGCCGGGGATGGACGCCGTGGCCGCCGCGATCCTTGGTTGCGCGGCGATGACCGCGTACGGCGCGGTGCGGCGCGGGGCCGACCTGCGCTACGGCGAGACGGTCGCGGTGATCGGGATCGGGGGCGTGGGCTCGAACATCGTGCAGGTGGCGCACGAACTGGGCGCTCGCAAGGTGATCGCGATCGACGTGGACGACGAGAAGCTGGAGGCGGCGATCCGCTACGGCGCGTCCGATGTGATCAACTCCCGCCACCTGGACGCCCGGGACCGGGTGTTCGAGCTCACCGGCGGTCGCGGCGTGGACGTGGCGATCGAGGCGCTGGGCTTCCCGAAGACGTTCGAGCAGGCACTGACCCTGCTGGCGGACGGTGGCCGAATGGTGCCGGTGGGTCTGGCCGCCGGCTCGCAGACGGCGGCGGTGGAGATCAACCGGATGGTGCGCAGGGGCCAGCAGATCTGCGGCTCCTACGGTGCTCGCACCCGTACCGACCTGCCGATCGTCGTGGACCTGGCCGCTCGCGGCGTCCTCGACTACCGAGGCGTGGTGTCGGAGCGGGTGTCGCTGTCGAACGCGGAGGCGACCTACCGTCGCCTCGAGCACGGCGGCGTCTCCGGCCGCGCCGTCGTGGAGATGGCCCTGAACGACCGCTGAGTCGCAGCCGACCGAACCGCCGGTCGCAACCAGGAACCGCTGGTCGCAGCGCACAACCGTTGGTCGCAGCGCCCAACCGTTGGTCGAGCCTGTCGAGACCCGTACCGGGCTATCGGGAGGCGAGTGATCAGCAGTACCGGGACGTCGGGTCCCGTCTCGACCGGCGGCCTGTTGACTAGACTTAGTCTAGTCACTACCGTCGCCTCGTGAAGCTGGTCAACGTGCACGAGGCGAAGACGCATCTCTCGCGGCTGCTCGAGAGTGTGGAGGCTGGTGAGGTCGTGACGATCGCCCGCGCGGGAAAGCCGATTGCGGACCTGGTTCCCCACCGGCAGGTGGACGTGGTCTGGGGCACGCTGGGAGGGGTCGAGATCGCGGACGACTTCGACGCGCCCGACCACCGGGTCGTCGACCTGTTCGAGGGCCGATGACCTCGCTGCTCCTCGATACGCAGGCCCTGTTGTGGCTGCTCGGCGACAACCCGCGAATGGGTCCCCGGAGCAGGGCGCTGATCGCGTCCGCCGACGGTGTTCACTACTCCGCTGCGTCGGTCTGGGAGATCCGGATCAAGTCCGCTCTGGGGAAGCTCCGGATCGACGGCGACCTCGCCTCGTCACTCGGGGCTGCTCGCCTGCGGGAGCTTCCGATCACGGTTGGCCACGCCCTCGCCGTCCCGGCGGTGGAACTGCCGCACCGCGACCCGTTCGACCGGATGCTGCTCACCCAGGCGGTCACGGAGGGGATGGCCTTCCTCACCGCCGACGCGGTCCTGCTGGGGCTTGGCCGCGGCGGCATCCTGGATGCCCGCGAGTGACTCGGGGCGAGTACCGGGAAGGGGAGTCGAACCCCTACGCCCTTTCGGGCAGACGGGTTTGAGCCGTCCGCGTATACCATTCCGCCACCCCGGCAGGTGCCCAAGCAGTGTGCCACAACTTGGCGGGGCCTCGTCGCATCAGGGTAACCTCAACCGTGCAACCCCAACCCCCGTGCCGGAACCAGCCAGGAAGCTGAAGAGGATGACTGCCGAAGACGAGCGTAACGAGGACGACCAGCTGCGCGTGCTGGTGGCGGAGGACGAGGCACTGATCCGGCTCGACCTGGTCGAACTTCTCACCGAAGAGGGCTACCAGGTGATCGCGGAGGCCGCGGACGGTGAGGAGGCCCTCACGCTGGCCCGCAAGCTCACCCCGGACCTCGTGGTGATGGACGTGAAGATGCCCAAGATGGACGGGATCTCCGCCGCGGCCATCATCGCCGAGGAGCGGATCGCCCCTGTGGTGATGCTCACCGCCTTCAGCCAGCGCGAGCTTGTCGAGCGTGCCCGCGACGCCGGTGCGATGGCTTATGTCGTGAAGCCCTTCGACTCCTCGGACGTCATTCCGGCGATCGAGATCGCGATGGCCCGGTTCGCCGAGATCCGCGCGGTCGAGGCCGAGGTCGCCGACCTCGAGGACCGGTTCGCCTCCCGCAAGGCCGTCGACCACGCCAAGGGCCTGCTCCAGGAGGGACTGGGGCTCACCGAGCCGGAGGCGTTCCGCTGGATCCAGAAGACCGCCATGGACCTGCGCAAGTCCATGCGCGAGGTCGCCGAGGCCGTGATCGAGCAGTCGAAGGGTGAGAAGGCCAAGAAGAAGTAGGGCCCACCGCGGGCGCTGCCCTTCGTGACGCCGCTCCTTCGTCGCGGCTCCTCAGGGACCGGTGTGACGCCGCTCCTTCGTCGCGGCTCCTCAGGGACCGGTTCGGTCAGCTTCTGCCGGCGCGCTTCAGGAACACCGTGATCCGGGCGGCGCAGACCTGCTCGCCGGCGTCGTCGGTGATCGAGATGTCGTAGGTGGCGAGCGTGCCGCCGATCCGGATGGCGGTCGCCACGCCGGTGACCCAGCCCTCGCGCGCCGGCCGCAGGTGGGTGGCATTGATGTCCACGCCGGTGACCGCACCGTCGGGGCCGACCTCTGCGGCCGCGGCGAGCGAGGCCAGGCTCTCGGCCAGCACACACGACGCGCCGCCGTGCCACAGGCCGAACGGCTGGGTGTTGCCCTGCACCGGGCAGCGGCCCGTCGCGCGGGCGGGCGTGACCTCCAGCAACTCGACCCCCATCTTCTCGTCGAGGGGGCTGCTCAGGCCGGCGAACCAGTCGGGAACGTTCATGTGCCCAACCTTGGCACACGGCTCTGGAAGCGCTGGGGGTGGTGGCCGGTAATGTTCCGGAATGTGACGAACCCAGCCACCACACCCGGCGAACGGCCCGAGACCCTGCTGCTGATCGACGGCCATTCGATCGCCTACCGCGCCTTCTTCGCCCTGCCCGTCGAGAACTTCTCCACCACGACCGGCCAGCACACGAATGCGGTCTACGGGTTCACCTCGATGCTGATCAACGTCCTGCGGGACGAGCAGCCCACCCACCTCGCGGTGGCCTTCGACGTGTCCCGCAAGACGTTCCGCAGCGAGCAGTACGCCGAGTACAAGGCGAACCGGTCGGCGTCCCCGGCCGAGTTCACCGGTCAGATCGGGCTGATCAAGGAAGTGCTGGACGCGCTGAACATCGTCCACCTCGAACGCGACGGCTTCGAGGCCGACGACATCATCGCCACCCTGGCCACGCAGGCGGCGAAGTCGGGGCTGCGCGTGCTGATCTGCACCGGCGACCGCGACACCCTGCAGCTCGTCGACGAGCAGACCACCGTGCTCTACCCGCGCAAGGGCGTCTCCGACCTCGCCCGGCTCGATCCGCCCACCGTGCTGGAGCGCTACCTGGTCGAGCCGGCCCGCTACCCGGAGGTGGCCGCCCTGGTCGGCGAGAGCAGCGACAACCTGCCGGGCGTGCCGGGCGTGGGGCCGAAGACGGCAGCCAAGTGGCTCGCCACCTATGACGGCCTGGAGAACCTGGTCCGACACGCGGACGAGCTCACCGGCAAGGCCGGGGAGTCGCTGCGCGCCCACCTGGAGGACGTGCTCCGCAACCGCCGGCTCAACGCTCTGGTCTGCGACCTGGAGCTGCCCGTGGAACCGGCGGACCTGCTCCGCAAGGACTGGAACCGCGACGCCGTCCACGAGGTGTTCGACGGGCTGGAGTTCCGTGTGCTGCGCGACCGGCTGCTGGAGACGCTGCCGGCGGACGACACCGAGTCGCAGGGTGGGTTCGAGGTGTCCGGGGAGGTGCTGCCCACCGGCGGCGTCCGCGCCTGGCTGGACGCCCATGCCCGCACCGGGGTGGTCGGACTCGATGTGCAGGGACGCTGGCGCTCCGGGGCCGGCGACGTCACCGGTCTCGCGTTGGCGGCGGCGGACGGTACCGCTGCCTGGATCGACGTCACCGACATCTCGCCCGACGACGACGCTGCGCTGGCCGCATGGCTCGCGGACCCGTCCGCGCAGAAGGCCATGCACGACGCCAAGGGGCCGCTGCTCGCCCTGTGGTCCCGCGGCTGGGACCTCGCCGGGCTCGCCAGCGACACCCAGTTGGCCGCGTACCTGCTGCGTCCCGACCAGCGGGTGTACGACCTGGCCGACCTCACCGCCCGGCACCTCAAGCGCGACCTGGCGGTGGCCGGCTCGGGCGCCGACACGGGCGACCAGGCCGCGTTCAGCTTCGACGACACGGAGAGCCACGACGCGATGATCCGGGCGCGCGCGGTGATCGACCTCGCTGCCGCGCTGGAGTCGGAACTGGAGGCCCACGGCGGCGCGCGGCTGATGCGCGAGGTCGAGCTGCCCCTCACCCGCACGCTCGCCACGATGGAGCGCGTCGGGGTCGCCGTCGACCTCGACTACCTCAACCGGCTGCACGCCGACTTCGACGCCGCCGTGATGGGGGCCGAGTCCGACGCGTTCGCCGTCCTCGGGCGGCAGATCAACCTCGGCTCGCCCATGCAGCTGCAGGCGGTGCTGTTCGAGGAACTCGGCATGCCGAAGACGCGGCGCACCAAGACCGGCTGGACCACCGACGCGGAGTCACTGGAGGGACTGTTCGCGAAGACCGAGCATCCTTTCCTCGCACACCTGCTGCGGCACCGCGACCAGATCCGGCTGCGGCAGACCGTGGAGGGTCTGCTGAAGTCGGTGGCGGACGACGGACGCGTCCACACCACCTACGTGCAGACCATCGCGGCCACCGGACGGCTGTCGTCCACCGACCCGAACCTGCAGAACATCCCGATCCGCACCGAGGCCGGTCGCCGCATCCGGGAGGCGTTCGTGGTCGGCGGGGGGTACGAGACGCTGCTCACCGCCGACTACAGCCAGATCGAGATGCGGATCATGGCCGACCAGTCGGAGGACGCCGGGCTGATCGAGGCGTTCGCGTCCGGTCACGACTTCCACACCACGACGGCGTCCCGGGTGTTCGGTGTGGCGCCGGACGAGGTCACCCCGGCGATGCGGGCGAAGATCAAGGCGATGAACTACGGGCTGGCGTACGGACTGTCCGCGTTCGGGCTGAGCCAGCAGCTGAAGATCGAGGTGTCCGAGGCCCGGGGGTTGATGGACGAGTACTTCGAGCGGTTCGGCCACGTGCGCGACTACCTGCACGAGATCGTGGCGACGGCCCGTCGTACCGGCTTCACCGAGACCATCCTGGGCCGCCGGCGGTACCTGCCCGACCTCACCTCGTCGAACCGGCAGCGGCGGGAGATGGCTGAGCGGGCCGCGCTGAACGCGCCGATCCAGGGCTCGGCCGCCGACATCATCAAGGTCGCGATGCTGGACGTGGAGTCGGCGATCGCCCAGCGCGGCCTGCGCAGCCGGATGCTGCTGCAGGTGCACGACGAGCTCGTGTTCGAGGTCGCGTCGGGGGAGCGGGACGAGTTCGAGGCTCTGGTGCGGGACAAGATGTCCCACGCCGTCGACATGGCCGTGCCGCTGGAGGTGTCGGTCGGCGTCGGTCGATCGTGGCACGAAGCCGCCCACTGATGCGGCTCGACTGAAGGAGGAGGGCATGTTCCACCACCTGTCCGTCCACCGGCCGCGGCCGGAGGCGAGGGACGCGCTGGTCGCGTCCATGCACCGCTTCGGCGCCGCCCTCGCCGGAGCGCCCGGGCTGGTCTCCGTGCGCACGCTCGAGGACGCCGGGCAGAGCGTTCTCGTGGGGCTGGCGATCTGGGAGTCGAAGGAGGCCTGGGAGGCGTCCGTCCACCTCGCCCGCGAGGCCGTGGCTGACGACCCGTTCGACGACTGGGAGTCCGAGCCGGTGCAGGGGTTCCGGCTCACCGAAGTGTGAACCCCGGGGCGGGCCGGTCACGGCGGCGGGTTGTCGTGGTCGATGTGCCACAGGATGTGGTCGAAGCTGCGGCGCCGAGGGTCGCGGAACATGGGCCGGGTGCCGTTGGGTCCGATGCGGTAGCTGTGTCCGCTGGGGGTCTGCCACCAGAAGATGCCGGGTGCGGGCTGTTCGAGTTGCCAGCCGCCGTGCGTCTTGGCGCGGTGGGCCCGGCGGGACAGTGGCCCGAGGTTGGCTGCCCGGGTCTGGCCTGGTTCTCCGGGCCGCCAGGGGATGGTGTGGTCGAGGTCCTGGTGGCGGGCGGTGCGGCTGCTGTGCGGGAACACCTCGTAGGTGTCGCGGAGCAGGACCTGGCGGCGGATCTGGTCGGGAATCTCGTAGCTGTCCACGGCGATGTTCTCGTAAGGCCGGAGGACGGGGGTGAGCCGGATCCGGGTGTGGCCGAGCAGATGACGCAGCATGGTTGCGGCCAGCGGGCCGACGCCTTCGACCCGGCAGGGGCCGCGTCCGGTGAGCAGGGTGTTCTCGGCGACGTGGACGTACAGGTCGGTCTGGGGCAGCAGTCGTGGGTCGGTGGAGGGCACCGCGGCCGGGTCGACCGGGTTCACCGCTTCGGCGAGGATGAGTCGGGCCCGTTCCGGAGTGGCCAGGATGCCGACAGCCTTGGCCCGGCGGACGTCCTTGGTGTCCGTGTCACCACGGGCGGTGAGCAGGTCGGCGATCCGGTCGACCATGGCGTCGAAGAAGATCGCGTCCGTGGTGTCGACCCTGGCCGACAGGTAGGCCACCGAAGGGTCGTCGGTGGGCAGCTTGCGGACGAACCGGTCCGCCCTGGCCCGTTCGGCCAGAGCAGTCACCTTGTCGGGGGCGAGGTCGGTGATCAGGCCGCGGGCCAGCTGCAGCGCCCGCCGCCAGGGCAGCCCGGGCAGCTTCGGCGCCAGCCGGGCGTCCAACTCGCGCGCCTGGTCAAGGGTGAGGCCGAACCGGGCCACCTCGGCGGCCAGCTGGCAGGCCCGCCAGATCGGGACGAGTCCCTGGGTGGCCTGGAACCAGACCAGAGGGTGGCGGGCCTTGAGGTTCACGATGTCACGGATCAACCAGGTCGCCGCCGCCACCGAAATTCCCTTCAGGGCGGCGACTTCCAGGGGAAGGAACTCGTCCACCAGCGCGGTGCCGTCGGCGCCGATCCGGACCGGCCTGGTGCCGATCACATCGAAGGTGGCGTCGGCGTCCCAGGCGTGTTCGGCGGCCAGATCGGCGATCGCGACCGCCTCGGCGATCTCGGCTCTGGTGCGCGCCTCGATCGCCAATCGCAGCCGCTCGGCTGCGCTCGGGGTCGAGGTCGTTTCCATACAGACAGGTCTACACGGTGGCTCTGACATTTCTTTCCCGTGGGGGTCTCGACCCTCGACAGGCTCAGGTGGGCACGGTCGCCCGCCCTTCGTGACGCGTCCGCTCGTACCTCGCTGACGCTCCTCAGGGGCCGGTGTGGGGTGAGCCTCCGCTCGTTGAGTTGCGTGTCACGCAACGTGATCGAATATCCCGGTCGTCTGGCGCCTGTAGGTTGCGGTGGGCGCAACCCGGGCGTCCCGGTCGCTTGCTGTCCCCACCCCGCTGGCCTAGCGTCGGGGACATGACAGGGCAGGAAGCAGCGGGCGGGACGCTCGAGCGCGGACTGCAGGTGCTGCGGCTGCTGATCGAGGTGGAGAGCGATCCGGCGATGAAGCACCGGGGACTGTCGGTGCAGCAGGTGGCACTCGAACTCGGGGTGCACAAGAGCACGGCGTCCCGGTTGCTGCACACCCTCGCGGACAACGGGTTCGCCGTGCAGCCGCCGGGAACCCGCAAGGGCTACCGGCTCGGTCCGGCGCTGCGGTCGCGGTTCGGGCTCAGTCCCGCCCAGCAGCGCTTCCGCGACCTGGCCTCGCCGTTCCTGCAGGAGCTCGTCGGCACCACCGGCGAGTGCGCCCACGGCGCGGTCGTGGCAGACGGCGCGGCCCTGGTCGTGGACGCCATCGAGACCGCGCAGTCGCTGCGGGTCGTCCTGGAGAAGGGACGGCTGCTGCCGCTCCATTCGACCTCCGTCGGCAAGTGCCTGCTCGCCTGGGGGCTGGCACCCGTCCCCGCCGACCTGCCGG
>DAINOM010000092.1:0-12989 GCA_036735445.1 Propionicimonas sp.
TGATGACCGCCCAGAACGGCTACTCGACCACGCTGAACGGCTGGATCCAGTCGTCCGTCCTGGGCGTGAAGGTGCTCGACACCGCGGGCGATGTCCGCGCGCATCCCACTGGCAAGCTCGGTGGGCTGGGGCTGGGGGAGCGGCCCGGCTACGAGTCGATCCAGGTGGTCAGCGGCGGGAATCGCGCGCTGCACGGCCACTTCGTCAGCATCAACCGGGGCAACCTGAACACCGTCGACAACGTGCTGCGGGACATCTCGGTGCGCACCGGCGGCTTCATCGCGTCCGCCCGCAACCCGGTCGAGCTCGACTGGGTGAAGGCCAACGGCGCCCACGGTTCGATCTCGCTGGCCCTCGACCTGGGCGCGGACCTCGCCGCCGCCGGGCCCGCCGACGCCGCCGTCGAAGCCGTCCGGAAGCGGCTGGGCGCGGACGTCGTCGACGCCGGCCCGCTGCGGATCGGGAAGCGGACGCGGACCGTCGGTGGCTGGGACCACGGCACCTTCCGGATCGGCGACCACACCGTCCCCTACCTCAACGAGTACATGGCCGTGGACGGGCCGTCCGGGCGCGTGGCGACCTATCCCGACACGATCGTGATCCTCGACAGGGCGACCGGCGAGGGCCTCGCGGTCAAGGACGCCGGCCGGGGCGGCCAGGACGTCGTGCTGCTCGTGGCGAAGGCCGGGACGCTCCCGGTCTCCAGTTCCAGCATCGACCGCGCCGGCCTCGCCGAGTGCGAGCAGATCATGGGCATCGGCTTCCTCGACCACCTCGACCCGTCCCTGCGTCCCGGGACGGCCGCCTACCTCCCGGCCACGGTCCCTGAGGAGCCGGCGAGGAACGAGCCGGCGTCACGAAGGGCCCCCACTCGCAGCCGGAGGACGTCCCGATGACCTCCCTGTTCCCGCTGGACGCGGTCGGAGTGGCCGCCGGCCCGTTGTCCCCACTCGAGCCCGAGATCCCGGCGCCGCAGGCCTGCCCCACCACCGGCGGGGTGCTGCACGCCGACCGCCGGGTGGTCGGGATCGGCACCCGGCTCACCCCGCGGGACGTCGCGGAGGTCGCCATCGGCCACGCGACCGTCACTGTGGACAAGGCCGCGGTCGACGCCCGCCTGGCCGGCGCCCGGGCCCACGTCGAGGACGCCCTCGCCACCGGCATCCCCACCTACGGGCTGAACCGCGGACTGGGTCCGCTGCGCAACAGCGAGGTCCCGGCGGAACTTATCGGGGACTTCCAGCGTTACGTCATCGTGAGCCACGCCGCGGCGATCGGGGCGCCGCTGTCCCGGATCGAGGGCAGGGCGGCGCTGCTGGCGCGGCTGAACACGCTCGCCGCCGGCGCCTCCGGGGCGTCCACGACCCTGTTCGACGGACTGCTCGCGTTGCTGCGCCACGACGTGATCCCGGTGATCCCCGACCAGGGGTCGGTCGGCGCGGGCGACCTGTCCCAGCTCGCGGCGATCGGCCAGGTGCTGCTCGGCCTCGGGCGGGCGTGGCTCCCCGGCCACGACCAGCCGGTGACGGGTGCGGAAGCCCTTGCCGCAGCCGGTTTGGAGCCGCTGCGGCTGGAGGCGAAGGACAGCCTCGCCCTGGTCGGCTCCAACGCGTTGTCGGTGTCGATGGCCGCTCTTGCGCAGCGCCGGGCGACCCTGATCGCGGAGCGGGCGGACCTGGTAGCCGCCCTCACCCTCGAGGCGCTCGGGGCGAACCTCTCCCCGTTCGACGCCGCCGCGCTCGCCGCCCGTCCGCACGCCGGCCAGCAGGCCAGCGGACGGAGGATTCGCGCGGCCCTCGCCGGCGGCGACCTGGCCGAGGGGTTGCGTCCGGCCGCCTCGCTGCAGGACGCGGTGTCGCTGCGCACCGTCCCTCAGGTGCACGGCGCGGTGTTCGACCAGCTCGACCAGCTGGAGTCCCTGCTCGCCGTCGAACTGAACTGCGCGCCGGACAACCCGTTCCTGGACGTCGAGCGCGGCATCTTCGTCTCCAACGGCAACTTCTCGATCACCAACCTCGCCGTCAGCTTCGACGCCCTGCGGATCGGGCTGGCCCACGTCGCGAAGCTCGCCGAGCGCCGGGTGGCGCTGCTGGTCCAGCAGCTGCGGCAGGGCCTGCCCCTGGCCGACCAGGTGCTTGCGGTGACCACGGCCACGGGCTACGTCACCCCGGTGATCCTCGCCCAGACGGCCTCCGCGCTGGTCGCCAGGGTCAAGCACGCCGCGGCCCCGATCTCGCTCACCGGGACGACTGTCGGTGACGGGGTGGAGGATCACTCATCGATGGCGTATCCATCGGTGCGGGTCACGGAGGAGGTGCTGGACGTGCTCGAACAACTGCTCGCGGTCGAGGCGCTGCTGGCGGCCACCGTGATCTCGGTGCTCAGGGAGCGGGCGGTGCTCGGCGCGCCGGTGGAGCGGTTGCGCGCGGCGATCATCGAGGCCACCGGGCGCACCCAGGTGACTGCGGAGGTGATCGAGTGGGTAATCGAGGCTCTGAGGCGGGAGCGTCGCGGCGACGACCTGGCCGAGATGCGCATACCGGCGGTGCCGTCGCCGGTGGCGAACCACGACCGGGAGGTGGCGAGGCATGATCAGCTTCACTGAGGTCACCAAGGTCTACCCCGGCGGCACCACCGCGGTCGGGGGGCTCAGCCTGGTCGCGCCCACGGGGAGGACGACAGTGCTGGTCGGTCCGTCCGGCTGCGGCAAGACCACGTCGCTGCGGATGATCAATCGGATGATCGAGCCCACCAGCGGCACCATCGAGATCGACGGGCGGGACACCGCGTCCCTCGACCCGAACGAGTTGCGGCGGGGCATCGGCTACGTGATCCAGAGCGGCGGGCTGTTCCCGCACCGCACGATCATCGACAACATCGCCACGGTGCCGCTGCTGCTCGGCTGGGACCGCTCGAAGGCGCGGGCGCGCGCCCACGAGCTCCTGGAACGCGTCGGGTTGGACCCGGTGCTCGCCAGGCGCTACCCCAACCAGCTCTCCGGCGGCCAGCAGCAGCGCGTCGGCGTGGCCCGCGCGCTCGCCGCGGACCCGCCGGTGATGCTGATGGACGAACCGTTCAGCGCTGTCGACCCGGTGGTGCGCGAACAGTTGCAGGACGAGTTCCTGCGGCTGCAGGCCGAACTCGGCAAGACCATCGTGTTCGTCACCCACGACATCGACGAGGCGGTCAAGCTGGGCGACCAGGTGGCGGTGCTGCGGGTGGGCGGCGTCCTCGCCCAGCTCGACAGCCCGGCGAGGCTGCTGGCCGATCCCCATGACGACTTCGTCGCCGACTTCCTCGGCCGGGACCGCGGCTACCGCGGCCTCGCCTTCGCCGAGGCGCCCGAGCTGCCGCTGCGCGACGAGCCGGTGGTGCTGCTCGGCTCCCCGGTCGCGGAGGGCGCCCGGATCGCCGCGGGGGACCGGTGGGTGCTGGTGGTGGACGACGCCCGGGCCCCGCTCGGGTGGGCGGAGCCGGGGGTGCTCAGCGGCGTCATCGACCGCAACCACCTGCACCGCGGTGGCACGGTCGCCCGCATCGGCGGCTCGCTGCGGGCCGCGCTCGACGCGGCGCTGTCCTCACCCAGCCGGCGGGGCGTGCTCGTGGACGACACCGGCAGCCTGGTGGGCACCGTCCGCGCGCAGGACGTCCTCGCGGCGATCGAGCGCCGTCCGGAGGGGGTGCCGGCGTGAAGTGGTTCCTCGGGCACCTCGACCAGCTGTTCGAACTGATGCTCAACCACGCCGTGCTGGCGATCATCCCGCTGGTCGTCGGGCTGCTGCTCGCGATCCCGTTGGGCTGGCTGGCCCGCCGCCACCGCGTGCTGTACACGCCGCTGATCGCCGGCACCGGACTGCTGTACACGATCCCGTCACTGGCCCTGTTCATCCTGATGCCGCTGGTGCTGGGCACCGGCATCCTCGATCCGGTGAACGTCGTGGTGGCGCTGACGATCTACACCGTCGCCCTGCTCGTGCGCACGGTCGCTGACGGGCTCGGTTCGGTGCCGGACGACGTGGCGCAGGCCGCGACGGCCATGGGGATCGGACGTGTGCGCCGCTTCTTCGGCGTGGAGCTGCCGCTCGCCGTGCCGGTGATCGCCGCCGGCCTGCGGGTGGCGGCGGTGAGCAACGTCTCGATCGTCTCCGTGGCGGCGCTGCTCGGCATCCCACAGCTCGGTTCGCTGTTCACCGACGGGTTCGCGCGCAACTTCCTCGACCCGATCGTGGTGGGCCTCCTCGCCTGCATGGCCCTCGCCCTGGTGCTCGACCTGGCCATCCTGTGGGGCAGCCGGGCGGTCACGCCGTGGCTACGTGCGGGGAGGCCGGCATGAACCTGTTGTGGCACTGGCTGACCAACCCCGAGAGCTGGCAGGGGAGTTCCGGCATCCCCGTGCGGGTGGTCGAGCACCTGGCCTACTCCGCGGTCACCCTGCTGATCGCGGCGCTGATCGGCATTCCACTGGGGTTGTGGATCGGGCACACCGGCAAGGGCCGGGTCGCCGTGGTGAACCTCGTGAACGGCGTCCGGTCGGTGCCGACGCTGGGCCTGCTGTTCGTCGCCGTCCTCGTCGTGGGGCCGATGCTGGCCGGTGACATCGCGTTCCTCGTCCCCTCGATCTTCGTGCTGGTGCTACTGGCTGTGCCGCCGATCCTCGCCGGCGCCTACGCCGGGGTGGAGAGCGTCGACCCCGGGGCCCGGGACGCTGCCCGCGGCATGGGGATGAGCTCGCGGGAGGTGCTCGCGAAGGTGGAGGTGCCCTGCGCGCTGCCGCTGATCTTCAGCGGGCTCCGCTCCGCCGCGCTGCAGGTGGTCGCGACCGCCACCCTCGCCGCCTCAGTGAGCCTCGGCGGGCTCGGCCGGTTCCTGATCGACGGCCAGGCCTACCGTGACTACGGCCAGATGGCCGGTGGAGCCCTTCTCGTCGCGGTGCTCGCCGTCCTGGTGGACCTGGTGTTCGCCGGCGTCCAGCGCCTGGTCGTCTCGCCCGGGCTCTCCACCGCCCGCTCGGCCCGTCGCGCAGCCCGCGTCGGCGCCGTCCCCGTAGCCAACCCGACCTGACCACGCTTCGAAAACCATGGAAGAAGGAAAGAGATGAAGAAACACCTCGCCACCCTCGCTGCAGCAGCCACAGCGCTGGTGCTGACGGCGTGCTCGTCCGGAGACCCGCTGGCCAGCCCCACCCCCGCCGGCTCGGCACCGGCGTCGTCGGCCGCCGCGGTCTCGATCGTGGTCGGCTCGGCCAACTTCCCCGAGAGCGAGATCCTCGCCGACATCTACGCCGGGGCGCTCAAGGCCAAGGGCGTGGACGTCTCCACCAAGCTCAACATCGCGTCGCGGGAGACCTACGTGCCGGCGCTGCAGAACGGCGAGATCGACCTGTTCCCGGAGTACACCGGCGGCTTCTCCAAGTATCTGGACAAGGACGCGGACACCCACGACGAGGCGTCGGCGCTCGCGTCCCTGAAGTCGCTGCTGCCGGACACGCTGACGGCCCTGGACCCGTCCAAGGCCCAGGACAAGGACTCGATCACCGTGACCAGGGCGACGGCGGACAAGTACTCGCTGAAGACCATCGAGGACCTGGCGCCGGTGGCCGGTGAGTTCGTGCTGGGAGGGCCGCCGGAGTGGAAGAACCGGGCGCTCGGCGTCCCCGGCCTGAAGAAGACCTACGGCCTGACGTTCAAGGACTTCAAGGCGCTGGACGTCGCCGGGCCGCTCACCGTGCAGGCCCTGAAGAACGGTCAGGTGCAGGCCGCGAATCTGTTCACCACGGACCCGTCGATCAAGGCCAACGACTTCGTGACGCTGGAGGACCCCAAGCAGTTCTTCGGCGCGCAGAACGTCATCCCGGTGATCCAGAAGTCGAAGGCCACCCCGGAGGTGACGGCGGCCCTGAACGCCGTCTCGGCAGCCCTGGACACGGACTCCCTCGCCGCGATGGTGACCAAGGTCGTCGTCGACAAGGAGGACGCGGCCACGGTCGCCGACGAGTGGCTGAAGTCGAACAGCCTGGCCTGACACCGGACACTCCCTGAGCCCGGATCCACCGAGATCGTTCGTCGAGCTTGTCGAGACGCGCTCGAATGGTCGACTCGGCCGGGGAGCGCTCGCGAGGTGGAGCGGCGCCCACCCCGGTCCCTGAGGAGCCGGCGAGGAACGAGCCGCGTGAGTCCGCTCCCTGAGGAGCCGGCGAGGAACGAGCCGGCGTCACGAAGGGCGGCAAGCTGGTGTGGCCACACCCCACACGGGGGATGATGGACGGGTGTGGGTCGCCTTTGCGTTCGGATCGGCGGTGTTCGCCGGACTGACGGCGGTACTGGCGAAGATCGGTGTGCGGCACACCGACTCGACCCTCGCCACGGCGATCCGGACGGTGGTGGTGCTGGCGGCGTCCTGGCTGATGGTGCTCGTGGTCGGGTCGGCCGGTCAGCTCGCGACGCTGACCGCGCCGACCCTGCTGTTCCTGGTGCTGTCGGGGCTGGCCACCGGCGGATCCTGGCTGTGCTACTTCCGGGCTCTCCAGCTGGGTGAGGTGAACCGGGTGACCCCGGTCGACCGGGCAAGCCTCGCCCTGACCGTGGTGTTCGCGATGGTCTTCCTCGGCGAGACGGACCACCTGGCGACCCGGGTGCCGGGGCTCGTGCTGATCGCGGTCGGCACGTGGTTGATGGTGGCGCGTGCACCGGGCGCCCCGGAGGCGGGCCAGGAGCCGACGCGCCTGTCCTCGGGCTGGCTGCCGTGGGCCATCGGCTCCGCGGTATTCGCCGCACTGACCGCGATCCTCGGCAAGGTGGGCATCGCCGGCGTGGAGTCGAACCTCGGTACCGCGGTCCGCACGGCTGTCGTGCTGGTGATGGCCTGGCTGATGGTCGCCGTGACCGGTCGGGGCAAGGAGGTCCGTCGAGTACCGCGGCGCGACCTGCTGTTCATCGTCCTGTCCGGACTGGCAACCGGAGCGTCCTGGCTCTGTTACTTCCGCGCTCTCCAGGAAGGCCCCGCCAGCGTGGTCGCGCCGATCGACAAGCTCAGTGTGGTGTTCACGGTCGGCTTCTCGGTCTTCGTCCTGAAGGAGCGACTCGGCCGCCGCGCCGCCCTCGGCCTCGCCCTCCTGGTGCTCGGCACGCTCCTCATGCTCGCCTGAGCGTGGCCCGGTCCCCCCGGAGGTCGCTCCGCGACCGTCACGAGACGCGCCTCCGGTCTGGCCGCCTATCGCTGGTCGAGCTTGTCGAGACCCCGGACGGGCATGCGTCTCGACAAGCTCGACGGACGGTGGGGGACGGCTGGCGACAGCGGCCGTCAACGTCAGCGGCTGGCTTTCGGCGCCCTTCGTGACGGTCCCGCTCGTTCCTCGCGGGACCTCCTCAGGGACCGATCCTGGGCAGTGCCCGGGCCGTCTCGACCAGCTCGACGGACGAGCTGCGGGCTCCGAGCCGCCGCACGCCCACCGGTCCTTGGGGAGGCAGCCCGTGACTGTCACGAAGCGCCTCCACCGGTCCCTGAGGAGGGAGCGCCAGCGAGCGTCACGAAGGGCGGGTGACCGGCCCGCTGGTCGGGCGGCCGTCGACGTCAGCGGCTGGCTGTCGGCGCCCTTCGTGACGGTCCCGCTCGTTCCTCGCGGGACCTCCTCAGGGAGCGATCTGGCCGTTCGGCTGCGGGGGATCCTCAGGGAGCGATCTCGCCGTTCGGCTGCGGGGGATCCTCAGGGAACGATCTGGGACCGTTCGGCCGCGGGGCTTCGGGTTGGCTTGTGCCACAGCAGGGCGTAGCGCCACAGGGGGAGGCGGCGCCAGCGCGCGCCGGGCAACACCTGCGTGGCCAGGTGCCGCACCTCGCGATAGCTGTGCGGCGGGGGCCAGACCGTTGGCGCGGTGTGGTCCCAGAAGCCGCGTCGTCGCGACAGGTACTGGTGCTGCGCGGTGCCGGCCACGTCGTAGGCGAGGTCGACGAGGGACGTGCTGCGGGCCAGGCCGACAACGGCGAGGAGCCCTCCCGGTGCCGTGAGCTCGGCGAGCCGCCGCAGACCGGCTTCGAGGTCGGGGAAGTGGTGCAGGACGGCGATGGAGGCCACCACGTCGAAGCTCTCTATGGCGAACGGGTGGGTGAGGACGTCACCGAGCACCCAGTGGACGTCCGCGTCCTCGACTCGTGCCCGCTCCAGCACGTCCGCCGCCAGGTCGATCGCCGTCACGTCCGGCACGATCCGGTGCAGGTCGCGCGCCAGCAGGCCGTCGCCGGTGCCGACGTCCAGCGCCGTGCGGGCACCGGCAGGCACCTCGTCCAGGACCAGCCGGTGGTAGTGCAGGTTGTGGTTCCAGCGGCGGGTTTCGACAGGCTCAACCATCGGCTTCCGCTCAACCATCGGTTCCAACTACACGAGGAAGCGGTAGAACGGGCTGTCTGCGGCGACGATCTCGAAGGTGATCGGGCTGGCGTCCATCTTCAGCAGCAGGTCGGCCAGGGAGTCCGGATCGCCGAGTTCGATGCCGACCAGGGCCGGTCCGATCTCGCGGTTGCTGCGCTTGACGTACTCGAAGTGGGTGATGTCGTCGTCCGGGCCGAGCACCTCGTCGAGGAAGCGGCGCAGCGCACCCGGTTCCTGCGGGAAGTTCACGAGGAAGTAGTGCTTGCGTCCCTCGTAGACCAGCGAACGCTCGAGGATCTCGGCGTACCGGGAGACGTCGTTGTTGCCGCCCGAGACGATCACGACCACGTCCTGTCCCGGCTCGGGGCGGTAGAGGCCGAGGCTGGCCGCGGCGAGCGCACCGGCAGGCTCGGTGACGATGCCCTCGGTCTGGTAGAGGGCCAGCATCTCGGAGCAGATCCGCCCCTCCGGCACCGGGTACAGCTCGGGACGGTAGCGTCGCGCCACCTCGAACGTGAGGTCACCGATGCGGCGGACGGCGGCACCGTCCACGAAGGTGTCCAGCTGGTCCAGGTCGACCGGCTCGCCCGCCGCGAGGGCCGCGGCCATCGATGCCGCGCCCGCCGGCTCCGCCCCGACGACCGAGACCTCCGGGTGCCGCTCGCCGAGGTAGGCCAGGCAGCCGGCGATCATGCCGCCGCCGCCCACCGGAGCCACCAGCACGTCCGGCGCGCGGCCGAACTGGTCGACGATCTCCCTGGCCACGGTGCCCTGCCCGACGATCGTGCGGACGTCGTCGAACGCCGGCACGATCGCAGCGCCCGTGCCGCCCGCCTCCAGCCGGGCCGCCGCGGCCGCCTCGTCGTACGTGTCCCCGACCACGGCGAGGTCGACCCGTCCCTCGCCGAGGGCGAGGATCCGCTCCCGCTTCTGGCGGGGGGTGGTGGCCGGCACGAAGATCCGTCCGCGGATGCCGAGCCGCGCGCAGGCGAAAGCCACTCCCTGCCCGTGGTTGCCCGCGGACGCGCACACCACACCGGCCCCGCGCTGGGCGCCGTCCAGCTGGGCGATCAGGTTGTAGGCGCCCCGGATCTTGTACGACCGCACGGGCTGCAGGTCCTCGCGCTTGAGCCAGATCGACGCGCCCGTGGCGGCACTGAGCCGCTCGTTGAACTGCAGGGGAGTGCGGGTGGCCACACCGGCCAGCCGCTCCGCGGCCTCGTCCACAGCATGCGCGTCGATCATCACCGGCACATTGTGGCACCAGCTCAGGGACGCGACGCCGCTCCCTGCTCCGGAACGGCCGCCTCGCCGGGAGGACTTGCGGCCGCAAGCCTGGTCCGGCGACGTCGGGACTGGAACCTCTCCCTGACCACGGGTCCGGCGGTCTGGATCAGGATCACCAGGATGAGCACCAGGCCCTGGAAGGTGTCCTGGATGTCGGCGCTCAGGGCCGGGATGCTGACGATGATGAAGTCGATGGCGGCGTAGGACAGCGCGCCGAAGAGCACGCCCGCCATGTTTCCGCGGCCACCGGCCATCGCGATGCCGCCGAGCACCACCGCGGCGATGGCGTACATCTCGTAGGACCGTCCGGACGACGCAGGTGTGATGTTGCCGACCTTGCACGCCTGGATGATGCTGGCGACGCCGACGAGGAGCCCGGTCACCATGAACACCGAGGCCTGGATCCGCTGCACGTTCACCCCGGAGAGCCGGGCGGCCTTGTCGTTGGAGCCGACGGCGTAGACGGCCTTGCCGTACTTCGTGTTGTGCGCGATCACCACGAACAGCACGAGGCACGCCAGGAACAGGATCGACACGTAGGGGATCGAGAAGCCGGCGATCCGCAGCGAGCCGGTGCCGAACTGCATTCGCAGCCACTGGTAGCTCGGGGAGCCGGACTTCATCGCGAACTGGCTGGACGACGAGCCGCTGATCGCCGGCGGGATCTCACGCACGGCCCACAGGGCCAGCGAGCGGTAGATCAGCATGGTGCCGAGGGTGACGATGAAGGGCGGGATCTTCGCGTACGCGGCCAGGACGCCGTTCACCGCCCCCAGCGCGAGGCCCGACCCCAGCGCGGCGAGCACGGTGAGCAGCACGTTGTCGGTCATGTTGAACACGACGATCGTGACGCCCGAGCAGAGCACCAGCGCCGATCCGATCGAGAGGTCGATCTGCCCGGTGACGATCACGAGCGCCATGCCGATGGCCATGGTGCCGACGATCACGGTGTTCTGGCTGGAGAGGATGGACGAGATGTGGCCGGACGTGAAGCTCTTGCCGTTCGCCTGGATGGTGACGGCATAGACGATGAGGATGACGATGAACACGAAGACGTAGCTGTGGTTTCGCCACAGCGACGGGATCGCGCGGACGAGGCCGTTCATGGTCGTTTTCTCCACCTCAGTCACCCTCTGCTGCGTTCATCGCGTTCGTCGAATAGAGCATCACGTCACGTTCGTTGATCTCGTCGTGCGCCAGCACCGCGACCACCCGGCCGGCGTAGAGGACCAGGCACCGGTCGGACACCTTCTGGATCTCGGGGATCTCCAGGGTGTTGATCACCACGGTCTTCCCGGCGGTGGCGAGCTTGAGGATCAGCCCGTAGATCTCCTCCTTGGCGCCGACGTCCACTCCCTGGGTGGGGTTGTCGAGCAGGAGGATCTCGGCGTCGGTGTTCAGCCAGCGGGCGAGGAACACCTTCTGCTGGTTGCCGCCCGACAGGCTCGTGATGGCGGCTCCCGGGCCCCGGCCCCTGATGTTCAGCGCGTCCCGCAGGTTCTCGTACTGGGCGATCTCGCGCTTGGTGTTGATCCACTGGTGCCTCGCCGACAGGCTGTGCTCGGCGAGGTACTGGTTCTCCAGGACGGTGGTGTCGGGAATCACGGAGTTCTCCTTGCGATTCGTCGGCAGCATCCCGATGCCGCGGCGCATGAACGCCGGGATGTGTCCGTGCACGGCCTTCCCGTGCATGCGGATCTCGCCGCCGAGGATCGGCAGGGCGCCGAACACCGCCTGCATCACTTCGCTGGCGCCTGAACCGGCCAGGCCGGTCAGAGCCACGATCTCGCCGCGACGCAGGGTGAGGCTGACGTCGCGGAAGCCGGTCGAGGTGAGCCGGTCCAGCTCCAGGACGACCTCGCCGAGCGGGCGGGCCTCGTAGACGTCCTCGTCCGCGTACTGCTCACCCACCATGTCGCACGTGATCGAGAAGGGCGTCGCGTCGGCCACGGCGCCGGAGTTGATCAGTTCCCCGTTGCGCAGGACGGTGTAGGTGTCGGCGATCCGGAACACCTCGGGCATCTTGTGGGAGACGAAGATGAACGAATGGCCGTCCGCCTTCAACTGCCGCAGGATCGAGAACAGGTGCTCGATCTCGTCGTTGCCCAGCGCGGTGGTCGGCTCGTCCAGGATCATCAGCTTGGCGTCGGCGTGCAGTGCCCGGCAGATCTCGAGGAGCTGCTTCTGGCTCGTTTTCAGGTCCCCGACCTTGCGGGTGGGGTCGATCTCGACGCCGAGCCGCTCGAACAGCTCCCGGGTCTGGCGGACCATCTCCTTCCGCTTGAGCACGCCCAGCGGATAGGTCAGTTCGTGGTTGAAGAAGATGTTCTCGCTGACGGTCAGGTCGTTCACCACGTTGAGTTCCTGGTGGACGAACGCCACTCCCGCCCTCTCCATCTGGCCGATGGACGGGTGCGGGTAGTGCACCCCGTCAAAACTGATGTTGCCGTCGTCCATGTGGACGACGCCGGCGAGGATGTTCAGCAGGGTGGACTTGCCCGCGCCGTTCTCGCCGAGCAGCGCGTGGATCTCGCCCTTCTCGACGCTGAGGTCCACGTTCTTCAGCACGCGGTTGCCGTCGAACGACTTGTTGATCCCGGTCATCTCCAGGATGCTCACTCGCTGACCCCTCCCACCTTCTCGCGGCTTCCGGTCGCGGGCGCCTGGCAGCACACCCGCGACCGGAAGTCGTCTCGTCCCTCGTTCCCGGACCGATCAGTGGCCAGTGAACCCCTGGTACTGGCTGACATTGCCCGCATCGACGATCCAGGTCGGCTCGTACGCGCCGTCACCGGCCTTGTACGTCCAGTTGGTGCCGTCCAGGTACTGCTCCATGTAGTCGACGGCGCTGGTCATCATCTTCGGCGAGAAGTACATGCTCATCAGGCCGTCGAAGTACTCGCTGGCGATCGCCGACTGCGGAGCGCTGCCCGCGATCACGTCGTACAGCTCCTGCATGCCGCCGATGGCGGAGATGTAGACCTTGAGGTTCTTGAGGTCCTTCTTCGCGGCATCGTCCAGCGTGTTGCCCTCCAGCAGGTTCATGAAGCCGAAGGTCATCTCGTCATCCATCGAGAACACGTAGAGGCTGCCTCCGCTGGCCTTCGCGTCCTTGATGATGTCGGGGAGCGTCTGCTCGAGGTACTGGTAGGCCGCGTCGGCGCTCCAGTTGGAGACCACCTTGTAGTCGGCCGTCAGTGCGTCGACGTCCTTCTGCGTCCAGGCCTGGGTGGTCTTGTAGGTCTGGCCGGTGGCCTTGTCGGAGTAGTCCTTGGTGCCGAGGAGGAACTGCTCGAAGCCCTCCTGGCGGCGCGAGCTCACGGTGCCGTTGTCGCCG
>DAINOM010000093.1:0-12915 GCA_036735445.1 Propionicimonas sp.
CCGTGTCGGTTTTCTTCGCGGCCGAGCTCGACCGGCCCGGGCAGTGATCGTGGACTTCATCCGCGAGCACGCCGACCACCAGCCCGCCGCCGGCGGGCTGCGATGGGGTGTGGAGCCGATCTGTGCCGTGCTGAGTGAGCATGGTGTGAAGATCGCCCCGTCGACCTACTACGAGTGGCGCGACAAGCTCCCCACCACGCGCCAGCAGCGCGACGAGGTGCTGCTGGGCCACATCCACCGGGTGCATGCCGAGAACTTCGGGGTGTACGGGCCGAGGAAGGTGTGGCTGGTCTTGAACCGGGAAGGGATCCCGGTTGCCCGCTGCACGATCGAGCGGCTCATGCGCAAGGCCGGGCTTGCCGGTGTGGTGCGCGGCAAGGTGAAACGCACCACGATCGCCGGGGCCGGGCCGAAGCCGGCCGATCTGGTGAACCGCAACTTCGAGCCGCTCGCGCCGAACCGGCTGTGGGTGGCCGACTTCACCTACGTCTCGACCTGGGCCGGCTGGACCTACGTGGCGTTCGTGATCGACGCCTACGCCCGCCGGATCCTGGGCTGGCGGGCCGCCACGTCGATGAGCGTCGACCTGGTCCTGGACGCCGTCGAGCAGGCCATCTGGACCCGGCAACGGGAAGACCGGGCCGACTTCACCGCTCTCGTGGCGCATCACGACCGCGGCAGCCAGTACCTGTCGCTGGCCCACAGCCAGCGCCTCGCCGACGCTGGCATCCGGCCCTCGGTCGGTGCCGTCGGGTCGAGCTACGACAACGCCCTGGCCGAGTCCATCAACGGCCTGTACAAGACCGAGGTGATCAAACGCCGAGCCTGGCGCACCCATGAGGAAGTCGAACTCGCCACCGCCCGGTGGGTCGACTGGTACAACCACCGCCGCCTCCACGAATACGCCGGCGGCGACCTCACACCGATCGAGACCGAGCACGCCTACTACGATCAAACAGCAACCCCAGCAGCAAGCTGAGGAGACAAAGAACCGAGTCTCCGGACACGCCGGGGCGGTTCACGGGGCCGACGTTCTTCTGGGTGAGGGTTCGTAATGGAGTTGGGTGACTACCTGCGCGTGGGGCGCGCCTACTGGGTTGGCATCCTCGCGTTCTTCCTTTCCGGCATCGCCGTCGCGGCGTTCTGGACGCTGGCGCAGCCCAAGGTCTACACGGCGGACGCCAGCGGGTACGTCGCCGCTCAGGGTGCGTCTGACCTGGGCACGTCGATGGTGGGTGACCAGTTGGCGCAGTCGAAGGTGAAGTCGTACCTCGACATCGGCACCTGGCGGTCCGTGGCCGAATACGCGATCGCGGAGTTGAACCTCGACACCACGCCCGAACAGTTGGTTGACCAGGTGACGGTGACCAACCCGACCGACACGGTGATCCTGCAGGTGTCCGCTTCCGCGTCAACCCCCGAAGCAGCCCGCGACCTCGCCGAAGTGTGGCTTCGGGGCATGATCGCCCAGGTCGAGAAGATCGAGTCCGTCGACGGCAAGATCCCGCCGGTCACCGTGATCCCCGGCGACTCCGCCCGGTTGCCCACGGCGCCCAGTTCGCCCAACGCGAAGCTCAACCTCGCCCTCGGCGCGCTGATCGGCCTGCTGCTCGGTGTGGGCTACGCCGTGGTCCGCGACCGGATGGACCGGCACATTCGCTCCGCTGAAGGTGTCGAGGCCGCCACCGGGGTGTCCGTGGTGGGTTCGCTGCCGCTGGAACCGAAGCTGGCGAAGGGGCCCCGGCTGTTGCCCCCGCCCGGAACGATGGGGCAGCGCGGCGAGTGGACGGCGCTCACCGAGACTTTCCGCGGCCTGCGCACCAACCTGCAGTACATGAGCGTGGACGATCCGCCGCGAGCAATCGTGGTGACCAGCCCGCTGCCCGGCGACGGCAAGTCGTTCACGGCGGCTAATCTGGCGATCACCATCGCGGCCTCCGGCCAGCCCATGGTGCTCGTCGACGGCGACCTGCGTCGGCCGCGGATCGCGTCCCTGTTCGGGCTGCCCGAGGGCGCGGGGCTCTCCGACGTGCTCGCCGGACGGGCCGAGGCGTCCGAAGTGCTGCAACCAGCCCATGACACCGGGAACCTGATGGTGCTCGGCGCGGGCCCGGTGCCGCCGAACCCCAGCGAGATCCTCGGCTCCGAGCGCATGAGGCACCTGGTGCAGGAACTCTCGGCGACGGCTCTGGTGATCGTCGATTCACCACCCCTGCTCCCGGTCACCGACGCGGCCGTGCTGAGCACCCGGACCGACGGTGCGCTCGTGGTGGTGAATACGGGAAAGACCACTTACGAGGTGCTCGAGAACGCACTCGACCTGCTCGACAAGGCGAACGGCCACCCGCTCGGCATCGTGTTGAACCGGGTGCCCACCTCGGGGGCCGGTGCCGCGCACTACGGGTACCGGTACAGCGGCGACTACTACCGGCCCACGCCGAAGCGCGTCACAACCGGGGAGACTGCGGCATAGCGGATTGGCATCGAGGAATCGGACGCGTCACGTGTGCGCTGGATCTTCCGCTCCCGGACTGAGCTCGACGTAACCGGCGTCGGCGAGTCCCTCCAGGAGCGTCCGCACATCGTCCGCGATGGCGGTCGCCTCGGTGGCGTAGGCCTCGGCGAGGTCGTCCAGCAGGTCCTGCTCGGCGACCCAGGGCCGCAGGTCGCCCCCTTCTCCCGCAAAGGCGTGCCAGACCGAGGCGGCCGTGCCGAGCAGCGCCCGCGGTGATTCGGCCGGGGCGGCGAGGTTGAGCACGACGACCCGTTCCGAGCTGCTCAGCACAAAGGCGGTGTCGTCGCTGATCCGCCAGTGTCGCCCCACCGCGTCCACCGGGAGCGCGGTGAACTCGAGCACGCCCTGCTCGCTCAGCTCCGCCACCATGCGGTCGGCGAGCTCGCGCGCGGACCCCTCAGGCGGCGCTCCGAACCGGCTCTCCAGGGCCTCGGCCAGCGTGTCCAGGTCGATGCCGTTCAGGGCGAGATCGACGATCGCCGCCCCCATCGCGCTCAGCCGCACCAGACCCGCGCCGTCGGCCAGCAGCACCAGCGCTTCGCCGTCGCGCTCCAGCCGGTCCGCGAACGGCCGCGTACGCACCGTCATTCCACTGGCCCGATCAGGTCCGCAGCGAGGCCCCGCATCGACTCCGCCTCCGCGTAGCGCACCCGCAGCACCGGGCCCGTCGCCTCGATCAACTCCGCGCACCGCCGTAGCCCGATCGGCAGCGCGTACAGCGCCGAGGTCTGCGGCGCGAGCGCGGTGATCGCGTCCAGCAGGTCGAGCTCGGCCACGTCGGGCTCGTCGCCGTGGCCGTCCTCGCGGTCGAGCAGCACCAGGCGCGCCACCTGGGTCTCGGCCGGCGGCCGGACCAGGCCGAGGTCGTCGGGGGAGTGCTCCTGCTTCGGTCGGGCGCCTCCGGGGGCGCGCACGGACAGCGGCTTGGGGTAAGCCAGCACCCGGTGGTCGGCGTCGATTCCCACCGTCTCGTCGGTGAGGTAGCCGTAGTGCCGCGCCAGCACCCGGGTGAGCGTGGTCTTGCCGGTGCCGCCCTCGGCCACGTACACCAGGCTGCGGCCGGTGGTGGGGTGGCACACCGCACCGGCGTGCAGCATCAGCAGCCGTCTGACCTGCGCACCGATCAGGGCGTGGGTCACCTGTTGGGTGATCCCGGGCAACAGGTGCGCGGGCTCCACGCCCATCACCGTGTCGATCCGAACCAGTTCACCCGCTGGGCCCTGCGGCGCGTCCACACAGCGAGACCACGCGTGCGCGAGAAGTTGGTGCAGCTCGTCGGCCTGCGGGCCGGTGATCTCGACCCGCACCTGCGCGCCGATTCCGCCGATGACCAGCGACGTCATCGTCTCGGGCGCCGGGGTATCGGCGGGCATTCCGGCATGCAGCGGATTGTAGGGCGACGCGGACGATTGCGCCCGGCCTCCACCAATGGCGCGCGTGCACTGCGTGCCGAATTTCTTCCGTAGACTGAGCAGGCTCCCTCACAGACAACCGAAAGCTCGTCATGGAACTGACCGACTACCTCAGGATCCTGCGCAAGTACTGGGTCAGCGTGGTCGCGGTGTTCCTGATCGGAATCGCGGTGGCTGCTGCAGCCACGCTGGCCATGAAGCCCGTGTACACCGCGTCCACGGCCCTCTTCCTCAGTGTGCAGAGCGGTGATACGGCCGGTGAGCTTAACCAGGGCTCGTCCTACGCCGAGAGTCAGGTCAAGTCGTACGCCCAGGTGGTCACCTCGCCGATCGTGCTGCAGCCGGTGATCGACGAGTTGGGCCTCAACCTCACCCCGGAGAAGCTGGCCGACCAGATCACCGCTACTGTGCCGATTAACACCGCCATCATCAGCGTCGAGGTCACCGACCACGACGCGGCGGCCGCAGCGGCCATCGCCAACGCGATCGGCACCCAGGTGACGACGATCGTCGAATCGCTCTCGCCCCAGTCGGCGGACGGCACCAAGCGGGTCACGGCCACGATCATCGCCCCGGCCAGCGTGCCCACCGAGTGGACCTCGCCGCGCGTGCTGCTCAACCTCGCCCTCGGTGCCCTGGTCGGCCTGCTGCTGGGGTTCGGGCAGGCCGTGCTGCGCGCGCGGCTCGACACCAGCGTGGTCACGGAGGACGACGTGGCCGAGGTCACCGACCGCTCGGTGGTGGGCGTGATCGCCTTCGATGCCGACGCCAGCGCGCACCCGCTGATCTTCGAGGCGGCGCCGCACTCGGTGCGGGCGGAGTCGTACAGGCGGTTGCGCACCAACCTGCAGTTCCTCGAGCTTGGCGAGCGCCGCAGCTCGGTCGTGGTCACCTCCTCGATCGCCGGCGAGGGCAAGACCACCACCGCGCTCAACCTCGCCAGTGCGCTGGCCGACGCCGGGCAGTCGGTGCTGCTGGTCGACGCCGACCTGCGCCGTCCCAGCCTGGCCAAGGTGCTCAACCTCGACGGCACGGTCGGCCTCACCGACGTGGTGATCGGGCGGGCCACGCTTGCCCAGGTCACCCAGCCGATCGGACGCGGCAACCTGCACGTGCTCGTGTCCGGGCAGATCCCGCCCAACCCGTCGGAACTGCTCGGCTCCCAGCAGATGCAGGCCGTGCTGGCCGAGGCCACCGACCGCTACGACATGGTGATCGTGGATTCCCCGCCCCTGCTGCCGGTGACCGACGCCGCCGTGCTGGCCCGGGAGTGCGGGGGCGCCCTCCTGGTGATCGGCAGCGGCACGCTGGCCCGGCCGCAACTGGCCGGTGCGATCGACTCCCTTGAGGCCGTGGAGGCCGACCTGCTCGGGCTGGTGCTGAACCGCCTGCGCACCGACCGGCGGGGCGGCTACGGCTACCACCAGCACTACTACTACGAGCGCCAGTCCGACGCCGAGGAGTTGAAGGTCGACGAGTCGGTCAAGCGGCACAGCACCCGCTCGGTGCCGGTGAGCCCGGTGGACATCATCGAGAGCGCCCGGTGAGCCTGGGCGCTTCGCCTGACTCGACATCGTCCGAACCGGAGGCCCCGGTTCGGGTCCTGGCGGTGTGCACCGCCAACATCTCCCGATCGCCCGCCGTGGAGAGGTTGTTGCGGCTGCGGCTGGGTGACGCCGTGCACGCCGGCAGCGCCGGGGTGATGGCCCTCGTCGGTGAGCCGATCGACGCACCGGTGGCCGCGTGGCTCGGCGTTCGCGGCGCGGACGTCTCCGGGTTCGCCGCCCGTCAACTGGACGCCGCGATGGTGCGCGATGCCGATCTCGTGCTGGCGCTCACCCGTGCCCACCGTCGCCGCGTGCTCGACTTGGCGCCGGCGGCGGTGCGCCGCACGTTCACCCTCCGGGAGTTCGCCCGGGTACTGGCCTCCCTCGACCTCGCCGGGCCGCCCGAACACCTGCCGGTGCGCGATCGCCTGCGCGCGGTGATCCCGCTCGCGACCGCCGGACGGGCCCTGGCCCCGCGTCCTGACGAGGGCGGCGACGACGTGCCCGACCCGTACGGTCGCGGCACCGCGGCGTACGCGCACTCGCTCGGCCTGATCGAGCAGGCCGTCGGGGTGATCTCGGGCGTCGTCACCCGCTGAGGGGGGGTGCGAGCGGAGTCGTCAGGCCGCGGTGAGCGCGGTCTGGACGGTATCGGCCCAGAGCATCGACCCGGCGGGAGTGGGGCTGCCGTCCGCCTCCACGAGCTGGGCACGCGGACGGGGGTCGTCGAGGAACGCGGAGTAGATGTCAATGGTGTCGAGGTCGTTCTTCTTCGCCCACTTGGCCACGGCCTGCGTGGTGGCCTGCTGGGTGGCCTGGGTGGCGACCGGGTCCGGGTTCTGGATCATCACGACGATGTCGGCGTCCGGGTTCTGCTCCAGGACCGCCTTGCGGATCGCGGTCAGGGCCGGGCCGATCTCGGCGGCGCTCTTGCGGTGGCCGTAGGAGAGGATCACGACGTCGGCGGGCTTCCACACCCTGGCCACCCGCCGCGGCTCCGTGGCCAGGTTCGGTGCGCTCAGGCTGGCGTTCCAGAACGTGGCGGAGGTGGCTCCACCCTTCGGGTTCGCCTTGCGCCAGCTGCCGGCGCCGTTGTCCCAGGACCGGTAGGAGACGTCCCGCTTCTTGTGCACCTGACGTGCCCACAGGTACACCCACTCGTCGGTGGCGTCTCCGGAGCCGTCCCCGAGCACCATGATCGAGACCGGATCATCAGCGGCGAGGCGGTCGGCGAGTCCGGCGAGGCCTGTGGTCGTGGGCGTCGTGGTGGGGGTGGCGGTGGCGGTGGCCTCAGACGTGCCGGACGCGGTTGCGGTGGGTGTCGCGGTGGGGGTTTCGGTCGGCGTGGCCGTCGGGCTCGCCACCGGCGTCGCCGCGACCGGTGTCTGCCACTGACTGCGCACCCCCGGAAGGGCGGCCAGCGAGAGCAGTGCCGCGACGATCGCGAGGACGACAAGACCGGCGATCTGGAGTTTCCTGCCCATGGCTCCCTATTCGCTCGTGCGTCCGGTCATGGCCATCGTAGCGGCGCGTCCGGGCCGACCAGCCCAGGCCAGCGGACGTCGCCGGGCAGTCTCAGAGGTTCGCCGTGGCGCTCACCGACGCCAGGCCCGAGCTGGTGAGCAGTGCTGTTGCGTGGTGTGGCGTCGGGGTGGGCGACACGGTGAAGCGGACCTTGCCCGAGGCCTTCGGACGAAGCGTTACGGCCACGGTGTCTGTGCCGAGGACGTTGCCGCCTGAATCCCAGAGCTGAACCAGCAGGCTGCCGGTCACCGTCGTTGCTCCGCTCACCAGTACTTCGTAGGAGACGGTCACCTTCTGCTTCTTCTGGGAGGCGCTGAAGCTCGTGAACGACAGGGTCGCGATTGGGGCCGACGCCGCGAAGGCAGGTGTTGCCGTGGCCACGGCGATCACCGGTACCGACCAGGCGGCGGCACCGATCAGCGTGCGCCGACTGGGCCGTCCTTCCGGCGTGCGTGCAGCATCGTCCACGCGGGACCCCTCCCGTTGCTCAGACTGCTCCGACCAGACTATAGCGGAAGCGCTCTCGTAATCCGGTGGCCTCCCGTGGACCTGGCCACGATCCGGACGTTCTGGCGCGCACAAGCGCGGCGATGGCTCAGGCCCCGTCCGCCGGCGGGGTGGGCGGAACGGTGCCCGGGCGCCGCCGACTACGCTGGGGCAGCGTTCGGTCCGGGATCCCGGCGTTCGCCGGCATGACGGGTGGGGGAGGAACGTATGGCGAGGCGGGTCGACGCGGAGCACAGCGGCGACGCCTCCGCGGCCCCTCAGTCCGAAGCTCCTCGTCCGGCAGGGAAGCCGGCCAGGGCGCTGCGGAAGCCGCGGCGCCGGGTCTGGCGCGTACTCGGTCCGGTACTGGTCGTCGTCATCGGCCTGCTGGCCTGGGGCGGCTGGCAGTTGTGGCAGTTCGGCTCCGGCCTGCTCGGGCTCCGCGACGTCGCCGCGCAGGCCCAGCAGCACGTCCGGGCCGGTGACCTGGCCGCACTTCCCGGCGACGTGGATCGTGCCCGCGAACTCGCCGCCCAGGCGGACGCCGCAGCCGACGCCCCGGCCGTCGCTCTCGCTGCCCGGCTGCCCTGGATCGGCGACGACGTCACGGTGGCGCGTGAACTCGCCGGGGTTGCCGACGACCTCGGCGCCGCGACCACGAGCCTCGATCCGCTGCTGGAGCGCCTCGCCGGCGGCGCGTCGCCGGATCTGTCCATGGCCCGGGACGTCCTCGACGGGCTCGGGCCGGTGCGCACCGCGGCGGCGGACGCCGCCACCCGGCTCGACCGGCTCGACCTCAGCGGCCTGGTGCTCCCGGTGGGCGACGACATCGCCCGACTCCGGGACGCGCTCGGCAATGTGGGCCCGGCCGTCGACGTGCTGTCGCCGTACCTGGACGCGGTCGCCATCCTCACCGCACCGGGCGCCGAACACACGTGGTTCGTGGCCATGCAGAACCTGGGCGAGTCCCGCCCCTCGGGCGGCATGATCGGCAGCTGGCTCCTGATCCGAAGCGACGACGGCACCATCGAGGTGCTCAAGCAGGGGCTCAACAACGACCTCGACACCAAACACAAGGTTGACTACTCGGCCTACCTCCCGGCCGGCTACAAGCAGGTCTGGGGCGACAGCCTCGACAACTGGCGTTCCTTCACCCTGTCACCCAACTTTCCCGACAACGCCCGCCTGCTGGCCCGCACCTGGAACGTTCGCGGCGAGGAGCACGCCGACGGTGTGTTGGCCCTCGGCCAGGGCAGCGTCCGCCTCCTCGCGGCGGCGACCGGTCCGGTCACGGTCGACGGCCGGACAATCGCCGCGGCCGACCTGGCCGACTACCTGATGGTCGGGGTCTACCGGGACTATCCCGACGCGGCGAAGAAGGACGCCGTGGTCACCGAGATCATCGCGCAGGTGCTCGGCAGGATCTCCGCCGGCCAGTTCGACCTGCCCGGCCTGTTCGCGGCCGCGCTCGACGACCCGGGCGCCGACTACCTGCAGCTGTGGTCCTCCGACCGGGCCGTGCAGAAGCAGGTGAGGGCGGCCGGCCTGTCCGGGGAATTCGGCGACGACCCGGGCCCGATCGCGACGGTGCGGCTGGCCGACGGGGCTGCCAACAAGATGGACTCGTTCGTGCACCTGGGTGCCGAGTACCGGCTGGGGGCGTGCACCGTGGACGACGGCGGTGTGGCCACCCGCAACAGCACGTTCACCGTGACACTGCGCAACGCGGCCCCCGACGGGCTGCCCGACTACGTCACCGGCAAGGGCGAACTGCTCGACGGCCAGAAGCACCCCGTGGGCTCCACCCGCGACTTCGTGATCGTGTACACCCCTGTCCAGGCGGCGGTCACCTCGGCCACGCTCGACGGGCAGCCGGCGCTCGTCCAGACGGCCTGGGTGGGCGAGCGGCAGATGCTGGTCGTCGACGTGAAGCTCGATCCGGGGGCGAGCTCCACGCTCGAACTCACCTGGGATGAATTCCCCACTGACGACGATGACAAGCCGTTTACCCTCACCCCGAGCATCGTTGTGCCGCCGCTGGCGAACCCCGCGGAAATCCGCGTCGTCGACGGATCGCCGTGTCAATGACCAGAATGTGAGCGTCGAATGGCGAGAATTACCATTGTGAGCCACTTCATTCGCTATGGTCGGGGCGTGGCGCACTCTGGCCGCGGCGGTAATGTGCCGACGCGCTCGCGCTTCGAGGGGGTTGTGATCGTATGAAGTTCCACGCGGCGCTCAAGCTGGCTGCGGCTGCGCTCCTGACCGGTGCGCTGATGGTTCCGGCCATCGGCCCTGCTCAGGCGGTGGAGAGCTACCCGCCGCACGTGTCGGCGCTGTACGCCTCCCCGTTCATGAACAGCAGCGGTTACGCGGCGGTGAGCGTGTCGGGTGAGTTCCTCACCTCCGGCATGACCGTCCGGGCGACCCGTGCCTCCAGCTACACGGTGGCTGCGGTCAGTGTCGATCCCACCGGTGTGATCGGCGCGGCGCTGGTCCGGGTGGGCAAGGTGCTCCCGACCACGGCGGGGCGCTACGACGTGGATTTCTCCCTGATGGGCACTTCGTCGTCTGACCCGATCGCCACCACGACCCAGACCTACACCGTCGGCAAGCAGATCAGCATCAAGTCGTTCTCGGTGAAGCGCAAGTCGTACGGCCTTTACATCAGCGGTCGGGCCGCGAAGAAGACCCCGGTGAAGATCACGATCAACTTCGGCTCGAAGACGTATACCAAGAAGGTGTACGGCAGCAAGAAGGTCGGCAACTTCTACTACCGGTTCAAGAAGACGACCAAGGGCACCTACGTCGTGACGGCGAAGGTGGCACCGAACCGGAAGTACTTCAGCGACGCGGTCAGCACCACCTACGTGCGGAGCTGAACTCCCCGCACCAACGACGATCGAAGCGGTCGGACGCCTCCGGGCTCCGGCCGCTTCGTCGTCCTTGACGGATGAGGTGGGAGGGCCGATTCACCGGCCGATGAATGTCGCCCGAAAGGGGTCTGTGTTGCCCCCGTCCGGGCTCGGTAGGCTCGGTCCTCGGCCACCCCGGGGGGACAGTTCCACCAATCCGCCGGGGACGCGGTCCGCTTGTGTTCGGGGGGCGTCGGCTGGACTGGCGGTTGCTGGTCGAGGAGCCGGTTGCTGCCGGGGATAGGGGGCAGCACAGTCAACTCCCAGCAATGGCCCTGGCGCACGCCCAAGCGCCGCCGAGGCAGTGGCTGCGACAGAGCCGCAACCTCCAAATCAGGCGACCGGCTCGAGGCGGGTCACCTTGGGTCGGCCGGTGGCGCGTTCGGCGGCAAGATCATGTGCCGACTGCAGGGCCAGCCAGGCGCGGGGCGGTACCGACGCCGGCCTCCTCGAGCCGGACGGTGAGGTTGGGGCTGATCCGGGCGTGGCAGTGCAGAACGCGGCTCAGGGCGACCCGGGCAATGCCGAGAGCCGGGAGGGCGCTGGCGCAGACGGATGCGTTGTCGCCCGAACGGGGTCTTTGGCAGTCCGGGTGAGGTCGGATAGGTTGCATGTTGGCCACTTCGGGGAAGGTTCGCCACCGACCCCCTGGGGCGCAGTTACGGGTCTGGCATCAGGGGGGCGCCGACACGGTCCCTGTTGTTGCCTGGTGAGCGGTGAGCCCCTGCGTCGCAAAGGGGGGTCGGAGAGTCCGCTCCGGGCGATGGCCATCGACGTCGGGCGGCCCCGATCTTCCGGTCGGGGCCGCTTTGTCGCCCATTAGGGGTGTCGACGCCGCGGTGGTTTCCAGCGGCGGTCGCAACACGCATCCGAGAATGTGGGGTCGTGTTGTCGTCATCGCGTCGTGTGGAGAAGGGGCCGGGCCGGCGTCCGCTGTCAGCCAAGCGTCAACGGTTCATGGAGTTGCGGGAGCGGGGCTGGGGTGTCCGGACGGCCGCTCGAGAGGTTGGGGTGTCGAGTACCGCCGGACACAACTGGGCGCGTGGCTACAAGACTTACCGGGACGGTGAGTTGGTCGGGTTCGTCCCGCCGCTGGAACGGCTCATTGTCCGCGAGATCAGCGCCCGGTTCTTGTCCCAGGACGAGCGGATCGAGATCGCCGACCTGCACCTGCAGGGCCTCAGTATCCGCGAGATCGGCAGGAGGATCGGTCGCGCTGCTTCGACTGTGTCGCGGGAGTTGCGCCGTAACGCGACAGCCGGTGAGGGCTACCGGCCGTTCAACGCGCATCGGCGGGCGACCGCTCGCCGGGCCCGCAACCACTCGTGCCGCATCGAGACCCACGACCAGTTGCGGACCGTCATCGCCGAGATGCTCGGGCAGCGGTGGAGCCCGCAACAGATCAGCCGGCAGTTGCGGCGGCGCTATCCCGACGACCGGTCGATGTGGTTGTGTCATGAAAGCATCTACAAGGCGATATACCGTCCAGGGTCGCCGTTGATGCGGCCATTGAATCTGGCTCCCCAGTACCGGTCGCTGCTACGGACTGGCCGGGATCACCGGCGTGCCCAGCAGCGCCAGGACCGGCGCCGGCCCCGGTTCCAACAACCGATGCTCACCATCCACGATCGCCCGTTCGAGCCCACCGACCGGACCCAAGCGGGTCATTGGGAGGGCGACCTGATCATCGGCAAGGACCAGCAGTCAGCGATCGGCACCCTCGTGGAACGACAAACCAGGCTGGTGAGGCTGCTGCACATGCCCCGCCGCGATGGAGACACCCTGCACCAGTCCTTGATCACACGGCTGGCGGACCTGCCGCCCGGCCTGCCGCGGTCGATCACCTGGGACCAGGGCACCGAGATGGCCCGGCACCTCGCGATCGCCGAGTCCCTCGGCGCGCAGGTGTTCTTCTGTGACTCTCACTCGCCATGGCAGCGCGGCAGCGACGAGAACACCAACGGCTTGTTGCGGAACTACTTCCCCAAGGGCACCGAGCTCGGCGGCCATTCGGTCGAGCACCTGTTGGCCGTCGAGAACGAGCTCAACCACCGCCCTCGAATCACCCTCGGAGATCGATCCCCAGCAGAGCTGTTCCAAGCCCTGCTAGCCTCACAGAATCCGTCCGTGTTGCGACGATAACTGGAACCCGCCCTGGCAAAACCGACCAGAGTTCGAGCGGCATCGACAAGGGGTCTTGGGCAGCCATCACCCCAGTCGATGGCTTGCTCGTGGACTCCCGGCTTTCGACTTCGTCCCCCGACTGGAAATGACACTCTGATTTGGCCCCACCGTGACGGTCTGATCTGGCCCCGGCCGCGACACTCCGGGGTGGTTGTGACGGTCTGATCTGGCCCCACCTGACGCTGGTCGACGGCAAGTTCGTCGATGCGTGTGAGGGTGGGCCGGAGTGTCTGTTGGGAGTCGTGTCAGGGTGTTCGAAGCGATCCGTAGGGACCGGCGGGATGATCCGGATGTGTCGATCCGCGAGTTGGCGGTGAGGCATGGGGTGCACC
>DAINOM010000094.1:0-12732 GCA_036735445.1 Propionicimonas sp.
TGCCGTGGAAGTGCAGCAGCCGGGACACCTCGGGTTGGCTGCGTCCGATCTCGGAAGCGATCCGGGTTTGGCTCATGCCACTGGCCGCGGCTTGACGAACCGCGCGGACGAGTTCGTCCCGCGCCTGGGCGACCGCACCATCGGAGCGGCGGGCAACCTCAGCAAGACTCATCGTCACCAGACAAGTATAGCAAATGCTATGGCTCCCTTTCGGGTCATCGTCATGTCGTGGGAAACGGTCGAGCCATCGCGTCGTCGTATGACCTGGCAGGATGAGGCCATGCCGGAGGACAGGGTGCCCTTCGCGGAGCTTGCGACCGCGGACCTTGTGCTTGACCGTGTCTACGAGGGCGGCAAGCTGGGGCATGCTGGGGACGACGCCATCGGCAAGCTGCTGCCAGTTGGCAACCAGGGCGGCTTCCGATTCAAGGGCAGCGTCACCCAAGACACCGTCCGTTTGGTCGTCCTGTACTCCTCCGGCGCTGAGGTTGACTGGCCCGACCGTGTTGAGCCGACGACGGGCGACTTCACCTATTACGGAGACAACCGCAAACCCGGCAAGGACCTCCACCAGACTCCACGCGGCGGCAACGAGTTGCTGCGCAGGATCTTCGCGGCGTCGCGCGCCGGCGATGTTGAGCGCCGGTCAGTCCCGCCGGTGTTCTTGTTCGAGCGGGTCAGCGGGCGTGACGTTCGATTCCGCGGTTTGCTCGCGCCGGGGTCTGATCGCCTGACCAGCGACGAGGAACTAGTCGCGATCTGGCGGACGACTCGTGACCTCCGATTCCAGAACTACCGGTCCCACTTCACCGTACTGAAGACGCCGCGCGTGACCCGCGCCTGGATCGACCAGATACTCGCGGGGGACCCTCTCGGCCCGGCCTGCCCGCCGGAGTGGCGGCGATGGGTGAAGAGCCGGATCTACCAAGCGCTGGTCGCTCCACGAAACACAATCGTGCGGAGCAAGGAGGAGCAACTCCCCAAGCCGGAGGACATGGACTTGGTGCGAACGGTACATAGGCACTTCGCCACTGATCCGGTCGGCTTCGAGAGCCTTGCTGCCGAGATGTGGGTGCAGTCTGACGCCCATGTCACTTCGATCGAAGTGACGCGCCCCAGCCGCGACGGGGGTCGCGACGCGATTGGTGAGTACCGGCTCGGCCCGGCGGAGGATCCCGTGCGGCTGGAGTTCGCCCTTGAAGCCAAGTGCTACGACCCCGATGGTGGCGGGGTTGGTGTGAAGCAGGTCATGCGGTTGATCTCCCGCATAAGGCACCGGCAGTTCGGAGTGTTCGTCACGACGGCGTTCATCCACAAGCAAGCCTATGAAGAGGTGCGAGAGGACGAGCACCCGGTGGTCTTCCTGTCCGGGCGCGACATCGCGAACGTCCTCAAGCGCATGGGTATGACCGACTCACGGGCTGTGGGCTCATACCTGACCGAGAAGTATCCCGTGAGCACGTCCGCCGTCAACGTACTCACGGACATCGCTATCACCGATCCCTCGATGATGATCGAGGTCCCTAGTGGGGATGAGGTCGGGGACGCCGCGAGCGCCGCCGGAAGTGAGATCCAAGGCTACGCGAGCATCTGAAGGACGCGGCTTCGAGATAGTCGCGCCCACGTGCCAGCGACGTGGCCAAGCCTTGGTAGGCGAGAGTGACATATGGCGTCAGGCCGGCTCCTGGGTTCCCTGGCGTGAAAGTCGGTTGTCGTTGACTCAACTGTGCTGTCCGGCGACTCGTGCCCGCAGGCCCAGGGTCATCGGGACCGTTGCTTGGCCGCGAATCCCCAGAGGACATCTACCTCAGGGGCAACGGCTCCAGCGAGTATCGCGACGCCCTGTTAGTTGCCGGCACGATGGCACAGCGACGGACGGTCAGCGCCAGGTGGTCGACCGCCGTGCCTTCGCGAAGGTCTGGTCCACCTGGGTCGGGGTGAGGATGGGCGGCTGTCGCCGGAAGTAGCGGGGAAGGTCGAGCCGGTCGAGGATCAGAACATCGTCGGGCTTGTCCCTGACGGTCACCTGCGGGATGAAGGTGTCGGTGAGGAAGACCAGGGCTGGCGTCACCGCGACCGTCCAGCCGACCGCGCGTGAAAGGAGTCTGGCCGCCCGGTCGGCCTCGAAACGCGAGTTGCGCAGGTAGGGCTGCTTGTGGCCGCTGACCATCACCGTGGCTCGGCTCACCCAGATGTTCGCCTTCGGGTGGGTCTTGGTGTTGATCGTGAACACGCCGCCTGGTCCGATGAGGACGTGGTCGATATCGCTGTCACGGTTCCCGACCGGGACGGAATGCAGCAGCTGCCACCCATCGGCGCGAAGCTTCTCCAGGCGGGCGCCGACCGTCTCCTCGCCGTCCGCGCCGATCCGCCAGGACCTCTCGTCGGTCCTGGCGTCCAGCCCGCGGGCGAGAAAGGTCAGGAACACTCCCTTGCGTTCGCGCATTTCGGCGAGCTCCTGCTTGGCGCGCGCTCGTGCCGCCTGGCCGGGGACGTTCGTCGCGAGGTCAGTCCAGGGCTCCTCCGACGCGGGGACGGGCTGCGGTGACACATGCGCGAGGTCGGGCTCGCAGGCCACACGATCAGGCTTGCCAACCACGCCGTTCGGGTCCTGAACCGTGTCGGCCCGACGACGTCCGGGATCAGGTCTGCTGCTCGGCGGTCCGGAGACCGCGCGGCGTGGCGGCTGAGCAGGGCCTAGCTCATCCGCGATCCGACGCGGGGTGTACGACGCGGTCGAGTGCGCGGCAACGGCCGCCTCGAACGCCTGGGCATGCTCGAGCATCGCCAGTGATCGCTCGCCGGTGTCCAGGTCGACCCAGCCGACCGGGGTTCCGTCCGGCGCGTTCACGTAGAGCCGATGCTTGCCGTACCGCGACCATCTGTTGACGATCAACTCGGCGTCGATTGGGGCGCGTGGTGGGGTGTTCACGGACACGAGTTCAACCTTTGCCGCGGTCCGCGCGTCCTGCCAGACCCCCTACGGGCGACAGCGGGCAGGGGCTGCGGCCGAGCAGGTTCAGGGGACCCGCCGTCCGTCAAACCCCGCCTCAGCCCAGTGTCGACTCGCGCCGCGGGAACCCCGCCAGCCGGTAGGCGGTGTCGATGTACTCCATGTTGGTGATCGCGTTGGCCAGGTCGGTGGGGAAGGGCGCACCCTCGCGGACGGCGCCTTCCATGGCTCGCAGCTGGTGGGTGTAGGTCGAGGTTGTGCCGTGGTGCTCGACGGTCTCCGTCCCGTCCACGGTGATGACCAGCCGGTCGTCGCTGGTCAGGTCGATGAAGTTCGGCTGCCGGATGGTTCCTCGCGTCCCGGTGACCAGCACGGACGTGTCGGCAGGACCCTCCAGGCTCGACTCCAGGATCGCCCGGGCACCGTTCGGCAGCACGGCCTCGACGTGGGCAGTGGCGTCCACCCGCCGGTCCGCCTCGGGATTGGTCGTCGCCGTCGCGGCGGTCAGCTCCAGTGTCCCGCCCAGTGCGGCAGCCACGTCGCGTCCCACGTGCAGGCTGTAGCAGCCCAGGTCCATCAGCGAGCCGCCGGCCAGCGGCCACGACCAGCGGATGTCGTCCAGGTTCGCGCAGTGGAACTTCATGTTCACCACCAGCTCGGTCACCTCGCCGATCGCGCCCGAGCCGACCAGCTCCAGCATCCGCAGGTACGTCGGGTGGTAGCGGTGGTGGAAGCCCTCGAACACCACCAGTCCGGACGGGTTGGGCTCCGCGGCCACCAGCCGCGCCTCCTCGGCATTGCTCCCGAACGGCTTCTCCGACAACACATGCTTGCCCGCCCGCAACGCCGCCAGCGTCCAGCGGACATGCTCGCTGTTCGGACTCGGGTTGTACACCACCTCGACATCCGGGTCGGCCAGCAGCTCGTCGTAGCTGCCGTACGCCTTCGCGATGCCGTGCGTCTGCGCATACGCCTGCGCCCTGTCGAGATCGCGCGCGGCCACCGCCACCAACTCGGCGCCGATCGCCTTCGCCGGCGCCACCATCGCCCGCTCGGCGATCGCTGCGGCGCCCAGGATTCCGATCCGGAGCGGGTTCGTCATGGCTTCTCCTTCGACTCTCAGCGGGAACGTATCAGGTGGACGGGTGGGTGGTGCGGGTGGCCCTTCGTGACGCCGGCTCGTTCCTCGCCGGCTCCTCAGGGGGCGTGACAGGAGCGGACGGGCGCGGTGCGGTGGGCCCTTCGTGACGCCGGCTCGTTCCTCGCCGGCTCCTCAGGGGGCGGTTGGGGGTGGGCCGCTCGTGGCGCTAGCTCGTTCCTCGCCGGCTCCTCAGGGGGCGGTTGGGGGTGGGCCGCTCGTGGCGCTAGCTCGTTCCTCGCCGGCTGCTCAGGCTGGCGGTGCTAGTCCTCGGCGGACGGGCGGACGACGCCGTGGTCGTAGGCGATCACCACGAGCTGGGCCCGGTCGCGGGCGCCGAGCTTGGTGAGCAGGCGGCTGACGTGGGTCTTCGCGGTGGCGTAGCTGATCACCAGGCGGTCGGCGATCTCGGCGTTGCTCAGTCCGGACGCGACCGCCCGCAGGACGTCGAGCTCGCGCTCGGTGAGGCCCGCCAACGGCTTGCCGGGGACAGCAGGCGTCGTCCGGCGGAACTCCTCGATCAGGCGGCGGGTCGCCCGCGGTGCGAGCAGGCCGTCGCCGGCGGCCACCGTCCGCAGCGCGTCCACCAGGTGCTGGGGTTCGGTGTCCTTCGGCAGGAAGCCGCTCGCCCCGGCCCGGATCGCGGCGAAGACGTTCTCGTCGTGATCGAACGTGGTCAGGACCAGGATCCTCGTCCCCGCCGTGTCCGGTGCCGCCACCAGCCGGCGGGTCGCCTCCAGACCGTCGATGCCCGGCATCCGGATGTCCATCAGGACCACGTCCGGGTGCAGCGTCCGGACCAGCTCCAGCGCCGCCAGACCGTCCGCCGCCTGCCCGACCACCTCGAAGTCCGGCTCGTGCCGCAGCAGCACCGCCAGCCCGCTCCGGACCAGCGCCTCGTCGTCCGCGACGACCACCCTGATCACGACGCCGCCTCCTCCGGACGGGGAATCACCGCGACCACCTCGTAGCCACCGCCAGCCCGGTTCCCGGCGCGAAGCGAGCCGTCCCAGATCGCCGCCCGTTCCTGCATGCCGATCTGGCCGGTCCCGGACGATGTGCCCGGCGGCGCGCCCCGTCCGTCATCGGTGATCGTCAGCGTCAGCTGGTGGGCGCCGTACTCAACCCGCACCCGGGCACTGCCCGCACCGGCGTGCCGCACCACATTCGTCAACGACTCCTGGACCAGCCGGTACATCGTCAGGCCCAGTGCCGGGCTCACCGGCCACGGCTCGCCCTCCTGCTCGACCTCCACCGGCAGGCCGGCCTCGGCGGCCTGGGCGACCAGGCGGTCGAGTGCGTCCAGTCCGGGAATGAGCTCGGCATCCTCACTCGGGTTGCGCAGCGCCCCGAGGATCTGCCGCACCTCCTGCAGCGACGCCCGGCTGCGGTCGGCGATCGCGGCCAGGGACGTGCGCGCCTCCTCCGGGTCCGACAGCGCGACCCGCGCGCCGACGCCGGCCTGCAGGGCGATCACGCCCAGCGAGTGGCCCACCACGTCATGCAGCTCGCGGGCGATCCGCAGCCGCTCCTCGCTCGCCGCGGAGCGGGCGATCTCGGCCTGGGCGCGCTCCGCGAGCTCGGCACGTTCCGCCTCCAGCCGCATCGTGGCGCGGTGCGACTGCGCCGCCCGTCCCAGCGCGAACGAGCCGGCGAACAGCGCCAGGTTGGTCGCCGCCTCCGGCCAGGTCATCCGCTCCGGCGCCCACAGCGCGACCACCACCAGCAGCACCAGGCAGAACGCCGCGGCGAACACCACGGCCGGGGTCGACGCCCGGGACGCCACCGTGTACGCCGCCAGGAACAGCGCTGATCCGATCACGGCCGTGCTCTGGCCCCCCAGGATCAACCCGCAGACCAGCAGCCCGGCCACCACCAGGACGACCAGCGGGGCCGCCCGCCGGAAGCAGTAGGGCACCGCAGCGGCCACCAGCAGGACGAGCACCCAGCCCGACGGCAGTCCGGCGGCCGACCCGGCCGCGGCGGCAAGGGACGCGATCAGCACGCCGACGGCCAGCGCCGTGTCGAGCACCCACGGACGGGCCGAGTCGAAGCGCCGCAGCTCCTGCCATGCGATCACACCGCTAGCCTCCCAACCACGGACGCCGCCCACAACGTTCCCGGGAATGATCCCGGCGTACATCCCCAGCCGTACGCTCGGCGTCACCACCCGCTCGGGACCGAGGCCGCAGTCCAGCCTCCAGCCCGACGCCACCGGACGGTCGCCAGCGACAGCATCGAGGCATGACCGACACGACATCGTTCCCGCCGCCACTCCGTCCCCGCCTCGCCTGGACCATCAGTGCGACGGCCGCTCTCGCCCACGGCGCAGCGTGGGGGGTCACCGAGCCACGAGGCCCCGTGACCGGCGCCCAGGCCGCCGCCATGCTGGCCACGGCCGCGCTCGTCGGGTGGGGCGGTGGCCGGCTCACCGGGTCCCGCTGGGCCGCCGCCGCGCTGCCGCTCGCCCACGTGATCGGCTTCGAGGTGGCCCGGAGCGGGGGCCAGCTGCCGACGGTCGGTCCGCCCGTCCTCGACTCCGGGTTCGGCGTGCTGGCGTTCGTCCTCGGCCGGTTGGTGCCGTGGTCCCTGGCCGCCCTGCCGCTGGCGATCGGCGCCGGGTGGGGGAGTCGTCGGACGAGTCGCCGTCCGATCGCCCTGGCGGCGGCGTCCGTGGCACTGGTGGCGCTCGCCGGCTGGCTGGTCGTGCCGCCGTCCGCCGGGCCGGTCCGGGCGCCGGGTGGGTTCGCCGAACTCGTCGAGGTGGACCTCGGCGGGCACCGGCAGTGGATCCAGGTGCGGGGCACCGACCGGGCCAACCCGGTGCTGCTGTACCTCAGCGGCGGCCCCGGACAGAGCGACCTGGCCTACTCCCGCGTGCTGCTCGAACCGCTGCTGGACGACGTGACGATCGTCGGCTGGGACCAGCGGGGGACGGGCAAGTCCTACCCCGACCTGGGCGAAGCCTCCCTGACCCTGGCCGGGGCCGTCGATGACGTCGTCGAACTCGCCCGCCAGCTGACCGTCCGGTTCGACCAGCCGCGGATCTACCTGCTGGGCGAGTCGTGGGGGAGCCTGCTCGGCGTGCTCGCCGTCCAGCGCGCGCCGGAGCTGTTCGCCGCCTACGTCGGCAGTGGGCAGATGGTCGACGTACTCGCCGCCGACAAGGGCATTTACGCAGACCTGGTGACCACCGCGATGGGACGTGGCGACGGCGCCCTTGTCGCCGAGTTGGCGAAGCTGGGCCCGCCGCCGTACCCGAGCGTGTTCGACTACGGGCGGATCATGACGCTGTACCCCCTGCTCGAGGGTGCCTACACCCCGCCGCAGGAGTACCGCGCGCGGGGCGACGCCGCCAACGTCGGGCCGATGGGACTGATGGGCCCGGAGTACGCGCCGATCGAGAAGCTGAACGTCCTGCGCGGGCTGATGGACACGTTCTCGGTGATGTACCCCCAGCTGCAGGACGTGGACCTGCGCGAGTCGGTGACCCGGCTCGACGTGCCGGTGTTCGTCCTCTGCGGCGACCACGAGCTCGCCGCCCGGACCGCGCCGGCGCGGCAGTGGTTCGACCGGCTGCAGGCTCCCCGGAAGCAGTGGCACCAGCTCCCCGACGCCGGACACTCCGTCGCCTTCGAGCGAGCGGACGTCCTGCGGCAGGTGCTCGCGACGGCGCCCTCCGTCCGGGGGTAGCTGCGGGTCTGGATGTCAGTGGTGAGAACTAGCCTCCCGAATATCAGGGTGACTTGCGTCATGCCCAATGCTCGTCGGGAGGGGAACTGTGACCGAGACCGCCACCGTGCTCGTGACGGTGAAGACCTATCCGAACCCCTCCGACAAGTACGGCGAGACCGTCTGTGTGGCCGGGGTGCGTCTCGATGGGCATGCGCCCGAGTGGGTCCGGCTCTATCCGATGAAGTTCCGGATGGTCGACTACGAGCAGCAGTTCAGGAAGTACGAGATCGTCGAACTACCGGTGAGTTCACACGGCGCCCTCGATCCTCGCCCGGAATCGATGCGCCCAGATCAGAGCCGGATTCGCTCAGTTCGCGTCGTCGACACAAGCAAGAACTGGGCGGAACGGCGACTACTCGTGGGCCCTCTGGCGGGGGCGACGACAACATGCGAGCTTATCGCGGCCAATCAGGCTGTGAGTTACTCCCAACCCGCTCCCTCGCTCGGCTTGGTCAAGGTGCACGACCCCTCGATCCTGGTGACGGAGGGAGACCCCTGGAACCCTCGCCAGCAGGCGAAGGTGGTCAGCGCCGCTCGGCCTGATCTGTTCAACCCTGACGGCTTCCGCGAACTCGAGCCCGCGCCGTTCCGTGTCCGCATCCACTACCGGTGCGGGCACCGAAGCTGTCGGGGACACGAGCCAACCCTTATCGACTGGGAGACAGGGCAGGCAGGCCGGAAGTGGTCTCGGGAGGTCGGCGCCGAGCGAGCGAAGCAGATGCTCCGACAGAAGTGCGAGGAACTCCTCGGCCCCGAACGCGACGCACATCTCTTCGTGGGCAACCAGCACCAGCATCGAGCGTCGTTTCTCGCACTCGGCATCTGGTCGCCCAAGGTGGAGCCGCCCAGCCCTTACGACGGCGATCTTCTGAACTACGCGTAGACAACCGTGACGTCGTCCCGGAGCGAGCTCAACTCGTCGACGACCTGGTGGCGATGGCATGCCGAATGGTCGCGCTCGAAGCACAGCAGCGCGACGGCTCCTCCTTCGAGCAACTCGCTCACGTGGCTGAGGGCCGTCCGGCCGGGTCCGGACTTCAGCACGTCCCGGTACGTACGATGCGCAGCCTCGATACCGGCGCGGTAGCCTTCGCGGTTCGGCTTCGGGTTGCCAAGTGCGCGATGGTGGACGTAACCGATCCCTGCCTCGTTCAGAGCGCGGGACAACGCCGTCTTCGACAGGCCAGGCTTCCTCGAAATCGGAGTCAGGCGCAGATCTACGAGCACTGTCACGGACTGGTCCTTCAGCAACTGCACAAGCTCGGCTGCAGTACGACCTTCGTAGCCGACGCTGATGAGTTGAGGGGAAGTCGCAGCCATGGCTCCAGTATCGACCCTGCCAAGGACAGCTCGGTGCCGGCCGGACCATTGGGCCCAGGCGAACCCGACCTAGTCTGGGAGACAGGGGAGGGGGTGGACGAGATGCGAACCTCCGCGAGGAGCCGCCGGATTCACCGCGGCCTCCGGCTGGCAGCGGCCACCATGGCCGGGGTGCTGGGCGGCATGTGGGCGATCCTCGCCCTGGACACCGCGCGGTCGCAGGCCCTGGATCCACCCGACCCGCCCACCACCGCCGTGATCGACCACGCCGTCACCTGGTCGACCTACCCCGAGCGGGCCGCCATGACCAACCCGGTCGATCCCGGTCTCGTCGAGCGGTGCCGGACCAGCGACTTCGTGGTGATCACCTTCAGCGGCACCGGTATGGCCGACAGCCAGTACCAGGCGAACATGATCCAGAGCCACGTCGAGGACCTCGGCGGCTGCGTCATGTACCACTGGTACGGCCACACCTACGACGAGGTCGCCTCGGCCCGCTCGGTGGAGCGAGCCGTCGAGGACGTCACCGCGCCGGGCGAGCGCAAGCCGGTCGTCCTCCTCGGCGCCAGCTTCGGTGGCATCGCCGCCGAGGACATCGCCGCCCAGCCCGCCGTGGCCGACTCCCCGGTGATCGACCTGCGGAAGATCATCATGGTCGCGACGCCGGTCGACATGAACGACGTCATCCAGGACGTGTTCGGCGTCCCGGTGCCACTGATCAAGGACATCCCGCTGGGGATCCCGCGCTTCGGCGGCCTCGTCGTGCTGGGCAACGCCGTCAACGGCCAGGGCCAGCGCGGCGAACTGCTCGACCCGGTCGAGTGGCGCGAGACGTTCACCAACGCGGCGAAGACCCGTCCGCTGTTGATGTGGAGCCAGCTGGAGCGCATCCGCAAGGGCATGCTCACCGTGCGTTCCGACATTCCCGTGGACTACCTCGGTTCACCCGACAGCGACATGACCGTCGACACCGACCACGCCTACGCGCGCCTGGACAACCTGGTCATGGCGCCGACGCGGTACTTCACCGTCCCCGGGGGCGGGCACGACGAGGGCTGGCTGCTGTCGATGGCCGACCGCTACAACGAGAAGCTCGTGCCGATCCTCGCCGAGCTGTTCGGACAAGCCGCGTAGTCGACCTACACGAAGATCGTCTCGTAGCCGCTGATCCGGGCGAGGTGCTCGGCGGCCTCGGCCACGTCCATGCGGTCGGCCTCGGCCGCGATGGCCTTGCCGAGAAGGGTGGTCTCTCCGGCGGTGGCCAGTCCGGCGATGGCCGGGAAGCTGCCGAGCACCCAGGAGATCGCCGCGTGGATGTCCTCGGGCTCGGTGAAGGGCTCGTACCAGGTGGCGAGCTGGTGGTCACCCACCCACGGACGGCGCGCGATCGCCTTGATCGTCCGCAGCGCGACGTCCCGGTCCTGGACCAATTCGTACAGGGTGTCGAAGTTGGCCCGGAACTCGTCGTCGGCGGTGTACAGGTGGTAGTTCACCGGGGTGAGGACGGAGTCGAAGTCGTGGCGGCGCAGCGCCTCGGCATGGACGACGGGCGCCTGCTCGGTGTGACCGGTGATGCCGATCCAGCTCACGATGCCCTCCTCCTTCGCGCGGACGAACGCCTCGACCGCGCCACCGGGGGCGAACACCTTGTCCAGCTCGGGAAGGTCGCAGACCGCGTGCACCTGCCACAGGTCGATGTGGTCGGTGCGCAGCAGTTCGAGGGAGCGGTTCAGTTCGCGCCACGCGTCCTCGGCCCGACGCTCGCCGGACTTCGTCGCCAGGAACACCTGGTCGCGCACCCGCTGCACCGTCGGCCCCATGCGTTCCTCGGCCCGTCCGTACGATGCCGCCGTGTCGAGGTGGTTGATCCCTGCGGCCAGCGCCTGCTCCAGCGACGCGTCCGCGACCTCCTGGCTGACCTCGCCCAGCGCCGCCGCGCCGTACACCAGCACGCTCGTCTCGTGACCGATCCGGCCGAGCCTGCGCTGCTCCATCTCGTCCTCCCATCAGCACTGATCGCCTCCACGATACGACCGTGACGGCGAAGTCGCGCCGACCCGCCTCCGTCCGGGAGGGCCAGGCAGAGCACCAGCACAACTACCTACGGTTGCGTAACGTCACCGGGCGGCCCACCTAGACTGCAGGCACCTGTTCTGGAGTCGCCGCCCCGGTTTCTTGGTTGAACCGGTAGAGATGCGAGCCATGACCGCAGCAGACGTCCTGACACCCTCACCGTCCCGTCCGGAGCGGGCGACTGCCGTCCGCGCCGAGCTCGCGCGACGCACGCGCAGCTTCACGGAACTGGCCCAGGCCGTTCGTTCCGCCGGCCTCAACGACCGCACGCGTTGGTTCTACCTGGCGCTGTTCGGCGGGCTGATGACCGCGCTCGCCGGTGCCGTCGTCGGCTTCGTGCTGCTCCGGGACTCCTGGTTCCAGCTGCTGATCGCGGCGGCGCTCGGCGTCATCTTCACCCAGTTCGCGTTCCTCGGGCACGAGGCGTCCCACCGGCAGGTGCTCGCTTCGGGACCGGCCAACGACCGCCTCGGCCGTGTGCTGGCAAACGTCTTCGTCGGGATCAGCTACTCCTGGTGGATGAACAAGCACACCAGGCACCACGGCAACCCGAACCGGGTCGGCAAGGACCCCGACATCGCGCTCGGCAACGTCGCGTTCACCGTCGAGGACGCGGCCTCGGCCACCGGTCTTCGCGCCCGGGTCGTCCGGCGGCAGGGCTGGCTGTTCTTCCCGCTGCTGCTCCTCGTCGGGCTCGACCTGCACCAGGCCTCGATCCGCAGCCTGTTCGCCCGTCGGCACGTCGAGGGCCGCGCACTGGAGATCAGTCTGATCGCGGCCCGGCTCGCGGTCTACCTCGGCATGGTCTTCTGGCTGTTGCCGGTCGGCATGGCGTTCGCCTTCCTCGGCGTGCAACTGGCCGTGTTCGGCGTCTACATGGGCGCCAGCTTCGCCCCCAACCACATCGGCATGCCGATCGTGCCCGCCGACGAGCGGCTCGACTTCCTCGACAAGCAGGTGCTCACGTCGCGGAACGTGGCCGGCGGGTGGTGGATGACCGCGCTGATGGGCGGCCTGAACTTCCAGATCGAGCACCACCTGTTCCCCAGCATGCCCCGCCCGCACCTGCGCCGGGCACGTGACCTGGTCCGACAGCACTGCCGGGAGCACGACGTCCCCTACACCGAGACCTCGCTGGGCGAGGCTCTGGCGATCGTCGTGCGGCACATGGACGACGTCGGCCTCGCGGCGTCGCGGAGCTTCCGGTGCCCGACCGGCGCGGCACTCGGTCGCCCGTGAAGCCTGCGGCACCGCCGGTGGACGCGACGGTGGCGTGAGTCGAACGGCCTGTTCGACTCACGCCACCGTGCGGGCTGTCAGAGCGCGCGGATGTTCGTCGCCTGCAGGCCCTTCTGGCCGCGCTCGGTGTCGAACTCGACCTGCTGGCCTTCGAAGAGGTCCCTGCGGCCCGAGCCGGTGATGGCGCTGAAGTGCGCGAAGACGTCTGCCGAACCGTCGGACGGGGCGATGAAGCCGAAGCCCTTGTCGGAGTTGAACCATTTGACAGTGCCAG
>DAINOM010000095.1:0-12683 GCA_036735445.1 Propionicimonas sp.
AGAACGTCGTGGCGGCAGGGCTGGCCGAGCGCTGCGAGGTGCAGGTGGCCTACGCGATCGGACGCGCGCACCCGGTGGGCTTCTACACCGAGTGCTTCGGCACGGAGACCGTCCCGGTGTCCCGGATCACCGACGCCGTGCTCCAGGTGTTCGACCTGCGGCCGGCGGCGATCATCCGTGACCTCGACCTGATCCGCCCGATCTACTCCGCGGTGACGAACTACGGCCACTTCGGCCGCGAGCTCGACGTCATGACCTGGGAGCGCACCGACCGCGCCGAGGCGCTGGCCGCCGCCGTCCGGGGCTGACCGACCGACCCCGCTCGTCGAGCCTGTCGAGACGCGCTGAGCGCTCACCGCTCCCTGAGGAGCGGTCCCGAGGAACGAGGGACCGCGTCACGAAGGGCGGCTACACCCGGGTCGAGCCCGCTGTCAGAACCTGACGCTGTCACGCAACCTGGACGGCGTCCTTCATCACGGCGGGGACCCGCTCAGGGAAAGAGACCACCAAGTGGCGTCCAAGTGCTGTGGCCACGCGGGCGAGGGTGTCGATGCGGTTGCGAGCGCCGCCTCCTTCCTCGAGGCGGGAGATCACGGACTGGGTCGTGCCCATCCGTACTGCCAGCTCGCGCTGGCTGAGGCCCGCCTCGGTGCGCAGATCGTAGATGAGTTGTCCGAGGGCAAGGTCCTGTTCGACTTCAGCGCGACGTTCCGGGGCCAGGGGAGCGCGCGTGTTCCTGACGTCGTCCCAGCGGGAGTAGTTCCCCATGTCGTCCTCCATTACGGGTACTCGTTTGCACAGCCATCCGCGGCGTCTCGTGCCCGCGCGATTTCATGACGCTCGCTGTTGCGTTGTTTGCGGAAGGTCGTGAGCAGGATGATCCGACCGTCCTTGGTAAACCTGTAGGTGATCCGCCTGGCTGTAGGGGCCGAGCGTGAACCGCAACTCGTACAGTCCCTTCCCGAGGCTGCGTGACAACGGCATGCGCGCGGTCGAGCCCAACTCTGCGAGTCGGTCAACGACCACGACGGCTCGTTCCCACTCTTCCTGAGTCAGGCCGTCGAGCCAAGCTGTGATCTCGTCGTGCAACTCGATCTCAGCCATACGTCATGATCGCACTCTCGGCATGATCGCACAAGAGCGATCATGCCGAGAGCGCCCACAGTGCGCCTAGGCGCGCCAGGCAGGTCTACCTTGAGCCCATGGAGGTCCAGCGGTTCACGGACCCGGACGAGTTCTGGGTGCTCGCCGAGCCCGCCGTGGTGGCCGAGCCGGTGCTGCACTCCGTCCTGGCCTCAGTGGTCGACACCGTCCGGCGGCAGCCCACGGCGGACGGAGAATTCTGGGCGGTGAGTCGTCCGGGACGATCGCCGTTCCTCGCGCTGCACACGCCGCCGTACCCCCTGCACCTGCCCACGGACGACCCCGCGGCGGCATGCGCCGCGGCCGAAGCGGCGCACGCGGCTGGTTCGCGTCCCGGCGGCGCGAACGGACAGACAGGCTCCGCCAACACCTTCGCCGACCGCTGGGGTGAACTCACCGGACGGCAGCCTTCGCGGCCGAGGTCGGCGTAGCGCCGCTGCCCGGCAACAGTTGCCTGCCGGCTCTCGAGGCTGGCAGGGTGCGCCTCTGGTGCGACCCGGAGCCGGTGGCGATGGCGCAGGCCTCGGTCGCCAGCGGCGGCGTATCCCGGGTCAGCTACGTCTATACCCCGGCGGAGCACCGCGGGCACGGGTACGGCAGCGCGGTCACGGCGGCCCTGAGTGAGGTGCTGCGCGCCCGGGGCCTGCGTTGCATGCTCTACACCGACCTCGCCAACCCGACCAGCAACGGCATCTACGCGGCCATCGGCTACCGACGGATCGGCAAGACCGTCGAGCTGACGTTCGTGGACTGACCCCGCCCCGCCCTGGCTAGGGCTCGAGCTCTGCGTACAGGCTCAGGCGGTTGCCGTCCGGGTCGGCGAAGTCGAAGTACTCCAGGATGCCGTCCACGCGGTCGAGTGCACCGACCGCGACGCCGAGGCCCGCGAGCCGGGCTCGTTCCACGGCGACATCCTGGACGCCGAACCTCACGACTGCCGCCGCGCCGGCCGGGCCGCTCTCGGCGTCAGCCAGTTGAAGCCAGATTCCGCCGATGCGGAACTCGACGATGCCCTCGGCCGGTTCGAGGTCCGGGTCGTCGAGCTCGAACGCCCGGCGATACCACTCCACACTGCGTTCGAGATCGGTGACCGGCAGCCCGACGGTGACGCTCTGGACCATCACGCCGTCGATTCTCTTGCGGCGGCGGCCGGTGCGGGCAGTGGGTGGACCCGAGTTGGACCGGTGTGCAGCCCGGGTCGCCGTCCGTAGGCATCCGTCCAGTCGTTGTCGGTTCGGAGCCCTACGATGCGGGGCATGGAACGACCGGTGGCGAAGGTGGCGGTGGACCTGCCGCTGGCCAACCTCGACCGGGCGTTCGACTACGCGGTGCCCGACGAACTCGACGAGCTTGCGCAGCCGGGTGTGCGGGTGAAGGTCCGGTTCGCCGGGCAGTTGCGGGACGGCTTCATCCTGGCGCGGGCCGAGGCCGGCGAGCGGGCCGACCTCACCCCGCTGCACAAGGTCGTCTCGGCCGAGCCGGTGCTCGCCGCGGACGTGGTCGAACTCGTCCGCGCGGTGGCCGACCACTACGCGGGCAGCTTCGCCGACGTGGTCCGGGCGGCCGTGCCGGCCCGGCACGCCGCGACGGAGAAGGCCCCGGCGCCCGTGTTTCCCGAGCCGCTCGTCGGCCCGGTTCCGGACGGGCCGTTGACCGGCTACCCCGGGTCGGAGCACCTGCTGCAGTCGCTCCGGGACGGCGGCAGGGCCCGGGCGGCGTGGACGGTGCTGCCCGGCCCGGCGCCGGCCGGGGACTGGGCCGGCGGTTTCGCGGAGGCCGCGTCCGCCACCCTGGCCGCCGGCAGGGGCGCGCTGCTGCTGGTGCCGGACGCACGCCACCTCGCGCACCTCTCGGCGGTGCTCACCGCGCGGTTCGGCCGTGGCAGCTTCGCCGTTCTGGCCGCGGACGCCGGTCCGGCGGCGCGCTACCGCAACTTCCTGGCTGCGGCCAGGGGCGGGGTCCGGCTCGTGGCAGGCACCCGGGCCGCGGTGTTCGCGCCCGTCCGCGACCTCGGGCTGGTGGCGTTGTGGGACGACGGGAACGACGCCTGGTCCGAGCCGCATGCGCCGTACTGGCACGCCCGCGAGGTGGCGGCGCTGCGAGCCCACCTGGCCGGCTGCAGCCTGCTGCTGGCCGCGCACGCGCGGACCGCCGAGGTGCAGCAACTGGTGTCCCGTGGCTGGCTCGCCGGGCTGCAACTGACGCCCGCCGAGGCCCGTCGCAGGGCGCCGGCCATCCGCACGGCGGCCGCCGACACCGCCCGTGACCCGCACGCCGGCTCGGCCCGGCTGCCGCACGACGCCTTCTCGGTCGTGCGGGCAGGACTGGCGGCCGGACCGGTGCTGGTGCAGGTGCCGCGATCGGGGTACCTGCCCGTCCTCGTCTGTGCGAACTGCCGGACGCCGGCCACCTGCCCGTCCTGCGGTCAGGGCCTGGCGGACGCCGGCCGGACCGGTCCGCAGTGCCCGTGGTGCGGGCCGCTGCTGAAGGCCTGGCGGTGCCCGGAGTGTGGCAGTGCACGGCTGCGGACACCCGTTGTCGGGGTCGCCCGGACGGCGGAGGAGTTCGGCAAGGCGTTCCCCGGTACCACGGTGCTGCTGGCCAGCGCGGAGAAGCCGCTGGCGGCGGTCAGCGTGGAGCCGGCGCTGGTGCTGGCCACGCCGGGGGCCGCACCCGCTGCGGCCGGGGGGTACGCGGCCGCCGTGCTGCTGGACGCCGAACTGATGCTCGGCCGGCCCGACCTGAGAGCGGGGGAGGAGGCCCTGCGGCGCTGGCTGGCGGTGACGGCTCTGGTGCGTCCGGCCACCGAGGGGGGCACGGTGATCGCCGTCGCCGATCCGGGGCTTCGGGAGGTCCAGGCGCTGCTCCGGCTCGACCCGGTCGGCTATGCGGAACGGGAGCTGGCGGACCGTGCCGCCGCCGGCTTCCCGCCGGCGGTGAAGCTCGTCACGGTGGAGGGCGCGCCGGCCGCGGTGGCCGCCGCGGTGAACTCCCTCGAACTGCCCGCCGCGGTGCAGGTCCTGGGTCCGTTCGACCTGCCCGGGGACGAGCCACTGGCCCGGGTGACCCTGCGCTGCCCGCTCGTGGCCGGCGCCCAACTCGTCGGACGCCTCCGGGCGCTGCTCTCGGTGCGGGCGGCGAAGAAGGAGCCGCCGCTGCGGGTCCGGGTGGATCCGCAGGTCCTGGGCTAGGCGTCGGGCGAATGAGCCCTTCGTGACGCAACGGAGGCTCGTTCCTCGCCACCGTCGCTCCTCAGGGAGCGGGGTGGGGGGTGACCGGGCTGGGGCCTCGTTGGTCGCCAGCGTGGCTCCTCGGGGATGTGGGTGGGGGGCGACCGGCTGGGGCCTCGTTCCTCGCCAGCGTGGCTCCTCGGGGACGGGTGGGTGGGGGTCACCGGGCCGGGGCTCGTTCGTCGACATCGCTCCTCGGGGATCGGGGTGGGTAGCGGTCCCTGAGGAGCCGTCCGGTGAGGAACGAGCCGGGCGGTGTCACGAAGGGCGACCCGCCTCCATCAGGGTCTCGGCACGGGCCACCGTTAAGCTGCCGGTCATGCGCCTCGTCTTCGCCGGAACACCGCAGGTGGCTGCCGATACGCTCGCGGCGTTGCTGGCCAGCGCACGCCACGAGGTGGTCGCGGTGCTCACCCGTCCGGACGCACCACAGGGACGGAGCTCGCGTCCGGTGCCGAGTCCGGTGGCCCGACTCGCGGCTGAGCACGGGCTGGAGGTGCTGCGTCCGTCCCGGGCGAGTGACCCCGCGCTGGCGGCCCGGCTCGCTGAACTGGCGCCTGACTGCTGCCCGATCGTCGCCTACGGCGGGCTGATCCCGAGGCCGCTGCTCGGGCTGCCGGCGCACCGCTGGGTGAACGTCCACTACTCGTTGCTGCCGCGGTGGCGCGGCGCCGCGCCCGTCCAGCACGCGATCCTCGCCGGGGACGACGTGACCGGCGTGACGGTGTTCGAACTGGTCGAGGAGCTGGACGCCGGACCGGTGCTGGCGTCCGCGGAGTACCCCTTGGGTCCTGACGAAACCGCTGGCACGGCGCTGGCCGCGCTCACCGGTCTGGGCGCACGCGTCCTGAGCGGCACCCTCGACGCGCTGGAGGAAGGCACGGCGGTCGCCCGGCCGCAGCCGGAGGACGGCGTCACCCTCGCCCCCAAGCTCACCGTCGCCGGCGCCCGGATCGACTGGACGCAGCCCGCGGCGGCCATCGACCGCCAGGTGCGGGCGAACAACCCGTCGCCCGTGGCCTGGACCGAGCTGGACGGTGAGCGCTTCCGGGTGCTGGCCGCCGTCCCGGCGGCTGACGCGGGACTGGCGCCGGGCGAGCTGCGCCCGGGCAAGCGCGAGGTGCTGGTCGGCACCGGGTCCGGCTCGCTGGAGCTCGACCTCGTCCAGCCGGCGGGGAAGCGTCCGCTGGCGGCGGCCGACTGGGGCCGCGGGCTGCGCGGCGAGCGGCGGTTCGGGTGAGCCGTCCCCCGCGACGCCGCGACCCGGCGAGGACCGTCGCGTTCGAGGTGCTGCGGCAGGTGACCGCCGCCGGCGCCTATGCGAACCTCGAGCTCGCCCGCCGCAGGTCGGCGCTGAACCCGACCGACGCCGCGTTCGCGACCGAACTGGTCGCGGGAACCTGCCGGGCGATGGGCAGCTACGACCGGGTGATCGAGCGGGCCGCCGGCCGGGCGCTGAGCACGTTCCAGCCGGCGGTGGTCGACGCCCTGCGGCTGGGCGCGCACCAGCTGCTCGCCATGCGGGTGCCGCCCCACGCGGCGATCTCCGCCACGGTCGACCTCGCGGCGCTACAGGTCGGCGAGCGGGTCGCCGGCGTGGTGAACGCGGTACTGCGCCGGGTGGCCCAGCGGGACTGGTCCGGCTGGCTCGACGTCCTGGCCGCGGGCGAGGACGAACCGGGCCGGCTGGCCCTCGTCCAGCACCATCCGCGCTGGATCGTGGAGGCGTGGTCGCGGGTCCTGCCGGCGACGGAGCTGGAGGCGGCCCTGGCGGCGGACAACGTTGCGCCCGTGCCCGGCCTGGTGGTCCGGCCCGGGCTGGCCGAGGTGGCCGAACTGGACGGCATGCCGGCACGCTGGTCGCCCTACGGGGCCTACCGCGAGGGTGATCCCGGTGCGGTACCCGCTGTCCGGGAGGGCCGCGCCGGGGTGCAGGACGAGGGCTCCCAGCTCGTGGCCCTGGCTCTGGCAAGGGCGGACGCCCCGGACGGACCGTGGCTGGACCTGTGCGCCGGGCCCGGCGGCAAGTCGGCGCTGCTGGCCGGGCTGGCGCGGCAGGCCGGCACCCGACTGGTGGCTTCGGAGCTGCAGGAGCACCGGGCGAGGCTGGTCGCCGACAACCTGCGGGGCTATCCCGACCCGGGCCGGCCCATGACCCTGGTGGCGGACGGCACCCGGCCGGCCTGGCGGGAGGGCGCCTTCGGACGGGTCCTGGCCGACGTTCCCTGCACGGGCCTCGGTGCGCTGCGGCGGCGGCCGGAGAGCCGCTGGCGGCGCGGTCCGGCCGACCTGCCCGGCCTGGTGGGGCTGCAGCGGAGGCTGCTGGCGTCCGCGATCGCCTCCGTCCGGCCCGGGGGAGTGGTCGCCTACGTCACCTGCTCACCGCACCCCGACGAGACGGCAGCCGTCGTGGCAGACGCGCGCGGGGTGACCGTCCTCGACGCGCCCGCGCTGCTGCCGGAGGTTCCGGACACCGCGCTGGGCCGCTTCGTCCAGCTCTGGCCTCACCGCCACGGCACGGACGCGATGTTCCTCGCCCTGCTGCGGCGCGAGGAACGCTGATCCGGGCTCGACGCGCGCGCCGCGTCAGCCGGGTTCGTCCCGGATCTTCCAGAAGCTGTCCTTGCAGATGATCCGCCCCTGCTCGTCGAAGGTCCACAGGTCGCAGCCGCGCACCTCGATGTGCTGCCCGTCCGTCGTGGTCCCGGTGATCGTCCACTCGGAGACGCCACGGTCACCGACGGTGAAATGGGCGTCGTCGGAGTAGTGCACGTCCGGGATGCCCTCGAAGCGGGCGGCCAGGCCGCGCCGGACCTCCACCTTGCCGACGAACCGGCGTCCCCACGGGTCGGGGCCGCGCGGGGACTCGAACACGCAGTCATCGGCGAAGTGGGCCATGATCGCGTCGAGGTCGTGGCGGTTGAACCCGCCGAACACCTGGTGGAGGACGTCGAGTTGCTGCTCCATTGACATCGCGTCTCCTTCGATCGCCGGCCCTTCGATGGAACTGTCGACCGGGACCGGTGTCAAGACCGGGAAATGCGCAGTGGCGGCGGTCACGGCTGGAGGCCGATAACCTCAGGGCGTGGGTATCCGAATCACGCCGAGCATCCTGAACGCCGACCTGGCCGACCTCAGTCATGAGATCGCGCGGATCCCGAGTGCCGACCTGATCCACCTGGACGTGATGGACAACCGGTTCGTGCCGAACCTCACTTTCGGCCTGCCGATGGTGGAGTGCATCCGGGCGGCCACCGAGCAGCCGCTGGACATCCACCTGATGATCGCGGAGGTGGACCGCTGGGCGCCCGGGTACGCGGAGGCCGGGGCGGAGTCGGTGACCTTCCACGTGGAGGCGTCGGACGCCCCCGTCCGGCTGGCGCGGGAGCTGCGGCGGCTGGGCTCGCGGGCCTCGATGGCGCTGCGTCCGGCCACCCCGATCGAGCCGTACGCCGACCTGCTGCCCGAGCTGGACATGGTGCTGCTGATGACCGTCGAGCCGGGCTTCGGTGGCCAGGCCTTCCTCGACGTCATGCTGCCGAAGCTGCGCCGCACCCGCGCGCTGGTGGACGCCACCGGCGGCGACATCTGGCTGCAGGTGGACGGCGGGATCAGTGCCGAGACCATCGAGCGCTGCGCCGATGCCGGCGCGGACACCTTCGTCGCCGGCTCCGCGGTCTACCGCGCCGACGACCCCGACGCCATGGTCCGCGCCCTCAAGGCCCAGGCGGAGGCCGCGTCCGCCCACTGAGTTGGGGACGGTTCCTTACTCGGTCCACAGGCTGGGAATTGAGCGGGTGGACCGAGTAAGGAACCGTCCCCGATCGCTCTGAGTTGGGACTGAGCGGGTGGACCGAGTAAGGAACCGTCCCCAACGCTCGGTTGGGGTCCTTAGTGACGCGTTGCTCGCTGCGCTCGCGAAGGCTTCTCAGGGAGCGGTGGGGCGGACTACCCGCGGCGACGGTCGCGGCGGCGGAGGTAGCGCTCGAACTCGGCGGCGATCGAGTCGCCGGTGGGCGTGGGGGTCGCCTCGTCCCTGCGCTCCTCGAGGGCGGTGATGTAGCTGGCGATGTCGGGGTCGTCGGCGACGAGCTCGTTCACCTGCTCGACCCAGTGTTCGGCGTCCTGGGCGAGGTCGCCGGGGTCCAGCGGCAGGTTCAGCACGTCCTCCAGCCGGGTCAGCAGCGCCAGGGTCGCCTTCGGGTTGGGCGGCTCGGCGACGTAGTGCGGCACCGACGCCCACATCGAGACCACCGGGAACCCCGCCAGGGTGCACTCGTACGACAACACGCCGACGATGCCGGTCGGACCCTCGTAGTCGGACAGCTCCAGTCCGAGCTCGTCGGCGAGCTGCTGGCTGCTCGCGGTGCCACTCACCGGCACGGGACGGGTGTGCGGCGCATCCGTGAGCAGGGCGCCCAGCAGCACCACGACGTCCGGGTGCACCGACCGCAGCATCGACAGCAGCCGCGAGATGTACTCCTGCCAGCGGAAATTCGGCTCCGGACCGCCGATCAGCACCAGGTCGCGATCGGGCAGTTCGGCGACCAGCACCTCGGTCGTCGGCCACTCGATCGTCCGCTCGCCCTCGACCAGTCGGGTGGTCGGCCGGTTCACCTGGAAGTCGTAGTAGTCCTCGGGATCGATCGCGAACTCGAGTCTCGCCCGGTAGTGCTCGACCAGATGGTCGATCACTCCGCTGGCCGCCTCACCGGCGTCGTTCCAGCCACCGAACGCCGCCACCACCGCCGGGTTGCGCAGCCCCCTGAGCCCACGAGCCTCTGCCATGGCGACCACTGTAGGCGGACTCGCCTATCCTGCTCACCATGACCCGCGATCTCCGCTCGGCCCTGGCGACCCGCGTCCTCGTTGCGGACGGCGGCATGGGCACGATGCTGCAGGGTCACGACCTTTCCCTGACCGACTTCCAGGGGCTCGAGGGCTGCAACGAGGTGCTGAACGTCACCCGTCCCGACGTGGTGGCGTCCATCCACGCCGCCTACCTGGACGCGGGCGCCGACTGCGTGGAGACCAACACCTTCGGGGCGAACCTGTCCGCGCTGGGGGAGTACGACATCGTCGACCGGATCGCCGAGCTCGCCGAGTCTGGGGCGAGGATCGCCCGGCAGGCGGCGGACGCGGCCGCGACACCCGAGCGTCCCCGGTTCGTCCTCGGCAGCATGGGCCCGGGCACGAAGCTGCCCAGCCTCGGCCACATCCCCTACGCGAAACTCCGGGACGCCTACCAGGAGCAGGCCGAGGCGATGATCGCCGGCGGCGTGGACGGCTTCCAGGTCGAGACCTGCCAGGACCTGCTCCAGGCGAAGGCCGCCGTGAACGGTGCCCGCCGGGCGCTCACGGTCGCCGGCGTCGACCTGCCGATCTTCGTCAACGTCACCGTGGAGACCTCCGGCGCGATGCTGCTCGGCAGCGAGATCGGCGCCGCCCTGACCGCCCTGGAGCCACTCGGCATCGACGCGATCGGGCTGAACTGCGGCACCGGGCCCACCGAGATGAGCGAGCACCTGCGGCACCTGTCCCGGTATGCCCGGATCCCGCTGGTCTGCATGCCGAACGCCGGCCTGCCCGAGCTCACCCCCGACGGCGCGCGCTATCCGATGGGCCCGGACGAGTTCGTCCGGCACGTCGAGCAGTTCACCACCGAGTTCGGACTCGGTCTGGTCGGCGGCTGCTGCGGCACGACGCCCGCGCACATCTCGCAGCTGGCCGCCGCGGTGGCCGGACGGGCGCCCGCGCCGCGCGAGCCCGTCCCCGTGTCGGCGCTGTCCTCCCTCTACGCCGACGTCCCGCTGCGCCAGGACACCGCGTACCTGTCGATCGGTGAGCGCACCAACGCGAACGGCTCGAAGGCGTTCCGCGAGGCGATGCTGGCCGAGAACTGGGCCGATTGCCTCGACATCGCCAAGCAGCAGAGCCGGGACGGCGCCCACCTGCTCGACCTGTGCGTCGACTACGTGGGACGCGACGGCGTCGCCGACATGGCCGAACTCGCATCCCGGATCGGCACCGGGGTGTCCCTGCCGATCATGCTGGACTCGACCGAGCCGGCCGTGCTGCAGGCCGGTCTGGAGCGCCTCGGCGGGCGCTGTGCGGTGAACTCGGTGAACTACGAGGACGGGGACGGTCCCGACTCCCGGTTCGCCAAGGTGATGCCGCTGGTGAAGGAGCACGGGGCCGCCGTCGTCGCGCTCACCATCGACGAGGAGGGCCAGGCCCGCACCGCCGACTGGAAGGTGCAGGTGGCGGAACGGCTCGTCGACGACCTCACCACCACGTGGGGGCTGGCGGTGGACGACATCATCGTCGACTGCCTCACGTTCCCGATCGCCACGGGCCAGGAGGAGACCCGCCGGGATGCGCTGGAGACCATCGAGGCGATCCGGCGGGTCACCGCGAAGTACCCGGGGATCCACACCACGCTCGGCGTCTCCAACGTGTCCTTCGGGCTCAACCCGGCCGCCCGGCAGGTGCTGAACTCGGTGTTCCTGCACGAGTGTGTGCAGGCCGGCCTCGACTCCGGCATCGTGCCCGCGGCCCGGATCGTGCCGATCTCGCGGATTCCCGAGGAGCAACGGCAGGTCGCCGAGGACCTCGTCTACGACCGGCGCAGCGACGGATACGACCCGCTGACCCGGTTCCTGGAGCTGTTCGAGGGCGTCACCACGGCCAGCACCCGGGAGGCCCGGGCGGCGGAGCTCGCGTCCCTGCCGGTCACCGAGCGGCTGCAGCGGCGGATCATCGACGGCGACCCGAAGGGCCTCGAGGCAGACCTCGACGCGGCCCTCGCCGAGAAGCCCGGCCTGGCGATCATCAACGACGACCTGCTCGCCGGCATGAAGGTGGTCGGCGAGCTGTTCGGGTCCGGCCAGATGCAGCTGCCGTTCGTGCTGGCGTCCGCGGAGGTGATGAAGACCGCCGTCCGCTACCTGGAGCCCCACCTCGACAAGGCGGACGCGGCCGGCAAGGGCACGCTGGTGATCGCCACCGTGAAGGGCGACGTGCACGACATCGGCAAGAACCTTGTCGACATCATCCTCACCAACAACGGCTACACGGTGATCAACCTCGGCATCAAGCAGCCGGTCAGCGCGATCATCGAGGCCGCGCTGGCCCACAACGCGGACGCGATCGGCATGTCCGGGCTGCTGGTGAAGTCGACGCTGGTGATGCGGGACAACCTCGAAGAGCTGAACCAGCGCGGCCTGGCCGAGTTCCCGGTGCTGCTCGGCGGTGCCGCGCTCACCCGGGCCTTCGTCGAGGAGGACCTGAACGACCTGTACGCCGGCGAGGTGCGCTACGCGCGGGACGCCTTCGAGGGCCTGTCCCTGATGGAGAAGGTCGTGGCGGTCAAGCGTGGCGAGCCGGGCGCCGCCCTGCCCGAGCCGCGCCGTCGCCGCGTCCGCGCAGTACCCCGGGCGAACGAGAACGGGGACAGGTCCACTTCCCGTTCAGACACCGCCCGCTCCGACGTCGCCAGGGGCGCGGACGTTGCCGTGCCCGCCCCGCCGTTCTGGGGCAGCCGGGTGGTGAAGGGCGTCAAGCTCGCGGACGTCTCCGGCTGGCTGGACGAACGTGCGACCTTCATGGGCCAGTGGGGCCTGCGCGGCAGCGCGGACGGGCCGAGCTACGAGGAACTCGTCGAGACCGAGGGACGTCCGCGGCTGCGGCACTGGCTCGACCGGATCCACACCGGATCGCTGGTGGAGCCGGCGGTCGTCTACGGCTACTGGCCGTGCCACTCCGAGGGCAACACCCTGATCCTCGGCGACCCGGAGAACCCGGGCACCGAGGTCACCCGGTTCGAGTTCCCCCGGCAGTCGCGCGACCGCAGGCTGTGCCTGGCCGACTTCTTCCGCGACGCGGGCGAGGCCGCGGAGCTGGGCCCGGACGTGATCGCCCTGCAGTTGGTCACGATGGGCTCGCGGGTGGCAGAGGCGACCGCGGAGCTGTTCGCCGCCGACGCCTACCGCGACTACCTGGAGCTGCACGGACTCTCCGTCCAGCTCACCGAGGCACTGGCCGAGTACTGGCACGCGCGCGTGCGCGCCGAGCTGGGCCTCACCGGAGACGGCGACACCGGCGCGATGATCCGCGACCAGGCCTACCGGGGCTCGCGCTACTCGTTCGGCTACCCGGCGTGCCCCGACCTGGCTGATCGCGCGAAACTGGTCACCCTGCTGCGCCCCGACCGGATCGGTGTGCAATTGAGCGAGGAACTGCAGTTGCACCCCGAGCAGTCCACCGACGCGATCGTCGTGCACCACCAGGAGGCCAAGTACTTCAATGCGC
>DAINOM010000096.1:0-12662 GCA_036735445.1 Propionicimonas sp.
AGCGCGCCGAGCGGCCCCGTCCGGCCGCCGCGCACGGCGACGAATCCGGCGAGGGCGCCGACCGCCACCCCCGCGGCCAGCCAGCTGAGCAGCCACGGGTCGGCCGCGCCGACCGGCGGCAGGGCGCCGAGCACGGGCAGCGCCGGCAGCATGCCCAGCTGGGTCCCGGACAGGGAGACCAGCGAACCGGTGCCGACGGTGAAGCCCGCACCGAGCACCCAGGCGAGCGCCCAGGCCAGCAGGTTCGGCAGATAGGCCAGCAACGCCACCGACCAGACCACGACCCCGCCGGCGTCGAGGCCCAGCGACTCCTCCAGCGCTCCCACGCGCGGTTCGCCCAGCACGACCGCGGTGGCGAGCACCACGCCCGCGACCACGACGAGGCCCAGTCCGCCCGCCACGGCTCCGCGGAGGCCCCGGCGCAGCCAGTCGGGGATCAGCGGACGGAACGCGGCGGCGTGGCAGGCGCCGACCGCGCTGCCCGCGGCACTCACCACGAGCGCACCGAGCGCGGGCCGCCACGCCAGCGCCGGGCCGGACACCACCCCGGCGAGCACGATCGCGAAGACCGTGTAGCCGGCGGCGACCTGTCCGATCGAGCCGAGCAGCAGCGTCCGGCGTGCGGCGTCGGTCAGGTCACCGGTGCGTGCCTGGCGGCCCTGCCGGTAGGCGAACCGGCCGGCGGACGAACAGAGCGCGGCGGCGCCGACGGTCAGCCCGAGCGGCACGAGGGTGAGCTGGTCGGCGCCGATCACGACCACGCCACCGTGCGCGAGCAGCCACACCTGCGCGGCGAAGTCCAGCATCGTGGCCAGCGGGATGGCAATCGCGCTGAACCAGGCGACCAGCATCACGCCGGCGACCAGCAGTGCCCCCGCAACCGCGGCGACCGCGCCGCCGCCGAGGGCGGCCAGCGGCCACGGCAGCAGCGGCGGCCCTTCGGGCGCGGTGGGCAGCCGGAGAGTGCGGGCCGTGGACGTGGTGAACCTGAGCCGCTCCGGGTCCCTGGATCTGGACAGAGGCATGGTGCGTCCATGCTCACCCAGGCCGCGGCCTCCAGTCGTGGGGACACGCCCGCCATCGCTAGACTGGCCCGGTCAAGCAGCGTCGACCGGCAAGGGAATGCAGGTGTCACAAGACGGTTCGCCCACGCCGCGCAGGGCGCTCGAGCCGCTCGCGGATGAGCCCGCCCGGACCGGCGGCCGGTTCGCGCGGGCCGAAGACGGCGACACCGACCCCGGCGCCACCCCGCGACGCCTCGCCCCGAGCCCGGCGAGCCCGGTCAGCCCGGTGGATCCCCTCGAGGTCCCGGCCAGCACTCCGGTGCCGCCGCCGGCCCCCGTGCTGCCGAAGCCGGAGTCGGCCCTGCCCGCGTCCGCCGGTCGCAGGTTCTCGGCCAGTGCCGAGCCGAGCGAGTTCACGTCCGCCGCACCCCGGCGGTCGGCAGTCAGCCCGATCTCGCCGCTGCCGGCGATCGAGCCGGTGCTGCCGCCCACGCCGCTGCCTTCCGCCCCGCCGGCGGGCGGTGCGCCCACCCCGTTCGCGCCGTCGGCGTTCCGTCCGCTCGGCTCGCCCGCGACCTCGCCCACGCCGTCGTCCGCGCCCGCGGAGCCGCCCGTCGCGATGCTGCCGCCCGGGGCCACCGTCCCCGCGGTCACGCCGACCACGGAGCAGCCCGCCACCGCGCCGGAGGCACCGCCGGCCGAGCCGGCGACACCCGAGACCACCCCGCCCGGCAAGCCGGCCAGGAGTTCGCGAAGGGCCCTGATCGTCATCGCGTCGGTGCTGGTCGTCGCCCTGCTCGTCGCCGGTGCGGTCTGGCTGCTCACGCTGCGCTCGACGGCGCAGAGCGGCGGCGCGACGGCACCCACGAGTTCCGCGCTCGATCCGTTGGTCACCGCCGCGGACCTCGGCACGCTCGGCGGCGTGAGCTGGGTCGCGGCCACCGGGACGACGGACGACGTGCGGCCGATCTGCGTGCCGGCCACCGCCGCCGGACTGCCGGGGGCGCTGCGCACCAACGCCCGCAGGACGGGCGCCGCGAACGGTGCCACCGACTCCCTCGTCCAGGTCATCGACACCTACGTGGACGACGCCGAGGCGACCCAGGCCTATGCCGCCCGCCTGGTCCAGCTCGGCACCTGCAAGGAGACGCCGGCCTGGATCACCGGCGCGAACGGGGTGACCGGCCTCGCCGACTCCGCCGCCTCCGTCCGGCTCGTCGTCCAGGACGAGGCCGACCAGTTCCACACGCTGCTGCTCAGCCGCACCGGACGCTCGGTGAGCGTCGCGGACGTCACCACCACCCAGGCCGCGGTGACCGCTCTCGACCTGGCGAATGTCGTCGGCAGGGCGCTCAGCCGGCAGTGCGGCGGCGAACTCGGCACGTGCCCGGCCAGCATCGCGGTGGTGGCCTCCCCGCCGCCGACCGGGGACCCGGCCGGCTGGCTGGTGGAGAGCGACCTGCCCCGCGTGACCCCGGGGTCGGGGCGCTGGGGTGCGCTCGACCCGTTCACCACGCTGGACGTGTCCGGCAGCCAGTGCGAGGGGCTGACCCTCGCGAGCGTCGCCGGCACCCAGTCGGCCGGCCAGCGGACGCTGCTGCTCGCGGACGACCCCAACGCGCCGAAGGGGTTCGGCGTCGACATGGTCACCTACACGTTCGGCGCGGCGGACGCGGCCACGACGCTCGCGAACAAGCTCACCAAGAACATCAGCAACTGCCACGACCGCGCACCGACGGCCACGATCGAGGAGGGCCCGGCGGTCAAGGGCACCGGCGATCTGGACGCGAAGGTCAGCGGTTCGACCTTCCTGGTCACGCAGAAGACGGCGACCTCCACCGCGGTCTACCGGGTCGCGGTGGTGACCGTCGGGTCGAAGGTCGTCTACCTGCTGGGCGGCCCGTCGTCCAGCTTCGACTTCACCGACACGCAGTGGAAGGCGATCGCCGTCCGCGCCGGTCAGCGCGCCAGCCAGTCCTGACCCCGATCCCCTCCTTGCCGACTTGTCAGAATCTCAGCCGGCCGTGGCCGGCTGAGATTCTGACAAGTCGGCATGGAGGGGCAGGGCGGCAGGGCGGCGGTCGACCGGGAGGACGATCCGGGGTTGGCGTGAGGAGCTGCCGAGCACGATCCGATGGGTCCCGGCGGGCTGGCGCCAGCAGCGTCCGGGCACGTCCACGACCGCGAAGTCGCGGACTCCGAGCCGCAGCCTCACGACCGCCGACTCGCCGGGCGCGAGGCTGACCTTGGCGAACGCACGCAACTCGCGGACGGGCTGCCCCGGCTCCGGTGTCGGCGGCTCGACGTAGAGCTGCACCACCTCGCTGCCTCGCCGAGTGCCGGTGTTCGTCACGGTGACCGCCACCTCCACTTCGTCATCGGCCACGACGCGGGCCGAGGCGGCCGAGTACTCGAAGGTCGTGTACGACAGGCCATGGCCGAACGGGTAGCGGACGTCGAGGCCTGCGGCGTCGTACCAGCGGTAGCCGATCAGCGGTCCTTCGGCGTACTCGATCCGGCCGGCCGCACCGGGGAAGGTGTCGTGGCCGGGGGTGTCGGCGAGGCGCAGCGGGTACGTCTCACCCAGCCGTCCGCCCGGCTCGGCGAGGCCGAACAGCACGTCGGCGGTGGCGCTGCCCACGGCCTGCCCGCCGAGCCAGGTGAGCAGGATCGCGGCGGCGGCGTCATGCCACGGCGCGAGGTCGACGGCCGAGCCGGCGGCGAGCACCACGACCAGCGGCGTCCCGGTCGCGGCGAGGGCGGCGAGCAGCTCGACCTGCTCCGCCGGCAGCGCGAGCGTGTCCCGATCGGTCGCCTCCACCTCCGCCGACAGCGGCAGGCCGGCGAAGGCCACCACCACGTCGCTCTCGCGGGCCACGGCGACGGCTTCGGCGCGCAACGCGACGAGGTCGGCCTCCGGCGCCGGGGCGGTCTCCTGGTAGAAGTCGGTCGCCGGCACCGGGTAGCCCTGCGCGAAGCGGACGCGGTCCCCGGCGACCTCGCGGATCGCGGCCAGCGGTTCGTCCACCCGCACCGGCCAGACGCCGGACGAGCCGCCGCCCTGGATCCGCGGCACCCGCGCGTAGCCGCCGACCACGCCGATCCGCTGCGTGCCGTCCGGGTCGAGCGGCAGCACGCCGTCCGGGTTCCGCAGCAGGGTCGCCGCGGCGGCTGCCGCCTCCCGGGCGAGGTCGTGGTGGGCGTCCGCGCCGAGCGCGGCCAGCTGCTCGGGCCGCAGCCGCTCCCCCGGCACGATCCCGGCGTCCCGGACGGGGCCGGCCGCCGGCCCGTCGGACAGGCAGCGCTCGACGAACTCGACCACCCTGGTCGCGGCGCGGGCGACGGCGGCCCGCTCCAGCCTGCCGTCGGTGACCGCGGCCACCAGCGCGGCGGCGCTCCGTCCGCCGGTGCCGGGCATCTCCAGGTCGAGGCCGGCCGCCACGGCCGCCACCGGGTCGTGCACGGCGTCCCAGTCGGAGACGACCAGACCGCGGTAGCCCCACTCGTCCCGCAGCACGTCGGTGAGCAGCCAGTGGTGCTGGGAGGCGTGCACACCGCCGATGCGGTTGTACGAGCACATCACCGCCCACGGGTCGGCGGCGGCGATCGCGCGCCGGAACGCCTCCAGGTAGACCGCTCGCAGCGCGCCCTCGTCGACCTCGACGGAGATCTCGGTGCGGTCGGTCTCCTGGTTGTTGGCCGCGAAGTGCTTGAGGCAGGCGCCCACCCCGACGCCCTGGATGCCCCGGATGTAGGCCGCCGCCAGGTCACCGGCGAGCACCGGGTCCTCGGCGAAGTACTCGAAGTTGCGGCCGCACAGCGGCGTCCGCTTCATGTTCACCCCGGGCCCGAGCACGAGCTGCACGCCCATCGCCCGTGCCTCCTCGCCGATCGCCGCGGCGACCCGGGCGACCAGGTCCGCGTCCCAGGTGGCGCCGAGCGCCGACCCGGTCGGAAAGCCCGTCGACGGCACCCAGACCATGTCGACGCCGGTCTCGGTGCGCAGGCCGTGCGGCCCGTCGCCCAGCTCGACCGCCGGCAACCCGACCTCGGGGATCGCGCAGGTGTGCCAGTCGTCGACCCCGCTGAGCAGGGCGGCCTGCTGCTCGAGGGTGAGGGACGCGACCAGCTCGGACGCACGGCTCACGGTGTCCCCTTCACGTGCCCAGGAAGTCGGACGGATGCGTCGCCCCGGCCACCCGGTCGCGAAGGCCCGGCGTCAGCGCCACCCCGCCCTCGGCGAGGGCGTCCAGCACGCAGCCGGCCAGCGGCGGCGCGGTCGCGACCGTGACCGGACAGCCGGCGTAGCGGGCAGCCAGCGCGGCGGTGAGCACGGTCCGGAACACCGGGTGCTCGGAGGTCACCACGGACCCGTTGAGCACGATCGGAAACTCCGGCGAGGGCACCGCGCCGACCTGTCCGGCCACCCAGCCCGCGTAGCCGGCAAACGCCCTGGCCTGTTCCTCCACCAGCCGCAGGGCCACCGGGTCGCCGGCCCCGGCCACCTCCAGCACCGTGCGGGTGGCCCGCAGCTCCTCGTGCGGCGGGCGCTCCCGGAACCTGCGGGTGAGGGCGTGCCGCAGCTCGTAGGGGTCGGCGACGTCGAACAGCCCGAGCAGGCGTCCGGTGAGCGCGGTCGGGTCGCCGAGGCCCATCCAGGCGAGGCAGACGGCCCGGATCGCCTCCTCCGCCAGCCCCCAGCCGCCGAGGTTGTCGAACACCCACCAGCCCGAGCAGGCCTCGCGACCGTCCCGGCTGCGCGCGGCGAGGGCCGGGCCGGTGCCGACGGTGACGGCCAGGCCGACGCCGTCGAGCGCGCCGAGCCGCAGGGTGGCGAAGCCGTCGTTGGCGACGCTGTGCCGGCCGAGCCCGGGCAGGTCGGCGGCCAGCCGCCGCTGCCACCAGCCCGTGTCCTCGGGCCAGTCGACGCCGGCGATCCGGAAGGCCGACGCCGCCAGGTCGGCGGCTCCCACGCCCGCCTCATCGAGGGCGGCCCGCGCGCTGCCGATGACCGCGGCCGCCGCCTCGTCCGGGCTGGCCGCGTTGTAGATGTCGCCCCGCCCGCCCCGGCCGCGGCCCAGGACCGTCCCGGCCGCGTCGACCACGACCGCGACCGTCTTGGAGTTGCCCGCGTCGAGGGCGAGGAAGCGGTCGGTCACCGCAGCAGCCGCTCGGGCAGGTGGGCGGCGTGGGCTGCGGCCATCTCGTCGTACAGCTCCTCCGCCACCCGCAGCCCCGGCACGAGCGGGTTCGCGGCCAGCGCCGCGATCGCCTCGCGCCGGCCGCCGGCCCAGGCGGCCTCCGCGGCCACGTACTGGTACTCGGCCAGCGCCTGGGTGATCCCGCGGACGGTATGCGGCAGCGGCCGCTGCGGCTCGGGGTGCACGCCGGCCGCGTCCACCCGGCACCACATCTCCACCACCACGTCGTCGTCGAACCCCGGAAGCGCGCCGCCGGTGTTCGGCAGGTTCACCGGCAGCCGCTCGCCGGTGTCGTTGTAGTGGGCGTCCATCACGTCGAGCGCCAGTTCCAGTTCGTGGATCCCGCCGCGCGACCGGGCCGGGTCGAGTTCGGGGACGTCCGCCCTGGACTGCTCGGTGTAGTGGTTCCAGTAGTCCGGGAGCGAGGCCATGATCACCTCCGAGCGGGTGCGCGGCGCCCCCTGCAGCTCGCGCAGGATCTCCGGACCGTAGAAGTAGTACGGGAAGTAGTCGGCCGGCACCGACCGCATGGTCACCGCCAGTTCCAGCATCCGCCGCGAGAACACGTCCATCGTCGGGTCGTCGCGCCGCTCGTCCCAGGCCCGGTCGAGCAGCGGCATCAGGTCCTCGCCGTCGTAGAGGTGCTCGAACGACCAGCAGTTGTGGTTCACGCCGGCCATGGTCACCCGCGCCCGCTCCGGGTCGAGGCCGGCGGCACGCAGCGTCGAGTTCGGGAAGTACAGCAGTCCCTCGCACATCGACCAGATCGGCACGTCGGTGAACCGGCTGACCGCCTGGGAGACGATGTTCACCGGGTTGGTGTAGTTGAAGATCTTCGCCCGCGGCGCCACCGCCTCGATGTCGGCGACGATGCCGGTGAACTCGGCGATCGACCGCAGCGCCATGAAGAAGCCGCCCGGACCCTGGGTCTCCTGGCCGATCACGCCGTGCTTGAGCGGGATCCGCTCGTCCAGCGCCCTGGCCTCGAAGTTGCCCGGACGGAAGCTGCTCAGCACCGCGTCCGCGTCGGTCAGCGCCGCCCGCCGGTCGGTCGTGGCCCGGATCGCGATGTCGAGGCCCTTCACGTCCGCGATCCGCTGGGCGAGCCGGCGCACGATCTCCAGACGATCGGGGTCGAGGTCGACCAGGACGACCTCCGAGCCCTGGAAGCGCTCACCCCGCTCCAGGAACGACGCCATCGTGCCGGCACCCCGGGACGATCCTCCGCCGATGTAGACCAGCTTGATCGCTGCCATCTCTTCCTTTCGTTTCCGCTCTGCTGCTTACCGGCCGGCCGCCGCGGCGTCGGCCAGGACGATGTGGTCCGCGCACTCGGCGACGATCGTCGCCGGCCAGTCGGGCTCGTAGGCGGTGGCGGCGCAGATCCGCTCGAACGCGGTGCGCTTGTCCGCACCGGTGAGCATCATCACCGCCTGCCGGGTGTGGTCGGCGATCGTGCTCACCCCGACGGACAGCCCGTGCCGGGGCACCTCGGACAGGTCGGCGAACACCGGGAAGGTGGACATGTTGTCCCGCCTGGTGCTCTCCCCCAGCTCGATCACCCTCGTGATGGAGTCGCGCGGCGAGCCCGGCGGGTTGAAGGCGACGTGGCCGTCGCTGGCGCCGGAGGCCAGCAGGAACACGTCGATCCCGCCCGCCGCGGCGATCCGCCGGTCGTACTCGCCCGGATCGTCCGGGTCGGCGTGCCACAGCTGCGGGGACGTGCCCGACGCCTCGGCCAGCGGCTGCAGGATCTGCCGTCGGGCGTAGCCCACGCAGCTGTACAGCTTCTCCGGGTCCACCATCGCGAACCCGCCGGCGGCCGGCACGACGTACTCGTCCATCAGCACGATCACCATCCTGCCCAGGTCGAGTCCGTCCGCGGCAAGAGCGGCCAACGCCGGGAAGACCGGTTCGGGCGTGCGGCCGGTGGGGCAGCCGAGGAGGAACGGGCGCTGCGCGGAGGCCGTCTGGAGCAGGCCGTCCGCGATGATCCGGGCGACGCGGACGCCGACCTCCTCCGCGGTGGCGACGATGCGGGGCGCTGTGGTCATGGAAATCACCTTGTCTCGGGTCTGACGTGCGGGGTGGGGTGGGCGGAGGTCATTCCTTCAGGGCGCCGGAGAGCATGCCGGAGATGAACTTGCGCTGGAAGATCACGTAGAGGATCAGCACGGGCGCGGCCACGATCAGGCCGCCGGCCGCCATCAGGTTGAACATGGTCAGGTGGCGGCCCTGGAACACGCCGAGGGCGACGGTCGCGGTCTGGTTGTCCCCGTGCAGGAAGACCAGCGAGAGGAAGTAGTCGTTCCACGTCCACATGAAGCTGAGCAGCAGCAACGTGGTGATCGCGGGGCGGACGAGCGGCAGGGCCACCGACCACAGCACCCGCAGCGCGCCGGCACCGTCGATCTCGGCCGACTCGAACAGCGACGCCGGCAGCGCCCGGAACGCCGCCCGCATCCAGAAGATGCCGAACGGCACGCCCATGCCCAGGTGGATCAGGATGATGCCGGGCAGGCTGTTGGTGAGGCCGAGGGTGCGGAACTGGTAGTACAGCGGGACGATGATCGCCTCGGTGGAGATCATCATGCCCAGCACGATCAGCGGGTAGAGCACCCGGTGACCGCTGACGCCGAGCACGCCGAAGCCGAAGCCGCCGAGGACCGCGAGCACGAGCTGGCCGAGGACGGCGCTGCCGGTGATCACCAGCGAGACCGTCATCGCCCGCGCGAAGTCGGCCTCCTGCCAGGCGGTGATGAAGTTCGACCACTCCCAGACACCGGCGACCGGCCGTCCGGAGCGGTCGGGGCTGAGGGCCGCCGAGATGAACGTGCCGACCGGGAACAGGACGACGACGGCGATGACCGCGAGGATCGCGTAGGTGATCGCGGCGTCGATGCGGCGCGCCATGTCAGTCCCGCTCCGCGAACCGCTGGATGCTCAGTGCGATCACCAGGCACAACACCGCCATCACGATGCCGATGGCCGCGGCCTTGCCGACCTGCGGGTTGACGAAGGCCGCCCGGTACAGCGCCACGGCAGGGGTCAGGGTCGCCGTCCCCGGCCCGCCGCCGGTGGTCACCCAGACCAGGTCGAACGTGCGCAGGGCGCCGGTGACGGTCAGGGTCAGGGCGACCGCGATCTGCGCGCGCAGCCCCGGCAGGGTCACCGCGAAGAACTCCCGGACGGGACCGGCCCCGTCCACCCGCGCCGCCTCGTACAGCTCGGTCGGGATCGACGAGACGCCCGAGATGAACAGCACCATGCAGAACCCGAAGGTGACCCAGGTGCCGATCAGGCCCAGGGCAGGCAGCGCCCAGGTGAAGTCACCCAGCCAGCTGCGGGTCAGCGCGTCCAGCCCCACGGACCGCAGCAGCGAGTTCAGCGCGCCCTCCGGGCTGTAGATCCGCTTGAAGACCAGCGCCACCACGACGCTGGTGAGCACCTGCGGCAGGAAGTAGACGAACCGGAAGACCGCCATCCCGGCGAGCCGGCGCCGGGTGATCAGGGCGGTGGACAGCAGCCCGAGGGCGATCGGGAGCAGGGAGAAGAAGCAGATCAGCACCAGCACGTGGCCGAGCGTGGACTGCAGGACGGGGTCGGTGAAGAAGGTCAGGTAGTTGTCCAGGCCCACCCAGGTCGCCCGCGACACCCCGTCCCAGGAGTAGAAGGAGTACTGGAAGGACTGCGCCAGCGGGACCAGCACCACCCCGGCGTAGAACGCCAGCGGCAGCGCGACGAAGAGCAGGCCGATCCGGCGGTTCCGGCGCCGCGGGTTGTGGTTGCCGCGCCCGGCCCGGCCCGCGCCGTCCCGGGATGGGACGACGCGGGCAGCGAGGAGACTCATCAGGCGTCCGCTGGCTACTTCGACTCTTGCAGGAACGCGTTGCGGTCCTTGTCGACCGCCGCCACCAGGTCGGCCGGGGTCGACTTGCCGGCGTAGAGCATCTGCATCTGCTGGTTCAGCGTGTCCAGCATGGTCGGGCTGGTCCAGTCGAAGTAGGGGACGAAGCCGTCGGACGCGCCGATCGCCGCTGCACCTGCCGCCTCGGTCTTCAACGTGGCCTGGTTGTCGGGGATGGTCACGTCCTCGTGCAGCAGCGGGATCAGCCCGTTGTCCGCCGAGGCCTGCGCGGCGTCGGCCGACATCAGGAAGTCGAGGAAGGCCGCGGCCACGTCCGGGTGCTTGCACTTCGTGGCGATCACCATCGCGGCCGGGGCCGCGCCGACGCCCACCGTCCCGCTACCACTGGCCTGCGGCAGCTGGATGTACTGGAACTTGCCCTGCTGCTCCGTGGTCAGGCCCAGCGAGCCGGTGTACTCGAACCGGAACACGCCCTTGCCGTCGAGGAAGTTCGCGACCGCGTCCTGGTAGTTGATGCCCTCGTGGTGCGGGCTGAACCAGCCGTTGTCGTTCCACTTCTTCGCGGTCTCCGCGGCCTTGGTGAGACCGGCCTGGTCGGCGGTCACCGAGGTGTCGCCGTAGGTGAAGTTGTTGATCGTGTTCGCGTCGGCGTACAGGGCCTGCAGGCCGAGCAGCACGGCGGTCGGCGAGTCCTGGCTGCCGTAGCCGATCGGGATCTCCCCGGCGGCCTTCGCCTTCTCCGCCGCGGCCTCGAACTCGGCCAGCGTGGTCGGCGGCGCGATGCCGAGCTTCGTGAGCTTCTCGACGTTGTAGTAGATGCCGATCAGCGAGACCCGCGCGACCGGCGTGGAGAACAGCGAGCCGGATCCGATGGTCTTGAAGTCGGTCGTGAACTGGTTCTGCCGGGCGATGGTGCTCGGGATGAGCTTGTCCCAGCCGTACGCCTTGGAGTACTCGTCGAGGTTCAGCACGAGGTTGCCCTTGGCCAGCGTGCCCAGCGACTGCCAGCCGTTGTTGGCGGTGGCCAGGTCGGGGCCGTCCTCCTCGGCGAGCTGCAGGTTCAGCGTCGAGGTGAGCTGGCCCCAGTCCTCCTGGGTGCGCTCGATGGTGACGTTCGGGTACTTGGTCTGGAACTTGGTGATCATGCCCTTGATCCACTCCTGCTCGCTGCCGCCCCAGAAGTCGGACAGCTTGAGGGTGACCTCGCCCGCGCTCGCGACGTCGGTGGAGACGGCGGCGGGGGCGGACGACGGGGCCGGGCCCGACCCGCCGGGGGCGCAGCCTGCGGCCGCAAGCAGCGCGGTGAAGACGAATGCCGTGGCGATGGTCCGGCTGACCGTTCCTGGATTGCGCACTCCTGCTCCTTTGCACTGGCTCGCCGCACGAGCGGCGGGTCCCAGTTCGATTCCTATACCAGATAGTCCAGTAAGGCAAGAAAAACGGACCAGTAGTGCACGTATCGGGCAACTGGTATCGTCGCGGCCATGACGTTGGCCACTGACACCGCGTACCGGCAGCTGATGCTGGGCCTGCAGCGCGGCGAGTTCGCACCCGGCACGCGCCTGCCCGGTGAGCGGGACCTCTCTGTGCGCCTCGGCGTCAGCCGGGTGACCGTGCGCCGCGCGCTGGCGCTGCTGGAGGCGGAGGGGAAGCTGGAGCGCTCGGCGCAGCGCGGCTGGTTCGTGAACAGCGAGGTCGTGGGCGAGGCCCCCAGCGTCCTGCAGTCCTTCAGCGAGATGGCGAGGGCGCGAGGGCTCCGTCCGACGTCACGGGTGCTGCGGCACCGGACCCGTCCGGCCACCCTGGAGGAGGCCGAGCAACTGCACATCGCCCCGGCAGCCCCCGTGATCGAGTTGCGCCGGCTGCGCGGCATGGACGGCTACCCGATCTGCGTCGACCTGGTGGTGCTGCGCCGCGAAGGCCTGGAGCCGATGGTGACCGCGGACATGACCGACCAGTCCCTGTACGAGCGGCTGGAGGCGCTGTGCGGCGTCCGGCTGCAGCGCTCGGCGTACTCCGTGCAGGCCGATGCCGCCGATGCCGAGATCGCCCAGCTGCTGGGTTGCCCGGTCGGCGCGCCGATCCTCGTCGGCAGCGAGGTCGCCTACACCGCCGACAACCAGCCCGTGCTGGTCGGCGTGAACCGCTACCGCGGCGACGCCTACCGCTTCCGCGCGGAACTGTTCCGTCCCGCGTGACCCACCTTTGCCGAGTTGTCAGAATCTCAGCCGGCCATAGGCGGCTGAGATTCTGACAACTCGGCAAAGGTGGGTCGGCGAAGGTGAGGCCGACGGGACGGTGTCGGGGGTCAGCCGAGGGCGGCGACGACCTCGCGCATCAGGGCCGCGGTCTCACTCGGCGTCCGGCCGACGCGGACGCCGGCGGCTTCCAGCGCGGCCTTCTTCGCCTTGGCCGTGCCGACCGAGCCGGTGACGATCGCGCCGGCGTGCCCCATGGTCTTGCCGACGGGGGCGGTGAAACCGGCGACGTAGCCGACCACCGGCTTGGTGATGTACTCGGCGATGTAGGCGGCCGCGCGCTCCTCCGCGTCCCCGCCGATCTCGCCGATCATCACGATCGCGTCGGTCT
>DAINOM010000097.1:0-710 GCA_036735445.1 Propionicimonas sp.
ACACGTGGCCGAACAGGTCAACCAGGTCTCCGCCGTCCGCCGGACGCTGGAGCGTCACCTCGGTCGCGAGCCGGAGCTGGCCGAGATCGCGGATGAGCTGGGCCTGCCCGAGGAGCAGGTGATCGACCTGCTGCGGCTCTCCCGCGACCACGTCAGTCTCGACGCCCCGGTCGAGGAGGACGGCGACACCGCCCTCGGCGACCTGCTGGCCCGCGAGATGTCCCCCGGGCCCGACGAGGTCGTGCTGGACGCAGAGGACCGCGCCCGGCTCGACTCGATGCTCGCCGGCCTCGACGAGCGCTCCGCGGACGTGGTCCGTCGCCGCTACGGCCTGCTGGACGGCCGCCAGGCCAAGCTGGCCGACATCGCGGCGGTCTGGGGCATCACCGCCGAGCGGGTCCGCCAGATCGAACGGCACGCCATCTCCAAGCTGCGCGGGGACAACTCCGAAGCAGCCTGACGCACCGCCACCAAGGACGGAAGATCCCAGGTCACGCCCGTTGACCTGGGGTCCTCTGCGTTCTGCCCGCGTTGCCGGGAATCAGCCGGGCTCGACCAGCCGGATCAGCCCCTCCTGCGCGCAGGACGCGGCCAGCCGTCCCTGCGAGAACAGCCGGCCGAAGCTGAACCCCAGCCCGGACGACGCGGACGGCGACACCTGGTCGTAGAGCAGCCACTGGTCGGCCCGGGCCGGCCGGTGGAACCACATC
>DAINOM010000097.1:720-12513 GCA_036735445.1 Propionicimonas sp.
GTGGTCGATCGACGCCACCTGCATGTTCGGCCCGGCGAACTCCACCGGGTGCGGCACCGTGCTCACCGCCAGCAGCGTCAGGTCACTGGCGTAGGCGAGGAACGCCTGGTGCAGCTGGGGGTCGTCCGGCAGCGCGCTCTCCGCCCGTACCCACACCTTCATCTCGGCATCGGAGTGGCCGGCCGCGCTGAGCGTGGACGTGTCGGACGCGAACCTGGTCTCCAGCACGCCCCACTCCTGCTGCCACGCCTCCACCGCCCGGCGCGACCGCGCGCCCAGGACCGCGGACAGTGGCGGGCAGTCCTCGGGCTCCGGGACGCCGGCCGGTGCGGCGTCGGCGTGGTCCAGGCCGACCTCCCGTTCGTGGAACGAGCAGACCATCGAGAAGATCACCCGTCCGGCCTGGTCGGCGACGACGCGCCGGGACGAGAAGCTGCCGCCGTCCCGGGTGGGCTCGACGGCGTAGCGGATCGGCGTGCCGGTGACGCCCGCGCGAAGGAAGTAGGCGCCCAGCGAGTGGGCGACCCGGCCGTCCGGGACGGTCCGGTACGCGGCGGTGAGCGCCTGGGCGAGCACCTGGCCGCCGAACACGCGCTGCCGCGCGGAGCCGGCGTCCCTGCCGACGAAGGCATGCTCCTCGGTCTGCTCGAGATCGAGGATCGCGATCAGTTCGTCCACCGACTCCGGCACGACTACCGCCGGAAGTCCGGGGGCGGATCCTGTTCGGCCAGGAACTGCTCGACCGCGGCGCCGATCTCCTCGGCGCTGGGCACCGACGCGGCACCGCTGCTGCTCAGCCGGTCGTACTGCTCCTCCAGGGCCTGCACCACCGCGGGGAACTCCGCGTCCTGGGCGGCCTCGGACTCGATGTTCGCGAGGTTCTCGGACACCCGCTCGGCCAGCTCCGCCATCGGCAGCTCGAGCCCGGCCGCCTCGGCGACCCGGCGCAGCACTGCCTCGGTGGCCTGCGGGAACGCCGACTGCGCGAGGTAGTGCGGCACGTGGGCGACGAAGCCCTGGCCGAGCAGGCCGGCCCGCCCGGCCTGGTACTCCAGCACGTGGGAGAAGCTGCCGGGCAACTGGACCCGGTCGATCCACATCGGGTTGCCGCTGACCGTCTTCGGGTCGGTGGAGTGCGCGGTGACCAGGCTGGGTCGCGTGTGCGGGACGGCCATCGGCACGCCGGAGACCGTGACCACCCGGGAGACCCCGAGCCGCTCGGCGATCCCGAGGACCGCGGCGACCGTCCGGTTCCACTGGGTGTCGGGTTCGGGCCCGGTGAACAGCAGGAACGGCTTGCCGTTCAGGTCGAACAGGCGGTGGATGACCAGCGCGTAGTCGGTCATCGAGGCCCAGTGGTTGGTGTCGAACACCATCTGGGGCCGGCGCGAGCGGTAGTCGTGCAGCTGGTCGTGGTCGAACTCGACCAGCACCTCGTGCTCGCAGACCTCGAGCAGGTAGTGGCCGGTGTTGTGGGTGACCGACCCGGCGTCGATGTAGCCGTCGAGCAGGTGCAGCAGCGCAGGCTGGGTCCCCCGGACCGCCTCCCAGAGTTCCGGGTTGAAGGTGTACAGCAACCGAGGATCCAGCACGCGGCCACTGTACCCTCAGGCTGCCCGGCTCCCGTGGCATTGCGCTGTGGGCTGACGCGCCGCCGTCCCTCCGCCTCCATCCGCCGACTTGTCAGAATCTCTGCCGCCTATGGCGCGCGGAGACTCTGACAACTCGGGGACGGGGGTCAGCCGAAGCGGCTCGGGCCCGGGGCGTGCCGGCGCAGGGTGGGGTTGAACTCGTCCAGGCGCCCGCCGAGTTCGGTGAGCAGCTCGATCGAGCGGCCGGCGGCGGGGTTCGTCCGGGCACTGTCACGCACCAGGGCGACGATCCGGCGGTGCGGGGTCGGGTTCGTCGGGCGCACGTAGCCGATGTCGAAGCCGGACCAGCCGACCGCCAACTGCGGGACGAGCGCGATGCCCACTCCCGCGGCGACGAAGGCGAGACCGGTGACGTGGTCCTGCGCCCTGGCGACGTAGCGCGGCGTGAAGCCGGCCACCGCGCAGGCGTGCGCGGTCAGCCGGGTGGCGATCTCGTCCCTGAAGTCGTACTGCACCCAGTCGTCCTCGCTGAACTCGTTCAGCTCGATGGCCTCCGCCTCGGCGAGCGGATGGTCCGGCGGCACCGCCACGAGGAAGTCGTCCGTGCCGAGTTCGAGCCGTCGATAGGCGGGTGGCACTCTCGGCTCGTCGTAGGGCACCTCGGTGTGCACCTCCACGTCGGCCTGGCCGGCCGCCTCCGCGGAGTCGCTCTCGTTGATCGAGAGTTCCAGCGTGAGCCCGGGGAACTCCTGCCGCAGCCTCCGCGCCACCGCCGGCACCCAGGTGTACGCCGCCGAGGCGAACGTGCGCATGGTCAGCCGCTCGGTCGTGCCCTCCCGCAGTTCGCGGACGAGCACCTCCAGGTCGGCCACGGCGTGCAGGGCGCCAGCGCTCGCCTTGGCCAGCTCCGTGGCCGCAGGCGTGGCCTGGATCCCCCGTCCCACCCGTTCCACGAGGGCGAAACCCACCTCGCGTTCGAGGGTGTGGACGTGCTGGCTCACCGTCGACGGGGTGAGGCCGAGGCGCCGCGCGGTGTCGTTCACCGAGCCACTGGCGACCACGGCCCGGAGGATGCGGAGCCGGTTCAGATCGAGCATGTCCGAATCATACGGCACAACCGCATGATTGTTCGGGATTCACAGCTTGTCCCGAATGAACAACAGCGAGAGAATTGAGCCATGTTGAGCTACGCAGTTGTCGACCGGGACCGCGAGCGGCTCGTCGAGGACCTCGACATCGCTCGTCAGATCGAACCCACTCCCCTTCGCCCCAGGAAGGTTGACCCGCGGCACTGGTTCCGCCTGTCACTGACCGAGGGCGAGACCATCCGCAATCACCTCGCCAGTTACTGAGACTCACCGCACGCCACGGCGATCGGCCACCGGAACCCCCCGGAGGCCCGGGTCGCGTGGTTTCGGTGCGGCCCCGTGCGGAGCGGGGCCGCACCGGTAAAACGTCCGCCGAGAGCCCGAGTTCCTGGTCGAGAGCGTGCGTCGAAGCCCCTGTCCGGACGCCGGCCCTGCCCGGGAGGGTGCGGCAGGTCAGGTAGCGGCGGCCATCGCCGTCCGCACCCGCTTGGCCGACACCGGGACGGCCGTGCCGAGCCCCTGCGCGAAGAGGCTGACCCGCAGTTCCTCCAGCAGCCAGCCGACCGCCGCGACCGGCGCCGGCAGCGGCCCGGAGGGGATGCCCGCGCAGAGGCGGGCGTACTCGTCCTCGAGCTCGCCGATCACCGCGAGCCCCTCCGCCTCGTGGCGCGGGTTCGTCAGGGCCGCCTCGAGCCGGCGCCGGATCGCCTTCAGGTAGGTGGGCAGGCGTGACCACGCGGTGGCAGGGGTCGCGGAGATGAAGCCGCGGTAGACCAGTCCGTCCAGCTGCTCGGACGCGTCGTCGCGGGTCTCCGGCCGGGCCGCCGGCAGCGCGCGGCGCACCTCGCCGGCCAGCTGCAGGATCTCCCCCGCCACGGCCACCGTGGCCTGGGTGGCTGCGGCCGCGTCCGCACGCACGGCGTCGGCCAGGCGGGCGAAGGACTCCTCGTCCCGCACCTGCCACAGCCCGCCGACGGCGTCGGCCAGGTCGCCGGTCGCCTTCAGCCGGGCGTCGGCCAGCAGGGCGGGCACATCGGGGTACGGCGAGGTGGCCAGGGCCAGCTTCGTGGCGTTGCCCATCCTCGACACCACCCAGCGGGTCGGGTCGACGGTGGTCAGCGTGACCAGCCTGCGCAGCCCGTTGCGGTGCGCTCGTGCGGCGGTGTCGGCATCGGCGAACACCTGCACCCCCACCCGGTCAACGCGGTCGACCAGCGCCGGGTAGCCGGGCATCGGCTCACTGATCCGCTCGGGCAGGGTGCCGAAAGCCCAGCTGGTCGCTCCCGGGTGGGTGAGGTGGCTGGCCGCGGCGTTGAGCGTGCGGCTGACCCTGGGCGCCAGCGTCCCGGACAGCTCCGTCAGGTCGCGGCCGACCACGGGGTTCGCACCGTCCGCGACCACCCGGAACCGCACCCTGAGGTGGTCGGGCACCTCGTCGGGACGCCACGCGTCCGCCGGCACCTGCACGCCCGTCAGGGCGAGGACCGCACGGCCCAGCGCCGTCCACAGCGGCTCGCCGGCCGGGCCGGGGTGGTCGTCCAGCCAGTCCAGTGCCCGGCGGGCGGTGTCGGGCGCGGGCACGAGCTGGGTGCGCAGCGCCTTCGGCAGGCTGCGGACCAGCTCGGTCGCCACCTCGGCGCGCAGCCCGGGCACCTGCCAGGTGAAGGCCGCGGGGTCCAGCCTGGTCAGCACGGCCAGCGGGACGGTGACGGTGACGCCGTCATGCCCCGAGCCCGGGTCGAAGGCGTAGTCGACGGGCAGTTCCTCGCCGGCGGCGAGCCAGCGGTCGGGGTAGGCCTCGGTGTCCAGTTCCGCGTCCGGGACGACGAGGTCGGCGAGGGTCAGGTCGAGCAGGCGCTCGTCGCGACGGCGGGCGTCCCGCCACCAGCGGTCGAAGTGGGCCACGCTGACCACGTCCGCGGGGATCCGTTCGGCGTAGAACGCGGCGATCGCGGCGTCGTCCAGCAGCAGGTCGCGACGGCGGTTCCGGTCGGCCAGTTCCTCCGCCTCGGCCCGGACGGCCTGGTTGCGCGCCCAGAAGTGGTGCCGGGTCCGCCACTGGCCCTCGACCAGCGCGGCCTGGATGAACACCTCGCGCGCCACGACCGGGTCGATCCGGGCGTAGCTGACCAGCCGTTGCGCGACGATCGGGACGCCGAGCAGGGTCACCTTCTCGTACGCGACGCACTGCCCGCCGCGCGCCGACCAGTGCGGCTCGGAGTAGGTGCGCTTCAGCAGGTGCCCGGCGACCGCCTCCACCTGCTCGGCGGTGACCGGCGCGACCGTGCGGGCCCACAGCCGGCTCGTCTCGACCAGCTCGACGGCCATCACCAGCGGCGCGTTCGTGCGCGCGGCCGACGAGCCGGGGTTGATCGCGAACCGGGCGCCCCGCGCGCCCAGGTACTCGGCCGGTCCCCGCCGCCTGCCGCGGGCCGGCCTGGCGAGGCTGGCCTCGTCCAGCAGGCCGACGTGGGAGAGCAACCCGGACAGCACCGCGGTGTGGACGGCATCCAGTCCCGCCGCGTCGTCGTTGCGGTGCAGGCCCACCTCTGTGCAGGCCTCGCGGAGCTGGGTGTGCAGGTCCTGCCATTCCCGGACTCGGAGGAAGTTCAGGTACTCGTCGCGGCACAGCCGGCGGAACGCGTTGCCGGACAGCTTCCGGCGCTGCTCGCGCAGGTAGGTCCACAGCCGCCACAGCGCGGCGATGTCCGAGCCGTCCGGGGTGGGTTCCTGAGCCGGGCCTACCGATCCCTGAGCCTGACGAAGGGCGGCTCCGTCCAGCGGCGCCCAGAAGCGGCGGTGGGCGGTGTCGGCCGCCTCGGTGTGCTCTGCCGGGCGCTCGCGGACGTCCGGGATCGCGATCCCGGCGACGACCGGCAGCACCTCCCGCAGGCAGCCCTGCCGTCCGGCCTCAACCAGCATCCGGCCCAGCCGCGGGTCCACCGGCAGCCGGGCGAGGGTGCGGCCGATCTTCGTCAGCCGGACGGTGCCGTGCGCGTGGGCGCCGCGCTCGATCGCACCGAGCTCGGTGAGCAGCCGCAGGCCGTCCCGCACCTGGCTGGCGTCGGGCGGCTCGACGAAGGGGAAGCGGGTGATGTCGCCCAGGCCGGCGTCCGCCATCTGCAGGATGACCGAGGCCAGGTTGGTGCGCAGGATCTCGGGCTGGGTGAACTCGGGGCGGGAAGCGAAGTCCTCCTCGCTGTACAGCCGGATGCAGACGCCGGGACCGAGCCGGCCGCACCGTCCGGCCCGCTGGTTGGCCGAGGCCTGGGAGATCGGCTCGATCGGCAGCCGCTGCACCTTGGTGCGCGCGGAGTAGCGCGAGATCCGGGCGAATCCGGGATCGACGACGTAGCGGATGCCCGGGACGGTCAGCGACGTCTCTGCGACGTTGGTGGCCAGCACGACGCGCCGTCCGGTGTGCGCGGTGAACACGCGGTGCTGCTCCGCGGCGGACAGCCGCGCGTACAGGGGGACGACCTCGGTGAACCGCAGCTGCAGACCGGTGATCGCCTCGGCGGCGTCGCGAATCTCCCGCTCGCCGGAGAGGAAGACGAGGATGTCGCCGTCGAGGCTGCCGGACAGCTCGGTGACCGCGTCGCAGATCGCGTCGAGCTGGTCGCGGTCGCGGTCCTCGGCCGTGCCTGCGATCGGCCGGTACCGGAGCTCGACCGGATAGCTGCGGCCGGACACCTCGATCACCGGGGCATCGTCGAAGTGCGCGGAGAACCGGGCGGTGTCGATCGTCGCGGAGGTGATGATCACCTTCAGGTCCGGGCGCCGCGGCAGCAGCTGTTTGAGGTAGCCGAGCAGGAAGTCGATGTTCAGGCTGCGCTCGTGGGCCTCGTCGATGATGATCGTGTCGTAGCGGCGCAGGTCCCGGTCGTGCGAGATCTCGGCCAGCAGAATGCCGTCGGTCATCACCTTGACCCGGGTCTGCCGGCTGCGCTGGCTGGAGAACCGGACCTGGAAGCCGACGGTCTGGCCGAGCTCCTCGCCGAGTTCCTCCGCCATCCGCGCTGCGACGCTGCGGGCGGCGATCCGCCGCGGCTGGGTGTGCCCGATACTCCGGCGTCCGGCGAGCAGGCAGATCTTGGGCAGCTGGGTGGTCTTGCCCGACCCGGTCTCCCCCGCCACGACCAGCACCTGGTGGGCGCGCAGGGCCTCCGCGATCTCCTCGACGTGCGCGCTGATCGGCAGCGCATCGTCGAAGGCGATCCGCGGCAGCTCGGCGGTGGTGGTCATAGCCGACCAAGCCTACGCCAGCCCCCGGGCCGCGGACGTCCGCCCGCGAGTGAACGGGAATGGGACCTGTCCCCAGTGTTCCGAACGCCTGGGGACAGGTCCCATTCCGCGTCAGGCTCAGGAGCCGTGGGCGTCCTTGGGACGGATCACGCCGACCGGGCAGCGGGCATGGCTCATCAGGCCGCGGATCAGGCCGCCGACGGAATAGGTGGGGAAGGACGCGTGCACCTCGACGGCGAGCAGGTCGAGTTCCTCCGAGCGGGCGACCAGCACGTCCACCGGGCTGCCGTAGGACACCTCGAGGGTGACGTCGACGTCCGGGAAGTCCTCGGTGATCTCCGAGATCATGTCGGTCATCCGGGCCCGAGTGACCCGGACCGCGGCGTCCTCCTGCTCGGGGGTCGGCCGGCCGGTGCTGAACCAGCGGCCCTGTGGCGCCCGGCAGACGCTGATCACGACGACCCGGCCCCCGTGGCTCTGGCACTCCTGCAGCGCCCACTCCAGCGCGACCGCGCCGCGGGCGGACGTGTCGACCGCCACCCCGATCACGCCCGTGCGCTGCTCGTGCAGCACGTCGTCGGCGGACACCACGATCACCGGGCAGTGCGAGGCGCCGACGACCCCGACGGCCGTCGAACCCGCGAACTGCTTCTCCCCCGGGCCGGTGGACTGCCGCCCCACCACGACGAGGGACGCCTGGTTGCTCTCCCTGGTCAGCGCGGCGGCCGGGTTGCCCAGCACGATCTCGGTGCGCACCCGGTTGCGGGACAGGCCGGCGGCGAGGGCGTCCTCGACCCCCCGGTCGAGCATCTCCGCCGCGCCCTGCTTGATCTCCTCCGGGTCGAAGACCACGCCCCAGGCGCTGTTCAGGACGGTGTCGTCGACAGCGTGGACGAGGACGAGTTCCGCGTCCCGCTGCCGCGCTTCCTCGATCGCGTAGGCGAGCGCCTGGAAGGAGTCGTCCGAACCGTCGAAGCCGACGACGACCCGGGCCGGGCCTGCGTAGGGTTTCAACATCTCAACTCCTCGGGTCGTCGGCCGAGACCACTCGGCCGGAGTATGCCTGCGGGGTGACCGCCACGGTCAGGGACAGGTGTCCCGGTGCCCACGGTGGCAGCAGTTCGACCCCGTCCGCGTCCGATGCGGCGGCCTCGCCGCGCACCAGGACGCTCCAGCCGGTGGCGGTGGGCACGTCGATGTCATCCACTTCGAAAGCCACCGGGACGGGACCGGACAGTTCACCGAGCACGGAGCCGCGATCGACGCGGAAGTAGATCAGGTCATCGGACGCGACGTAGCTCACCGGCAGCGCCTGCAGGCCTTCGGCGGAGAGCCAGCACACCCGGCCGACGCTGTGGCCGCGCACCAGATGACGGCATTCGTCCCCCGAGAGGCGGGTGAAGTGGCCGTTGTCCATCGGGCGAATGTTAGTCCTTTTGGAGGCCCGCCGAGGAGGGAACCGCCGAAGTCCCGGGCAGTTCTTCGACAACCGCTGGGACGGGAGCGGTCAGCGCAACCAGGTCGAGGCCGCCACGATGACCGGGATCGACGCGATGGTCGAGACGAAGATGGCGTCCCTGGCCAGCAGCGTGCGCACGTGGTAGCGGCTCGAGATGAGGTAGATGTTCTGCGCGGTCGGCAGCGCGGCGATCACCGTGACCGCCAGCAGGTCGGGGGTGGCGAGCCGGAACACCCAGGCGCCCAGGCAGAACGCGATGGCCGGGTGGACGAGCACCTTGATCGGCGCGATCATCGCCAGCTCGCCGGCGTGCGGACCGCGACCGGGCAGTGGGTCCAGGCGCAGCGAGACGCCGAAGGCGATCAGCATGGCCGGCACGGCGAGCTGGCCCACCATCTCCACCGGCTGCCAGACCAGGTCGGGCAGCTGGATGCCGAGGGCGTTCAGCGCGAGCCCGGCGAGGGTGCCGACGGTGATCGGGTTGCGGAACGGCAGGGTCACGTAGCGGGCCCAGCTCAGGGTCCGTCCCTCCGCGCGGGCCGCGGCGAGGTCCAGCAGCGCCATGGCCGCGGGCTGCATGACCCCCACCTGGATCAGCATGATCGGGGCCATCCAGGTCATGTCGCCGAGGACGTACGCGGCGACCGGAAGCCCGAGGTTGCCGGCGTTGGTGTAGACCGAGCACAGGGTGCCGACCACCCGTCCGGGCAGGTCGCCGCGGCCGAGGACCACCCGGGCGAGGACCAGGTAGACCACCGCACCGAGCACGATCGCGAGCGCCGAGACGACCAGCGTGGTGCTGAACAGGTGGCTGAGGTTGGCGCGGGCGACCAGCGAGAACAGCAGCGCTGGCGACGCGATCGTGAACGCGAGCCGGGCAAGCATCCGGCGGTGGTTCTCGTTCAGCACGCGGAAGTGCGCCACCACCCAGCCGACCCCGATCACTGACCAGATCGTCAGGTATCCGCTCAGGGCCGCCTGCACGCGCCTCAGCCTACGGTCGCCCCCTCGCCGACTTGTCAGAATCTCAGCCGGTCATGGGCGGCTGAGATTCTGACAACTCGGCGGGGCCCGGTCGGACGGTGGGCGGGACGGGGTCCACGGTTGCCTACGATGTCGCGGTGGCCGCACGCAACCACCTGATCGACCTCGCCCGCGTCGTCTCGATGCTCGTCGTGGTGGTCTTCCACGCCCTGCTGTGGCAGGTACTGCTGGTGGACGGCCAGGTGCAGGTGGTGCCGTGGGCGCCAGGCCCGGTGTTCTGGGGCATCAGCTGGGTGGCGACGATCATCCCGGTGTTCTTCGTCGCGGCCGGCTACGCCAACGCGGTCGTGGTGGACACCTGGCGCGCGACCCGGACCCCGTATGCCGCCTTCCTCACCCGGCGCGGCAGCCGCCTGCTCGGGCCGATGTCGCTGTTCCTGATCGTGTTCACGGCCATCGGCACCACAGCGGCCTGGCTCGGCTGGCTACCCCAGTCCGCAGCGCTGAGCCGGCAGTTCGCGCAGCTGCTCTGGTTCGCCGTGGTCTACCAGTTGCTGCTCGCCGCGGCGCCACTGGCGGTCTGGCTGCACGACCGGTTCGGCGCGTGGCCGATGCTGCCGCTGCTGCTCGGGGCGATCGCCGTGGACGTCGCCACCCGTGTCACCGGCGACCTCGGCCTGCAGTGGGTCAACCTGGCCTTCGTCTGGCCGCTGGCCCACCAGTGGGGCATCGCCTACCACCGAGGCTGGTTCCGCTCGTGGTCGACCGGACGGCTGCTGGCCGTGCTGGCCGGATCGGCGGCGGTGATCGTGGTGCTCGTCGTCTGGCTCCACTATCCGCCGGCGGCGGTGGCGTGGGCGGACGTGCTGGTGGCCAACCTGCTGCCGCCGACCCTCGCGATCCTCTTCCTCGGCCTCGCCCAGACCTGTGTCCTGGGACTGCTGGAGCGGGCCGGGGTCGCGTCCCGGCTGGGTGAGCGGACGGCGGGCCTGGTGCGACTGGCGAACGCCCTGCTGCTGACGGCCTACCTGTGGCACATCCCGGCGATCGTCGTGGGTGCGGGAGCCCTCGTGGGGCTGTCGCTGTTGCTCCCCGCTGCCGCTCCGGTGCTGATGCACCCGCTGCTGCTGGTCGTGGTGGTGCTGGCGGTGGTCGCGGTGGCCGTCCCGTTGCTCGCACGGGTGGAGGTGCGGCTGATCCCCCGCGAGGGGCCGGGCCTCCCGCCGCGCGGCCTCGCCGAGGTCGGATACGCGCTGTTCACGGCCGGCACCTGGGCGGTGTGGCAGTTCGGCGCCGTGCTGCACCCGCTCGACCCGGCCGGACTCCTTGCCGCCCTGCTCTTCGCGGCCGGAGTGGTGGTGCTGCGCCGGGCGACGAGCCGGTAGCGCGGCTGGCTATGCTGGCCGCTTCACCGCGAACCAGGGAGCCCGAATGGATCCGACGACGTGGAACGTGCCGTTCCCGATGGTCGTCGCGGGCTTGTTCGTGATCGTGATGCTGCGGGCCAACGGCACCTTCTGGCTGGGTCGCCTCGGCTCGGTGGGTGCCCGGCGCACCCGACTGGCCCGGATGCTGGAGTCCCCGCGCTACCTGCGGGCGGCGGAGTGGGTCGACCGTTACGGCCCTCCGGTCGTGGCGGTCTCGTTCCTGACCATCGGCTTCCAGACGCTGGCCAATCTCGCCGCCGGGGTCACCGGCATGAAGCTGCGGCACTACCTGCCCGCGGTGACGATCGGTTGCGTGGCGTGGGCGTTCCTCTACGCGACGCTCGGCACCGTCGGGGTGGACCTGGTCGGCGACCTCTGGGCACTCTCGCCCGCCCTCACGATCGGCCTGGGCGTCGCGGTCGTCCTCGCCATCGCCGGCTACCTGTTCTGGCAGCACCGGGTTCGCAGCGCCGTCCGGGCCCGGACACAGCACACGGACAGCCAGGTTGCCTAGGATCAGTCCATGGCCGAGATCCGCAAGTTCGACCCCGCCGCCGGGAACGCGATCGCCCAGGCCCTGAAGGCCGCCATGGGTGAGCCGGTACGTCCGGCCGAGCCCGGGGCACCGGCTGCTCCCCGCACGTCCGCGCCCGAGCCTCCGCCGGCCACCACGTGGCTGAGCCTCAACGTGAGGACGGACGCAGAGCCCGAGGACTGAGCGGACGCCGACCGTCGTCCCGGGCTCGATCCGGGACCCCTGAGTGGCATTGCCAGACCGGCGCAGGGATCCCGGCGTGCGCCGGGATGACGGTGCAAGCCGGATGACGTCGCAGACTGCCCCCACAACCGAACGTCGAGCTTGTCGAGACGCACGCGGGGTCTCGACAAGCTCGACCAGCGATCCTGTCACTCGCGGTTCGTACCTCAGCTGCAGCCGCTGGTGGAGCCGCAGCCCTCGCAGATGTAGCAGGAACCGGAGCGCCGCATCTTCGTGCCAC
>DAINOM010000098.1:0-12375 GCA_036735445.1 Propionicimonas sp.
GCGCGGGCGTACCCGCAGCCCCGTCCACCAGTCGGAGATTGGTCACCCTGTCACCTTGCCCTTGCATCTCACCTGCATCCTAACGCATCCCAACGAGAGCCCATTTCTGCCTATTTGCGCCTACCAGGCGTTCGAGCGGCTGAGACCATAATGCCTAGTGAGCACGCTGAAACTGGTAGCCAGCGAGGGTTTACGAAACACCCCAAGGTGGCAGTTCAAATCCTGTCACCCCGACTCTGCGGTTAGCCGCTCTGACTAGGGATCTGGACCCGGGTCAGAGCGGCTTGTCATTTCCGCGACCTTGGCGGCACCCACCTACCAGCGCTCCCCGAGAAGCGTCCGTGTGGACACCCTGTTACCGGCGCCTCGCGAAATCGAAGTTGACACACCATCGTGCGGTACCCCATCCTATAAGGCTGGCCAGACGGGCCGGCGCCGATCGAAAGGTCACGACCGTGTTGAGAATGCAGGGCATCGAGGTGCGCGAGCAGTTGCTCGCGGCGCTGCCTTCGCATGCCCATACGGCCGGGTCGTCCTTCGATGGTCGCAATGGCAAGCCGAGCACCCGAGCCGAGAACGGGCCGCCCCTGGGGTAACCACGCACGCGTGGACCCAGAACCACAGGAGCCGCCCACCGGGAAGAAACCCGGACCGGGCGGCTCTCGGCATTTCGGGACAAACACACAACTGAATCACGCGGATCTAGCTCAACTGGAAGAGCAGCCGTCTGGAAAGGCGGTGGGTTGGGGGTTCGAAGCCCTCGTTCCGTGCGAAGTACCGCTCAACCCTGCGCGGGGCACCCAGTGGAAACGGGGCTCACTGTCACAAGGCCCGCGCAGGGGCGGTACGGACAACTCAACAGCGGGCACCTTCGCGGTGCGGTGCGGGAAGCCAGCGGACGCCACGTCCGACCCGACACCGCCAAGCGCCCAGGACCAACCCTGGGGTAAGCGGCCGATGACTACGGAAATCGGCTCGCGCGGGAACAACAACACAAATCGCCTGATGAGCCGGTGGGACTCCGGCGAAACCGCGCGCCCCACCAGGGGCGCGGTCGCGGTCGCGATGCGCGGCCCCAGAGTGGGGCAGCGGTCCGTACGCCTCTGGTGGACGATGGCCGTCCAGCCGTCCCGTAAGCGGCACGCCCACGGTTCGATTCCGTGCGGAGGCTCACTGCACCCGTAGCTCAGCGGAAAGAGCGTCTCCGTCCGAAGGAGAAGGCCCCAGGTTCGATCCCTGGCCGGTGCGCGATGCCCCGTCCGCTGGCGAGGTGACCTGGTCGGGAGCAAATCGCCTGATGAGCCGGTGGAACTCCGGCGAAACCACGCCCCGAATGGGGACGGTCGCGATACCCGGGCCGGTGTCGAGCCGGAGCAGATCGATCATCGCCTCTCACGCGCTGGGTTGCGGGTTCGAGTCCCGTCGTCCCTCCGGGGACGTAGCTCAATCGGCAGAGCAAGCAGTATCGGTCAGCACACACACGCTCGACGCCCCCGGCCGGGGCCCCACGCCGGTGTCGAGCCGGCACGCATCGGTTATCACATCTGGCAGAGCGCCGCGGCTCACGCGGAGGTGCGGGTTCGAGTCCCGCCGGGATGCGGCTCGCCGCATCCCGTAGCTCACACACCGGTTCGGATCACACGCTCGACACCCCAATCCCGTTCATCGATCACAGAAAGGAGACGAGCATGAACGACCTCTATGCAGCCGTGACCACGCGGCGCACTCCCCAGTCGGCACCCGCCGACCGTCGGCAGGAGCTCAACCACGGCGGCGGCTACGCCTTCACGGTGATCGAACTCGAGCGGGTCAAGCGCTTCCTCATCCTCGGCTCCGACGCGGGCACCTTCTACCAGGGCGCCGGTGAACTGACCAGGGAGGACGCACAGGCCGTCATCGATCTGGCGTCCACGGACGGACGGGCGCTGGTCGACCTGATCGTCGACGTGTCCGTCGCCGGCAAGGCGCCCAAGCAGGACCCGGCGCTGCTCGCACTGGCGATCGCGGCGGCCGCCTCCGACGCGGAGGTTCGTGCGTACGCGCTGGAGAAGCTGCCGGACGTCGCCCGCACGGGCACGCACCTGCTCACCTTCGCTCGTTACGTCGAGCAGTTCCGTGGCTGGGGACGGGGCCTGGCCCGTGCGGTCGGCGCCTGGTACACCGGCAAGGCGGTCGACCAGGTCGCCTACCAGGCGGTCAAGTACCGCCAGCGCAACGGCTGGTCGCACCGCGACCTGCTCCGGCTGGCGCACCCGGTCACCGTCGAGCCGGCCCGCAAGGCCCTGTTCGACTGGATCGTGGGTCGTGAGGCCGCCGGTCTGCCGCGGATCGTCGAGGGCTACCTCAAGGCACAGGACCCGGCGGCGGACGTCCCGGCACTCGTCCGCGCGTACCGCCTCACCTGGGACATGCTCCCCGACGAGGCGCTCACGCGGGCAGCCACCTGGGACGCCCTGCTCGACGTCGGCATCCCGCAGACGGCACTGCTGCGGCAGCTGCCGCGACTCACCCGCCTCGGCGTGGTGGGCGCCCTGGGCCAGGGGCGGACCGCGGAGATCGCGGCGCAGCTCACCGACCCGGAGCGGCTGCGGCGGGCCCGCGTCCACCCGGTGAACCTGCTGGTGGCACTGCGGACGTACGCGTCCGGACGTGGCAAGGGATCGGTCTGGGAGCCGGTGACGGCGATCGTCGACGCCCTCGATTCCGCCTTTTACAGGGCGTTCGAGTTCGTCGAGCCGGCGGGCAGGCGCACCCTCGTCGGTCTGGACGTGTCCGGTTCGATGGGGTCGCCGATCGACCGCACCTCCGGGATCACCGCCCGCGAGGTCGGCGCGGCGATGTCGCTGGTGATCAAGGCGACCGAGCCGCAGGCCGAGGTGTACGGCTTCACCGCCGGGACGAGCCTGCGCGGCCTGTTCCGGAGCTTCGTGGGCGCAACGTCGTTCACCGATCTCGGCCTCTCTCCCAAGCAGCGGCTCGACGACGTCGTCCGGAAGGTCTCCGACCTGCCGTTCGGCGCCACCGATTGCGCCCTGCCGATGACCGAGGCCCTCTCCCGAGGGCTGGAGGTCGACACGTTCGTCGTCATCACCGACAACGAGACGTGGCACGGCGACATCCACCCGCACCAGGCGCTGCGGAAGTACCGCGAGCAGACCGGCATCCCGGCCAGGCTCGTGGTCCTCGCCCTGACGCCCACGCGGTTCACCATCGCCGATCCCTCGGACGCGGGCATGCTCGACATCGCCGGGTTCTCCAGCGACGTCCCGCAGCTCGTGACCGGGTTCTCCCGCGGGTTCTGACCCGCGCAGAGCCCGTGGCCCGGGCGGCACTGACCGACCGTCGGCGCCGCCCGGGCTCCCGGACCTCCAGAGCACGGTGGCTGTGCAGCGGACTCTTTACTCCGCGGGCCGTGGGTTCGAATCCCACTGGAGGTACCGATTCGCTCCTGTCCTCATGGTCCAACGGCAAGGACATCTGCCTTCCACGCAGATGGTGCGGGTTCGACTCCCGCTGGGGACTCCACGCTCCTGTATCCCAACTGGAAGAGGACGCCGGCTCAGACGACGACCGCGGCCCCGCGCGAGCGGGGCCAAGGAAGGAGTCTCGACGAGCGCTGCCAGCGGAGCTGGCAGCGGGAGGAGCAGACCCGGTGCGTTCCCGGTTCGAATCCGGGCGGGAGTACGACGCGGCCTGGCTGCAGGTCGTCCGACCGGATGTGGGGCATTGGCGGCCCGCCTGCCTTGGGTGCAGGAGCAAGGGGTTCGACTCCCTGCGTTCCAGCCAGGACGTGTAGCCCAATCAGTAGGGCACCACCTTGTCAGGGTGGGAGGTGCGGGTTCGACTCCCGTCACGTTCGCTCGAGCACTCATCGCCCAAGTGGATAGGGCAACGGTCTACGAAGCCGTCCGGTCCAGGTTCGAGTCCTGGTGGGTGCGCTGGAGCCGCCGGTCCGAGTCCGGCCTCCGCCTCCGCTCGTTGTTGTTCCCGCCCGTCAGGGTGCCCGGTCTGCAACCGAACCGGGGATTCGTGGCTAGATGTAGGTATGGAGAAGGCGACAGTGCAGTCCGTCGCGCCGGCCGAGGGCGACCTCAGCACGCCGGCCGGGTTCACGCGCTGGGTCGAGCCGCACTGGCAGGCGATGGCACGCCTCGCCGCTCGCTACTCTCCCGACGCCGAGGACATCCTGCAGGACGCGCTGGTGGTCGCCTGGCGCAAGCGCGACCAGTTCGATCCGAGCCGCGGCTCCGCCCGCAACTGGCTGCTTGCCATCACGGCGGATCAGCGCCGCAAGACCTGGCGCCGGCTCACCCGCGTCCGGTTTGCCGCAGTTGAGCTGACTCCCGCCCAGCCCGACGCCACCCCGTCCCTCGACGCCGCAATCGACCTGCGACGCGCCCTACACCGGCTGCCGTCCAGGGAAGCCTTGGCCATCGACCTCCACTACTACCTCGGCCTCGGCGTCGCCGATGTCGCGGCCGTCATGCGCTGCCCTGAAGGGACGGTCAAGTCCCTGCTGTCGCGCGCCCGCGCCCGGCTGCGCACGATCCTCGGGAAGGACTACCGATGAGCGACCTCGACGAACTCCTGCGCACAGACGGCGACGCCTGGCGAGCGCCGGAGGTTCCCCCGCCCAACCTCCACGCTGCGCTCAAGCGAGCCAGCCAGCGCCGCGCCCGGGTCGCATTCGCGATCGCTGCGGTCGCGCTGGTTGCCGTCGCGACCTCCGCCATCCTGGTCAACCGGCCGACAACCCCGGTCCCGGCTGTCCCCGACCCCTTGGCGACCCCGACTGCGTCCGCGCCGACCCGCAGCCCTGAACCGACCCCCACCTCCCCGCCCGGCCCGACCGACCCCGCCACTGCACGTCCGCCCTTCGAAGGCGAACCCACCCGGCAGGATCTCGCCGAAGTCGTCCGGGACACCGCTGTCCAGATGGGCATCCCGGCAAAGGTCGAAGCGGTCCGGACCACCTGGCTGCGGGCCCAGGAGTTCCTGCCCGCCTCGGCCACCGGGACGCCGGGTGACACCGAGGTCTGGCTGGTCCAGGTGCAGGGCGAGTTCAGCTGCGGACCCTGCACTCCGCCGCCGGAGGAGTGGCCCGAGCCCGGCGTCGGTGTGCTCACCCTCGTGCTGGACGCCCATGACCTGCACCGCTACCTGCTCGAGATGGGCGATGTGACCCGTCCGTTGGCCAACCTCGGCAAGGTGGTCGAACTCGACCCTGAAGCGGAGGCCTGAGGTGAACAGTTTGGGAATGCCGCGTTCGGTCACCCTGTTCCCGAGGGTGTACCCGGAAGGAGGGAGTCGTGGGCTGGCTGCCTGACGATTTCGAGCATCCCCTTGTGATGCCGGTAGGCCCGCTGCACCACCTGAGGCCGATCCGGGCCGACGACGTCGACCTGGACATGCCGGCGGTGATGGGTTCGCAGCCGCGGCTGTGGTCGATCTTCGGGGCCGCCTGGGGTTGGCCCCCACCGACCATGACCGCCGAGCAGGACCGGGAGGACCTGTTGCGCCACGAGCTGGAGATCGCCGCGCACGAGTCCTTCAACTACGCGTTGTTCGACGAAGCGGAGACCGAACTGCTCGGCTGTGTCTACCTCGACCCGCCGGAGAAGGCGGGCGCGGACGCCGAGGTCTCCTGGTGGATCCGGGACGAGTACCTGGGCACCGGGGTGGAAGTCGAACTGGACCGGTTCGTGCCTCAGTGGCTCGCCTCCGCGTGGCCGTTCACCGCGGTCCGCTACATCGGCCGCGACCTCACCTGGGAGGAGTGGCTCGCGCTTCCCGATGTGTGAACCGTGGGGTCTGTCCCCGCCGTTCAGACCGCACCGTTCAGGAATGCCCCGGACGGCCCCGCCGTTACGGAGGACGTCCGCGGAAGGAGCCCACCATCCAACTCGACCTACGCGCCCACGTCCCCCGGCAGTCGAACCGTCACTCCCTGTCCGGGCAGCTCTCCCGACCACTGCGGCGGTTCCTCGACACCGAGTCGGGCAGCGCGCTGGCACTGGTGGCCGCCACCGTGGTCGCGCTGATCTGGGCGAACTCACCCTGGTCGGACGGCTACCACGCACTCTGGGAGAGCCTCGTCTCCTTCCGATTCGGCGACGCCGCGCTGGAGATGAGCCTCGGCCACTGGATCAATGACGGCCTGATGGTCGTGTTCTTCCTCGTGATCGGACTCGAGGTGCGCCGCGACCTGTCCGTCGGGGAGCTCACCGACCGCCGGCGCGTCATCCTGCCGCTGGTCGCGGGCGTCGGCGGCATGGTCGTCCCGGCGCTGCTCTACCTGCTGATCGCGCCGGCAGGGGCTGCACAGGGCTGGGGCGTCGTGATCGGCACCGACACCGCCTTCCTGCTCGGCACGCTCGCGCTCGTCGGTCCCAGCATCTCCACCCAGTTGCGCGTCTTCCTGCTCACCCTCACCGTCGTGGACGACATCGTCGCCGTCTCGGTGATCGGTGCGGTGTACTCCGACGAGATCCACCTGCCCGCGCTCGGGCTCGCTGCGGCCGGGCTGGTGCTGCTCGCCGTCCTCGGTCGCCTCGGCGTATGGCGGACGTGGCCGTACGCGCTCACCACCATCGTCGTCTGGCTGGCCACCATCGGCTCCGGGCTGCACGCGTCCATCGCGGGCATGATCGCCGGACTGCTGATCCCCGCCTTCGCGCCCCGCCGCGAGGAGGTCGAAGGCGCCGCCCGGCGGTTCCGCGCCTTCCGGCAGTCGCCCATGCCCGAGGTCGGCCGCTCCGCCCAGGACGCGCTCGCCCGCGCGGTATCGGTGAACGAGCGGATGCAGCTCGTCCTGCACCCGTGGGCCGGCTACGTGATCGTTCCCGTCTTCGCCCTGGCCAACGCCGGTGTCGACCTGCGCGGCGGCCTGCTGGCAGCCGCCCTGACCTCACCGGTCACCTGGGCCGTGGCGATCGGCCTGGTCGCGGGCAAGTTCGTCGGCATCGGCGGCTCGGCCCTGCTCGGCGCCCGACTGGGGCTCGGACGGCTGCCGCAGGGCGTCGGTCCCGGGCAGGTGCTCGGCGGAGCAGCCCTCTCCGGGATCGGGTTCACCGTCTCGCTGCTGATCATCGGCCTCGCCTTCGACGACCCCGAACTTCGCGCCGAGGCCACCGTCGGCGTGCTGCTCAGCCTGGTCATCGCCACCGCGCTCGGCTGGCTGGTGTTCCGGCTGGCCGCCGTCTGGCACGGCGAGACGTCCGCCGGGCTGCCGACCCACCTCGACCTGCCGGTCGACCCCGCCCGGGACCACATCCTCGGCCCGGCCGCGGCGGAACTCACGCTGGTCGAGTACGCCGACTTCGAGTGCCCGTTCTGTGCCCGCACCACCGGGGTGACCAAGGAGGTCCGGGGGCACTTCGGCGACCGGCTCCGCTACGTGTTCCGCCATTTGACCCTGCCGGACGTGCACCCGCACGCCGAGCTTGCCGCCGCCGCGGCGGAGGCGGCCGGCGCGCAGGGCAGGTTCTGGGAGCTGCACGACCTGCTGTTCGAGCACCAGGACGAACTGGAGCTCGAGGACCTCGCCGGGTACGCCGGTGCGCTCGGCCTCGACGTCGAGAAGTTCCTGCGCGACATCGACGAACAGCGCCACGCCGGACGGATCCGCGAGGACGTGGCAAGCGCCGAGGCCAGCGGCGCCCGGGGGACCCCTACTTTCTTCGTCGGCTCCGAGCGCCACGTCGGACCCCACGACGCCCAGACCCTGATCGCGGCGCTGGAGGCGGCGGCGTCCGCCCGGGCCGCAGTCATCGAGCCGGGCGCCGCCCGGTCGGAGTGCTAGTCGGGTGGCCTCTCGGTCACCCCAACGTCATCCCGGGCTTGACCCGGGATCCCCGAGGTGACGTAGCCAGGCCGGTGCAGGGATCCCGGCGTCCGCCGGGATGACGGCAGAGGGCCAGGGTGACGCAGGCGGTCGCACCTACTCGGGCAGGCCGTCGCGGTCGGCCCACTCAAGAAGGGTGTCGAGGCGATGGGCGACGTCGTCGATCGTGGCGTGGGGGTCACCGCGTTCGGCGAACCGGGCCGGGACGGTGGCGAGGGTGAGCTCCCGCGGCTGGATCGCGTCCAGCTCGTCCCAGGTGAACGGGGTCGACACCGTCCCGTCCGGCACGCCGCGGACGGACCACGCGCACGCGATCGTATGGTCGCGCGCGTTCTGGTTGAAGTCGACGAACACGTGGCGCGGATCCCGGTCGCGCCGCCACCAGGTGGTGGTGACGTCGTCGGGCAGCCGCCGCTCCACCTCACGGGCGAAGGCCAGCGCCGCCCGGCGCACCTCGCTGAAGCCCCATTCGGGCGCGATCCGGACGTAGATGTGCAGCCCGTTGCCGCCGGAGGTCTTCGGGAAGCCCGTGATGCCGAGGTCGTCCAGCACCCCCTTGGCCACGCCGGCCACCCTGCGCACCCGCTCGAACCCCGCCTCGGGCATCGGGTCCAGGTCGATCCGCCACTCGTCCGGCTTCTCCACGTCCGCCCGGCGCGAGTTCCAGGGGTGGAACTCCACCGTGGCCATCTGCACGGCCCAGATGACCGAGCCCAGCTCGGTCACGCACAGCTCGTCCGCCGTCCGTCCGTAGCGGGGGAAGTACACCTGCACGGTCTCCACCCAGGGCGGCGCCCCGGCCGGCAGCCGCTTCTGGTGCACCTTCTCCCCCGCCAGCCCGTCCGGGAACCGGTGCAGCATGCACGGTCGCTCCCGCAGCGCGCGAACGATGCCGTCCCCGACGGCGAGGTAGTAGTTCGCGAGGTCGAGCTTCGTCCAGCCGTGCGCAGGGAAGTAGACCCGATCAGGGCTGGTCAGCCGGACCACTCTCGGCCCGACCTCGATCTCGACCGGTTCGGCCTTGGCCACCATGGCGACAAGGTACCCAACCGCTCAAGTGGTGGGGAACGGGGACAGACCCCTTTTCCGCCACACGCCCTGGACGGGATGGCGGAAAAGGGGTCTGTCCCCGTTTTCCGCCACGCTCCTCTCGGCGGCCGGTGAGCGGGACGGTCAGGCCTGGCGGCCCCAGAAGCCTTCGGGGGCGAACAGGCGGTCGACCAGAGGCTCCAGCAGCGCGGCCTCGGCGAGGGTGTCCAGGATCGTGTACCGCGAGCGGATCAGCTGCGCGCGGACGTACGTGGCGCGGAAGTCGTCCCAGCCCAGGTTGATGTCGGACGGGTGGGCGGGCGCCCCTGCTGCCCGCAGCATCCGCTGCAGGTCGCCGGCCGGGATCAGGTGTTCCCGCAGTCGCTCCGACAGCGTCGGCCAGGCCGCGGCCAGTGACTCCAGCCGGTGCCCGACCGTGGCCGCGTCCACGTACTTCGCCATGGTCTGCTGCACGGCGGCCTCCCGCAGGCCGGGAGCCGTGTGGTGGGCCAGCACGATCCGCTGGAGGGCGTCCGGCGAGGGCCACGCGGCCACCGCCGCGTCCACGTCGAGGGAGGCCAGGCCGTCGTCCAGCAACGCCTCGAAGAGCGCGGTGATCGCGACGCTGCCGACCGCGACCTTGAAGCCGTGGGACAGCCGGCGCGGCACCAGGTCGACCCCGAGCCCCTCCATCTCCCACAGGTGCGAGAACAGGTGCTCCGAGCCAGACGCCGGCCGCGAGCCGTGGTAGGCCTGCATCGCCAGCCCGGACATCAGCAGGCCCTCGGCCAGTTCGCCGACCGCGTCCACCTCGCCCGACGCCAGCGCCTCCGGACGGGACAGCGCGTGCCGCAGCGGCGCCTGGACGAGGTCCCACACCCCGGCGTCGACGGCCTCGGCGCCGACCGCGTCGGCGACGAGCCAGTCCGCGCCGGCGGTGAGCTTGCCGAGCAGGTCGCCGTAGCCGGACGCGGTCATCTCCGCGGGGGCGGCGGCCATCACGTCCAGGTCGGCCACGGCCAGCGAGGGGGCCGGGCAGTCCAGCGTCTGCTTGTAGCCGTCCACGGCGATCGAGGAGCCGAACGCGGTGTAGCCGTCCATCGACGCAGCCGTGCCGACCACGGCGTACGGCCGGCCCAGCTCGCTGCAGGCCCGCTTGGCCAGGTCGTTCAGCGTGCCGGCGCCCACCGCGACCACCACGGCGTCGAGCCCGGTCACCGCATCCCGCAGCAGCTCCGCGTTCTCGTAGCGCGCGTACAGCTCCGGCTCACCGGGGAACACGTACGGCTCGAGGACGGGGACGCCCGCCGCGGCGAGGGCGTCGTGGACGGCCCGTCCGGCGGCGGCCATGGTGCGCTCGTCGCCCACCACGATCGCCGGCTGATCGCCGAAGACCCGGGCGAAGGCTGCCGGCACCTCGGCCAGCACCCCCCGCCCGATCAGCACGTCCCTGGTGTCGGTGGAGGCCGCCAGTGCCTCCCTGACCAGCTCACTCACTTCTGCTTCGCCGCCTCATGGTCGACCACGGTGTGGATCTCCTCCCGCAGGGCGGGGTAGGCCGCGCAGTACTCGTCCACGTAGAACTGGTACTCCTCGTGCCGCGCGCGGTCCGGCTCGAGGGTGCCGACCTCCTGGACCATGCCCTTGGCGGCGGCCTGGAGGTCGGGATAGATGCCGGCGCCGACCGCCGCGCACATCGAGGAGCCGAGGGCCACCGCGTCGCCGACCTTCGTCATCGTGATCGGGACGCCGGTGACGTCCGCGTGCATCTGCATCAGCGCCCGGCTCTTCGTCATGCCGCCGGCGGCGACCAGTTCGCTCACCTCGAAGCCCGCCCGGCCCATCTCGCGCAGGATGTGCGCGGAGCCGTAGCAGATGCCCTCCTGGATGGCGTGGTACAGGTGTGCCGGGCCGTGCGCGAGCGACAGGCCCCAGATGATCCCGCGGGCCTTGGAGTCGGTGTACGGCGTCCGGTTGCCCTGGAAGTACTCGTTGACGATCAGCCCGTCCGAGCCGACCGGGATGTGCGCGGACTCGGCGTTCAGCACCTCGTACACGTTCGCGCCGGTGCGGTCGGCCGCCGAGACCAGGTCGCGGGCGAAGTTGTCCTTGAACCACTTCATCACCGAGCCGGTCGAGACCTGGCCGCCCTCGACCGTGTACTGGCCGGGGACCACGCCGTCGGTGTAGCCGCCGAAGAAGCCCGGGCCGTGCAACGGCTTGGCCGACTGCCCGGACAGCACGTGGGACGAGCCGGTGATCAGCGCCACCTTGCCGGGGTTCACCACGCCGAGGCCGATCTGGCCGGCCCAAGCGTCCGCCGGTCCCTGCGCGACCGGAATGCCGGGACGCAGGCCCAGGTCGTCCGCGGCCGCCCTGGTCAGGGTGCCCACCTGGACGCCGAGGTCGACCACCCGCCCGGGCAGCTTGTCGAAGACGTCGCCGCAGCCGATGTGCTCGTAGAACTCGACCGGCCAGCCGCCGCGGTCGCGGTTGTGGTACATCCGCTGGGCGGCGGAGTTGATGTTCACCGTCCACTCGCCGGTGAGCTTGAAGGTGACCCAGTCGGGCGCGTCCACCAGGCGGTGGGCAGCAGCGTAGGTCTCCGGCTCGTTCTCCTTCAGCCAGGCCGCCTTGAACGGATACCACTCCGCCGTCGCGGGCATCGTGCCGCCGCCGTTGTAGAGCCGGGCCCAGTGGTCGGTGGTCAGGGCGCGGGCGGCCTGGTCGGTGGCGCGCACGTCCATCCACATGATCGCCGGACGGAGCTCCTTGCCGGCAGCGTCCATGGCGACCACGGTCATCGTGGTGGCGTCGTAGGAGATGCCGGCGATGTCATCGGACGTGACGCCCGCCTCGGTCATCGCGCGCCGGGCCGACGCCTGCAGCGCGAGGTACCAGTCGTCGGGGCTCTGCTCGGCCCAGCCCGGACGCGGGTGGGACGTCACATAGGGCGTCGCCGCCATGCTGATCGGGTTTCCCTGGAGGTCGAAGACCGCCACGCGGCAGCTCTCCGTCCCGTAGTCGATGCCCATCACGTACGGTCCCGGCATGTCAATCTCCTTCGATGTGGCCAGGGGCTGGTTCGGGGTCAGTCGGGATCGGACTCGGACCAGCCGAGTTCGTCCCAGATGCTCTGGGGGATGAGGCGGTCGATGCGGTCGAGCACCAGCGTCGGCGCCAGATGCGGGGGCAGCACGGCCACGTCCTCCGCCGTCGCCTCGCCGGTGAGGACGACCGCGGAGACCATGTCGGTGTCGAGTGCCATCCTGATGTCGGTCTGCAGCCGGTCGCCGACCATCACCGAGCGCTCGACGGTCGCGCCGGGCAGGGTGGCCATCACGGTCTGCAGCATGATCGGGTCGGGCTTGCCGAGGCTGCGCCGGCAGGTGGTGCCCGTGCAGGCCTCGATCGCCGCCGTGATGGACGCGCAGTCGGGCTCGCCACGGCCGCCGGGGAAGGGGCAGAACCGGTCGGGGTTCGTCTGGATCAGGAACGCCCGC
>DAINOM010000099.1:0-10189 GCA_036735445.1 Propionicimonas sp.
GCCGCCTCGGCCCTGGCCGCGGATGCCTCCGCGCGGGCCTGCGCCGCGTCCGCCTCGAGGCCCGCCCGTCCGCCGTCCGAGCGGGCGCGCAGCACCAGCCACGCCACCGCCACGCCGAGCGCGACGCCGACGACCAACCATGCCAACGACTCCATGCCCATGATCCTGCCGGGTGCCACTGACACTCCGTCGGTGGACGCGCGGGGCAGCCCGAACCGAGCCCCCGGACGGCGAGCAGATAGGGTCGGATCGAGCCGTCCGCAGCCGCGCTGGCCCCGGGTGGCGGCGTGAACGGGAAAGGGCCCGTCCCCTTCCGGTTCAGGTGAACGGGAATGGGACCTGTCCCCGGGACGGAGGAGGAGCCATGACCGGCGAGTTGCCGAAGGGACTCGTGCCCCTGCCGGAACTCGGCGACGACGTGGTCGGAACCCGGGTCGCCGAGTCCGCCCGCTGGCTGTTGTGGGCCAAGGCCGCCGTCTGGGTCGTGCTGGCGCTGGTGGCGCTCGGGTTCGCCGTCCAGAGCGTCGGCTTCGTCGCCGGGCTGGTCCTGGGGATTGCGCTGGCCCTGGCCTGCGGCTTCATGGCCAGCGGCAGTCTGGCGCTCGCCCTGCTCGGTGAGCGTCCCGCCCTCACGGTCGACGCGGCCACCGTGCGCTGCCTCGTCCCCATGAACCGGGCCGAGATCGAGCTGCCGGCGATCACCCGGGTCGAGCGGATCCGGCACGACCTGTTGATCGAGGCGCGTGGCGGGATCGCCCGGCGCGGGAAGCCCAGCCGGGCTCGCTGGACGGCTGTGCACAGCGCGCACACCTTCGAGGTGTCCCGTGCCGACCTCGTGGAGTACCTCAGCGGCCGGGCGACCGCGAGCCGCGCGCCCCGGATGTGACGCCTGTCGGTCCCGGGACGACGGGCCTCGACTGATGCGGTGTCGGTGGTCGGGTGCAGACTGGGCACCATGCCTGATCACGCCCACGCCCGCGACCTGGCGGACTTCGTCTCCGCCGCTCCGTCCAGCTACCACGCCGCCGCGGAACTGGCCCGCCGGCTGGTCGCCGCCGGGTTCACCGAGCAGCGGGAGACCGAACCGTGGCAGGCCGGTGGGAAGCGCTACGTGGTCAGGGACGGCGCGGTCGTCGCGTGGCGGGTGCCGGACGCGATCGGCGGACCGGCCGGCTTCCGGATCGTCGGCGCGCACACGGACTCGCCCGGTTTCAAGCTCAAACCCGAGCCGTCCGCCTACGCCTTCGGCTGGTCGCAGGCCGGCATGGAGGTGTACGGCGGGCCGCTGCTGAACTCCTGGCTGGACCGGGAGTTCGGGCTGGCCGGACGGGTGGTCACCCGTGACGGCGAGGTCCGGCTGGTCTCGACACCGGCGTGGCTGCGGATCCCGCAGGTGGCGCCGCACCTCGACCGCAGCGTCAACGACAACCTGCACCTCGACCGGCAGGCGAACCTCAAGCCGGTCTTCGGCACGGCGTCGCTGGACCTGCTCGCCGCCGTGGCCGGGACCCTCGGCGTCCATCGTGACGAGATCGACGGCCATGACCTGTTCGCGGCCGTCGCGGAGCCGCCGGCGTTCATCGGTGTCACCGGGGAGTTCCTCGCGTCCGCCCGCCTGGACAACCTGAGCAGCGTGCACGCCGGCGTGGTCGCCCTGCTGGCCGCGGAGGCGTCCGACCAGGTGCAGGTCCTGGCCTGCTTCGACCACGAGGAGATCGGCAGCGGCTCGCGCAGCGGGGCGTCCGGGCCGCTCCTGGAGAGCGTGCTGCGCCGGATCGCGGGTTCGCTGGGCTGGAGCGGCGACGACTACGAGCGGGCGCTGGCCGCGTCCTTCGTCATCTCGGCGGACGCTGGTCACGCGATCCACCCGAACTACCCGCAGCTGCACGACCCAGAGCACCGGCCGACGGTGAACGCCGGACCGCTGCTGAAGGTGAACGCGAACCAGCGGTACACGACCGAGGGTCCGTCCGCGGCGCGCTGGCTGCGGATCTGCCGGGCCGCCGGCGTGCCCACGCAGCCGTTCGTGTCGAACAACGCGGTGCCGTGCGGCTCGACGATCGGTCCGCTGACGGCCACCCGACTGGGCATCCCGAGCGTGGACGTCGGCGTGCCGCTGCTGAGCATGCACTCCGCCCGCGAGCTGTGCGGCGTCCAGGACCCGGGTTGGCTGGCCGACGCGCTGCGGGTGTTCTACGCGGAGTAGGGCAGCAGGCCGAGTCGGACGAGGTCGGCGCGCAGTTGGCCGGCGTCGGTGAACACCAGACCGGTGAGGCCGATTGTTTCGGCGGCCTCGACGTTGCCGGGGGAGTCGTCGACGAAGACCGTCCGGGACGGGGCGAAGCCGGCCCGCTCGCACGCCAGGGTGAAGATGGCCGGATCTGGTTTGGCGAGCTGCTCCTCGCCCGAGACCACGATGGTCGCGAACCGGTCGAGGATCTCGAACTTCTCTCTGGCGACGGGAAAGGTCTCGGCCGACCAGTTCGTGAGCGCGGCGACCGCGACATCGGCTGCGGCGAGGTCATCGAGGACCCCCGCCGTTCCGGGCACCATGCCGGTGAGGGTGGTCTCGAAGTGCCGGCGGTAGGCGAGGATGGCCTCCGCGTCGGCGGGGAAGCGGGCGATCAGCGCGGCCTCCGCCTCGGCCCACGAGCGTCCGGCGTCCTGCGCCCGGTTCCATGCCGCGAACCCGACGCGGTCCATGAACGCGGGGACGTCGCTCGCGTCCATCACGTGCTCGAAGGCCCGTTCCGGTTCCCACTCGAGCACGACCCCGCCGAGGTCGAACAGCACCGCGTCCAGTTCCATGGCCCCCACCCTCTCGCGCTCCCGTCGCAGAGTGTGAATTGGTCCACCGACGACCGTGCGCGACGTCACAGCCAACCGCCGCGGGAGGCGCGGGGCTACTCTGGACGGAGCGGACTACTCCGACGGAGAGGGGCCGACATGACCTCTGTGCGGGTGACCCGGTCAGGCGTCTGGCAGCCCTGGCTCGTCCTGCCCGGAGCCCTCTTCGGGCTGTTCCTCACCGACTTCTTCCCGCCGATCGGGACCACGGTCGGCGTCCTCGCGCTGGTCGCCGCTGCGGCGGTGTTCTTCCTGCGCGGGCCGTGGTGGTTGCTGTGGCTGCTCGTGGGCGTCGTCGTGGGCACGCTGATCCTGTGGGCGCTGGCGCTCAATGCGATGGCCAACCCGACACCGTCCGAGGCCTCGGGCAGCGGCAGCGCGCGCTGAGCGGGTCAGCGGGCCCCGCGTCCGCCGCTAGGCTAGGCCGACGTGGCTCTCACCATCGGCATCGTCGGACTGCCCAACGCCGGCAAGTCCACCCTGTTCAACGCACTGACCCGCAACAACGTGCTCGCGGCGAACTACCCGTTCGCGACGATCGAGCCCAACGTGGGGGTGGTGGGAGTGCCGGACGACCGGCTGCCGGTGCTGTCGGACATGTTCCGCTCGGAGCGGACGGTCCCGGCGACGGTGAGCTTCGTCGACATCGCGGGCATCGTGAAGGGCGCGTCCCAGGGCGAGGGGATGGGTAACGCCTTCCTGGCCAACATCCGTGAGGCCGACGCGATCTGCCAGGTCACGCGCGTCTTCCGCGACCCGGACGTGACCCACGTGGACGGTGCGGTGAACCCCGGCAACGACATCGAGACGATCCGCACCGAGCTGATCCTGGCCGACCTGCAGACGCTGGAGAAGGCGCTGCCCCGGCTGGAGAAGGAGGCCCGGTTCAAGAAGGAGCGCCAGGGTGAACTGGACGCGGCCCGCGAGGCGCAACGGGTGCTGGACGGGGGCGTCGGGGTCCACGCGGCCGGGCTCGACCTGGCGCCCTTGCGCGAACTCTTCCTGCTGACGGCCAAGCCGTACCTGTACGTGTTCAACTGCGACTCCGACGAACTGGCCGACACCGGACTGGTGGAGCGGATGAGGGCGCTCGTGGCGCCGGCGGAGGCGATCTTCCTGGACGCGAAGATCGAGTCCGAGCTGGTCGAGATGGAGCCGGACGAGGCGCGCGAGTTCCTGGTGGAGATGGGCATCGCCGAGCCCGGCCTGGACACCCTCGCCCGCGTCGGCTACGAGACGCTCGGCCTGCAGAGCTACCTGACCGCCGGCCCCAAGGAGTCGCGCGCCTGGACGATCCGGAAGGGCGCCACGGCGCCCGAGGCGGCCGGGGTGATCCACACCGACTTCCAGAAGGGCTTCATCAAGGCCGAGGTGGTCAGCTACGACGACCTCGTGGCGGCGGGCTCGCTGGCTGCGGCGAAGGCGGCCGGCAAGGTCCGCCTGGAGGGCAAGGACTACGTGATGGCCGACGGCGACGTGGTGGAGTTCAGGTTCAACGTCTAGCCTTCGGCCCCGGTGTGATCTGTCGGCGGGCGCCGCCTGTGTTGCTATCATGACTGATAGCAACAGGAGGTGGTTCTGATGTCGTCCATCGTCGTCCGCGGGCTCGACGAGTCCGTCAAGCAGCAGCTCGCGGCCCAGGCGAAGGAGCACGGCCGCTCCATGGAGGCTGAGGTCCGGGACATCCTCACGAGGGCCGCCCGGCGGCCGCACATCGGCCTCGCGCTCATGCACGCCGCGCAGGAGGCCGGCGGGATCGAGGTCCTCCCCCTGCCAGGGCGCACCGATGTGGCCCGGGCGGTGGACTTCGGGTGATCGTCCTCGACACAAACGTGATCTCGGAGATCCTGCGACCGGAGCCGGACGACGCGGTCGTCGCATGGATGGAAGACCTCACTGGCGACGTCGCGATCACGGCCATTACCCTCGCCGAACTACTGGCAGGCCTGCGTCACCTCCCGAAGGGCCGGCGCCGTTCGACGCTCGCCGCGAGGATCGATGCCGCGCTGGAGCCCTATCGGGAGTCCAGGGCGATCCTGTCGTTCGACGAGAGGGCCGCCGACAAGTACGCGGACATCCTCGCTGCACGGGAACAGGCTGGCCGGCCGATTCACACCGCCGCCGCCCAGATCGCCGCCATCTGCCGGGCGCACGACGCGGCATGCGCCACCCGGAACACCAGCGACTTCACCGGTACCGGAGTCGAGTTGATCGATCCCTGGAAGGTCTGACCGACGGGTCGTGAGCAAACGCCTTCCGACTTAACGCCTAGCGTTATTGACGCAACGCGTTATACACTGATCGGGTGATTCGATCGTTCGGGGACAGGGACACCGAACGTCTGTGGCGTCGCGAGCGCGTGCCCTCGCTGGATTCGCGGATCCAGCGAGTCGCGTTACGCAAGCTTCGTCAAGTGGGATCCGCAGAAACCCTCGACGATCTTCGGGTACCACCGGGCAATCGGCTCGAAGCCTTGAAAGGGGACAGGGCCGGGCAGTACAGCATCCGGATCAACGACCAGTGGCGCATTTGCTTCAGGTGGACGAACTCCGGACCAGAGGAGGTGCAGATCGTTGACTACCACTGACCGGCTGGCTCCGATCCACCCGGGTGAGGTCCTGATGGAGGACTTCCTCGAGGGCTTCGGCATCACCCAGAACAAGCTTGCCGTATCCATCGGAGTGCCCCCGCGCCGTATCAACGAGATCGTGCATGGCAAGCGCGCCGTCACGGCCGACACTGCTCTGCGTCTGGGGAAGTACTTCGGGACCTCGGCGCAGTTCTGGCTCAGTCTGCAGGCCCACTATGACCTCGATATCGCTGAGGATCGGATCTCGGACCAGGTCGACGCCATCGCGCCCATCCGCATCGCCTGAGCCATCCGGGCAGCGCCCCGATCAGCAGACGTGCAGACGGCCTAGAGGCTGCGAAGCACGCGGTTGGGCACCCAGCCTTCACGACCTTCGACGTTCCGACACCAGGACCACCCGCTCTCCACGTCATCCCGGATGACGTCGACCTGTTCGCCCCTGGATGCGGGGAGTTCGGTCGTGTCATAGGGTGCGCGAACGGTGCCCGTCGCCCCCTCGGCATCAATGAGACGAGCCGGCACCCAACCAGATCCGCGAGCGCTCGTGATGAACACGAACGCAGGCCATTCCGTGTCCCGCTCGCCGATCTGGACCACCTCACCCGGCCCGATCGTCAACGGCGCACGCCTCGGGATCTCGTGGTCGGCTGTCAGCACGCTTCGCATCCACCGATTGTGACCAGCGGCCCGGACGACCGTCCACGTCCGGCAGCGCGAGAGTTCCCGGTCCGTTCACCGACTCGTGACCTTGTGGTGGCGTCGGGGCCGCCATGGCTGCCTAGCGTGCCGGTGTGAGCAACAGCAGGCACCCTCGTCGCGCCGTTCGTTCGGGCGTCGCGCGGGCCGTGGCCGTCCCTCGGTGCACGCCCCGCCGCGCTGACGATGGCGCGCCCGACCGGGAAGGCCGGGTCACGGCGTGACCGGCGACGTGCTGGTGGTGATCCCGGCCCGGGGTGGCTCCAAGGGCGTCCCGGGCAAGAACCTCGCCCGGGTCGGCGGTGTGCCACTCGTCGAGCGGGCCGTGCGTGCCGCCACGGCTGCGCGGACGGTGACGCGCGTCGCGGTCTCCACGGACGCCCCGGCGATCGCTGCCGCCGCCACCGCGGCCGGCGCCGTGGTGGTGCGACGGCCGGACGAACTGGCCGGCGACACCGCGTCCAGCGAGTCGGCGCTCGCCCACGCCGTCGACGTCCTCTACGCCCGCCATCCGGAGTCGCTGGAGGTGCTGGTGCTCGTGCAGTGCACCAGTCCATTCCTGACCGCGGCCGATATCGACGCCGTCGTCTCCGCGGTGACCGACGGCGGTGCCGACACGGCGTTCACCGCCGCACCTTTCGCGGCGTTCGTCTGGCGGAACGCGGACGCGGCCACCGGAGTGAACCACGACGCTGCCGGGCGCCAGCGCCGCCAGGACCGCGAGCCACAGTGGCTGGAGACCGGCGCCGCCTACGCGATGCGCGCTGACGGGTTCGCGCGCCACGGCCACCGGTTCTTCGGCCGGACCGTCGCCGTCCCGAGCGATCCGGCGCGGGTGCTGGAGATCGACGAGCCGGCCGACCTCGACCGGGCCAGAGCCCTCGCCCCGCTGCTGGACGCGGGCACGCGGCCCGTGGCGGGGGAGGTGGACGCCGTCGTGCTCGACTTCGACGGCACCCAGACCGACGACCGCGCCTGGCTGGCAGCGGACGGCACGGAGCGGGTCGCGGTGCACCGCGGCGACGGTATGGGCGTCGCCGCGCTGCGCCGGGCCGGCCTGCCGGTGCTGATCCTGTCCACGGAGGTGAACCCGGTGGTGGCGGCGAGGGCGGCCAAGCTGGGCGTCGAGTGCCGCCAGGGGGTGCTGACGAAGGGCGTCGAGCTCGCCGGCTGGCTGGCCGAGCGCGACCTGCGTCCGGGCCGGGTCCTGTACCTCGGCAACGACGTGAACGACCTGCCCTGCTTCGAGCAGGTCGGCTGGCCGGTGGCAGTCGCCTCGGCCCATCCGAGCGTCCGGGCCGCCGCCCGGGCCGTGACCAGCGTGCCCGGTGGGCACGGAGCCGTCCGCGAGGTCGCCTCGTGGCTTCTCAAGGAGGAACACTGGTGAACATCAACCCCCGCCTGCGCAGGATCGGTGACCGGCTCGTCGGTCCCGGCCAGCCCGTGTACGTGATCGGTGAGATCGGCATCAACCACAACGGCGACCTGCGCACCGCGCTGGCGCTGATCGACCAGGCCAGGGCCGCCGGCATGGACGCGGTCAAGTTCCAGAAGCGCACGCCCGAGGTCTGCACGCCCCGCGACCAGTGGGACGTCGAGCGCGACACGCCCTGGGGCCGGATGACCTACATCGACTACCGCCACCGCGTGGAGTTCGGCGCCGCCGAGTACCGCCAGATCGACGACTACTGCCGGGAGGTCGGCATCGACTGGTTCGCCTCGCCCTGGGACACCGACAGCGTCGAGTTCCTCGCCGAGTTCAACCCGCCGGCGTACAAGGTGGCGTCCGCCTGCCTCACCGACGACCTGCTGCTGCGCACGCTGCGCGCCACCGGCCAGACGGTGATCCTGTCCACCGGCATGTCCACGCCCGAGCAGATCCGGCACGCCGTCGAGGTGCTCGGCAGCAACGGCACCGTGCTGCTGCACGCCACCAGCACCTACCCGGCCCCGCCGGAGCAGCTGAACCTGCGGATGATCAACACCCTGCAGACCGAGTACCCGAACGTGCCGATCGGCTACTCCGGCCACGAGGTGGGCCTGCAGTCCACCCTGTGCGCGGTCGCGCTCGGCGCCTGCATGGTCGAGCGGCACATCACCCTCGACCGGTCGATGTGGGGCTCGGACCAGGCCGCGTCCGTCGAGCCGGAGGGCATGCGCCGGCTCGTCCGCGACATCCGGGTGGTCGAGTCCGCGCTCGGCGACGGCGTGAAGCAGGTCTATCCGGGCGAGCTGTCGGCGATGCGCAAGCTGCGCCGCGTCGCCGGCGTCGTCGCGGAGCTGGAGGCCGACCACGGCGGGACGGGCCGGGTCGCGTGACCACCGACACCCTCGCCCTGGTCGAGAGTCCGGCCCAGTTCCTGCACGTGCTGGAGTGGTGCCACGCCGAGAACGCGGCCGAAAACACCCGGATCGCCGTGCTCGCCCCGACCGACGCCGTCACCGTCGCCCAGCTGCGCGCGATGGCGGACTATGCGGACGAGGAGGGGATCGGGCTCGACTGGCACACGCCGCGCGAGTCGCCACGCGCCGCGCTGCGGACGCTTCCGGACGTGCGCCGGGTGGTGACGCGGGCGCGAAGGCTGGTCCTCGGCGACCCGTTCTCCGGGATGATCCAGTCCCTGCTGCCCTTCGCCCGCGCCGGCGAGGTGGTGGTCGTGGACGACGGCACGGCGACCCTCGAGTTCGCCGCCCAGCTCGTGCACGGCGAGCCGTTGCGTCGCTGGCACCTGCGACAGAGCCTGGTCCGGGCACCGCTCGCCCACTACGCGCGCCGGTATCTCGGCAGGTCGCGGCTGCGGCTGTTCACGGTGATGGGGGTCACGGCGCTGCCCGGCAGCCGCGTCGACCGGCACACCTACGACTGGACGCGGCGCCGCTTCGGCCCGCCGCTGGTGCTGCGGGGCACGGACGTGGTCGGCTCGTCGCTCGTCGAGACCGGTGTGGTCCAGGTCGAGGCGTACCTGGACGCGGTCGCTGCGCTTGCCGTCCATGCCGGGGCTGCGGGACGCTACTTCGCCCACCGCCGCGAGCACCCGGACAAGCTGCGCCGCCTCGCCCAGCGGACCGGCCTGCGGATCGTCCGGCCCCGGGTTCCGCTGGAGATCGAGCTGCGCCGCGGGCCAGTGGCCCAGGAACTGGCCAGCTTCCCGTCCTCGGTCGGCTACACCCTGCCCCTGGTGCTGGCCGGGACGGGCTGCCGGATCGCCGTCCAGCCGCTGCCGGAGGCGATGCTCAACCCGGGCGTGAGCGAGCGCGCCCGCGGTTTCCTGGCCAGGGTGGGTGACGAGATGCGCGGTGCGGCCGGCCTTCGTGACGGCCGCTCGTTCCTCGCGGCCTCCTCAGGCAGCGTGCTGTAGAACCTAACCGTTCGTCGAGCCTGTCGAGACGTCCCCCCGGCTCAGGAAACCCGCCGGCTCAGGCCTTGGGCGTGACCACCGGCAGCAGGCCGTCGAAGGTGATCGTCCAGCCCATGCCGTGGGCGAGGATGTAGCCGACCCCGACGAGCACGGACAGGATGACAAGGGAGAACATCGCGTAGGCGACCACCCGGCCCATCACGTGGGGCTTCATCACGACGTCGGTCTCGTGCACCTCTGCGTCACCGCCGGTGCCCCACGCCAGGGCACGAATGCCGAAGGCGAAGATCGTCGGCAGGCCGGCGCCGAGCACGAGCCCGATCAGCAGTACCCGCCACGCCCCGTCCAGGGCCGCCCACAGCTGTTCCATCAGTGCACCCCACCCGAGACCGGAACCTTGACCTTGGGCTCGTCGGCGTCACCGCTCCACTCGTCGTTGACGTTGTGGTGGCCGATCGGGTCGCGCCGGGAGTGCCAGCGCATGTAGACCGCAGCCGCGCACATGATCCCGAAGACCACGAAGGCGCCGGTCGAGCCGCCGATCACATGGCCGAGGTACCACAGCGCCGCGCCGACGAGAGCGGCGAGCGGGAGCGTGGTCAGCCAGGCCAGACCCATCCGTCCGGCCACCCGCCAGCGCACGGTCGCGCCCTTGCGGCCCAGGCCCGAGCCGAGGATCGAGCCGGTGCAGACGTGG
>DAINOM010000099.1:10255-12148 GCA_036735445.1 Propionicimonas sp.
CAGGCCCTTGCCCATGGTCCGGATGATCCGCCAGCCGCCGATGTAGGTGCCGGACGCGATCGCCACGGCGCAGGCGATCTTGACCCACAAGGGGATCTCGTGTGTCGCCGACCAGTGGCCGGAGGCGATCAGGGCCAGGGTGATCACGCCCATCGTCTTCTGGGCGTCGTTCGTGCCGTGCGACAGCGACAGCAGCGACGCCGTGCCGATCTGGCCCCACCGGAAGCCGGACTCCTGGTAGCGCTCCGCCACGCCCTCGGTGATCTTGAACACCAGTCTCGTGCCGACCATGGCGACGATGATCGCGATGGCGGGAGAAAGAAGGGCCGGGAGGACGACCTTCCCGACCACTCCGTCGAGCTTGTAGCCCTCGCCGACCCATTTGACGCCGCTCCAGCCGAGGCTGGCGATCGTTGCGCCGATCAGCCCTCCGAAGAGGGCGTGCGACGAACTGGACGGCAGTCCCCAAAGCCAGGTGAGGATGTTCCAGATGATGGCGCCGGCCAGACCGGCCATCAGGATCAGCAGCAGGCCGTGACCCCCATCGGCCATCAGCTCGGGCTTCGGCGTCCCGTCCGGATTCTGGATCCGGATCACAGCGTTGGTCACGGTGATGGCCACCTCGACGGACAGGAACGCGCCGACGAGGTTGAGGATCGCGGAAAGCGTGACCGCGGCCTTCGGGGTCAGCGCCTTCGTGGCGATCGACGTGGCCATGGCGTTTGCCGTGTCATGGAAGCCGTTCGTGAAATCGAAGGCCAACGCTGTGATAACAACGAGCGCCAAGAGTATGAACTCAGGGGTCACGTCCTTCATGGTACGGGTAAGCCCGGCAGATGTGGAACGCGGCCGATTTGGGCACTCCTGCGCGCTCAGTGAGCGTCTCACCCCTTGGTGGCGTGGTAGTGGCTGGGCCTGGCACCGGTGATGGTGCGGGCACCGCATAGGATGAGCGATCGTGAGTTCCCGCATCCTCGCCGCCGTCGCCTGGCCCTACGCCAACGGCCCGCGGCACATCGGCCACGTGTCCGGCTTCGGCGTCCCGTCCGACGTCTTCTCCCGCTACCAGCGGATGGCGGGCAACGACGTGCTGATGGTGTCCGGCACCGACGAGCACGGCACGGCGATCCAGGTGCAGGCCGAGAAGGAGGGACTCACCCCCCGGCAGACGGCGGACAAGTACCACCAGGTGATCGCCGAGGACCTGCAGGCGCTGGGCTGCTCGTACGACCTGTACACGCGTACGACGACGCTCAACCACCGCGCGGTCGTCCAGGAGCTGTTCCGGACGCTGCACGACAACGGCTACGTGGTGGCGCAGGTGCAGCAGGGGGCGATCTCCCCGTCCACCGGCCGGACGCTGCCCGACCGCTACATCGAGGGCACCTGCCCGCACTGCGGCTATGACGGCGCGCGCGGCGACCAGTGCGACAACTGCGGTCGCCAGCTCGACCCGATCGACCTGATCAACCCGCACTCGCGGATCAACGGCGAGGTGCCGGAGTTCATCGAGACCGAGCACTTCTTCCTCGACCTGCCTGCGCTGGCCGGGGCGCTGGGGGAGTGGCTGGCGACGCGGACGGACTGGCGTCCGAACGTGATGAAGTTCAGCCTGAACCTGCTCAAGGAGCTGCGTCCGCGGGCGATCACCCGCGACCTCGACTGGGGCGTCCCGATCCCGCTGGAGGGCTGGGAGGACGCCGCGATGAAGCGGATCTACGTCTGGTTCGACGCGGTGATCGGCTACCTGTCGGCGGCCGTCGAGTGGGCGCGGCGCTCCGGCGACCCGGACGCGTGGAAGCTCTGGTGGCAGGCGGCGGACGCCAGGTCGTACTACTTCATGGGCAAGGACAACATCACCTTCCACTCGGTGATCTGGCCGGCCATCCTGCT
>DAINOM010000100.1:0-12080 GCA_036735445.1 Propionicimonas sp.
CGACGACGTCCTGGAGATCGACGTCAGCCCCGACATCGGCTACTGCCTGAGCATCCGCGGGCTCGCCCGCGAGGCCGGCCAGAACCTCGGTGTGGCGTTCCATGACGTGATCGACCGGGGGACCCCGACGGCGAAGGCGGACGGGTACCCGGTGCGGCTGGAGGATCCCGCGTGCCCGCTGTTCGTGGCCCTCACGGTGACCGGCATCGACCCGTCCCGGCCCACTCCACGCTGGATGGCGCGGCGTCTGGTGATGGCCGGCATGCGCTCGATCTCGCTGGCCGTCGACATCACCAACTACGTGATGCTCGAGACGGGACAACCGCTGCACGCCTACGACGCGACGCTGCTGACCGGGCCGATCGTGGTGCGCAAGGCCGCCGCGGGGGAGCGGCTGGTGACGCTCGACGACGTCACGCGGAACCTCGACCGGGACGACCTGCTGATCACCGACGACACCGGTCCGATCGGGCTCGCCGGCGTGATGGGCGGCCAGTCCACCGAACTGCGGGAGACCACCACCGACGTGGTGATCGAGGCGGCCAACTTCGAGCCGACCACGATCTCGCGCACGCTGCGCCGGCACAACCTGCCCTCGGAGGCGTCCAGGCGGTTCCACCGTGGTGTCGATCCGAACGCCGCCTACAGCGCCGCACGCCTGGCCGCGAAGCTCCTGGTCGAACTCGCCGGCGGCACGCTGTCCGCCGCGGAGACCGTCGTCGGCGAGGTGCCGGCGATGCCTGCCCAGACGATCGACGCCGACCTGCCGTCCCGGATCCTCGGGGTGGAGGTGTCGCCCGACCGTGTGGTGGAGATCCTGCGGGAGAGCGGCTGTGACGTGGAGATCGACCCCTCGGCGAGCCCGGGGCACGTCCGGCTGAGCATGGTGCCGCCGACCTGGCGGCCGGACCTGCGCGACCCCTACGACTACGTCGAGGAGGTGGGCCGCAAGGTCGGGTTCGACACGCTGCCGTCCGTGGTGCCGCCGGCTCCGGTGGGCCGTGGCCTCACGGTCAGCCAGCGTGCGCGCAGGGCCGTCGGTGCTGCGCTCGCGCACGCCGGGTTCGTGGAGGTGCTCACCTTCCCGTTCGCCAGCACCGAGGACCTCGACCGGATGTCGGTGCCCGCGGACGACGACCGCCGGGCGCTCGTCCGGCTGGCGAACCCGCTGGCGGAGACCGCGCCGTTCCTGCGCACGTCGATCCTGCCGGGTCTCTTCGCGGCAGTGGGACGGAACACGTCGCGCGGCAACGACGACCTGGCGCTCTTCGAGGCCGGCAGCGTCTTCTTCGCCGGATCGGGCGAGGCCACACCGATCCCGGCCGTCGACGGCCGCCCGTCCGCGGCGGAGCTCGCCGCGATCGAGGCCGCCCTGCCGCGGCAGCCGCGGTACCTGGCCGGGGTCGTCTGCGGCCAGTGGCGCCGGGCCGGCTGGCAGGACGCGGGCGTCGCGGCCGGCTGGCAGCAGGCGTTCGCATTCGCCGACGTGGCCGCGGCCACCGTCGGGGCGAGCGTCGAGCGGCGACCCGCCCGGCGCGAGCCATGGCACCCCGGGCGGTGCGCTGAGCTCGTCGTGGCGGGCGAGGTGATCGGTCATGCCGGCGAACTGCACCCGGACGCGGTCCGCGCGTTCGGCCTCCCCGAGCGCACGGCGGCCGTGGAACTCGACCTGGCCGCGCTCGTCCGGCTCGCCCCCGGCGCGGGCTCGATCGCGCCGGTCTCCGGGCACCCGGTCGCGAAGGAGGACGTGGCCCTCGTCGTCCCGCCCGGGGTGGGCGCGGGCGAGGTGCGCCGGGCCCTCGTGGACGGCGCCGGCGACCTGCTGGAGTCGGTCAGCCTGTTCGACGTGTACACGGGCGGGCAGGTGCCACCGGGACATCGCTCGCTCGCCTTCGCGCTGCGGTTCCGGGCACCCGACCGAACCCTCACCGACGCGGAGACGGCGGCGGCACGCGACGCCGCGGTCGCGGTGGCGGCGCAGAGGTACGGAGCGGTCCTGCGCGCTTTCTGAAAACCCGCCTCACCAAAGACACCGAAATGTCCCCCGATGGGGGACATTTCGGCATTTCCGGGCCACGTCCCCAATAAGGGTGACCAACCGCGCATACTGACGTCCCACAATGGGTGACGAGACGATCACCCGGCCGGGGGACAGTGTTTTGGCAGCGATTAACCTGCGTATAGGACCGCACTGGAAAGGGCGTATACGGTTAATCCGGGGACGGCGAAACCTACGCATTTTCGCTACTGTCGGGAGTGCCCGATACGGGCATGAGGGGACAGTAACGGAGGGGAGTCGCGTGACCGCCATCACGCCGGAACCGGGTCGCACCTAGCGGTAGCGACCGACGGGTGCCCGTAGGGCACACACAGTGCATGCCGTCGTCGGCGTGCCAGCTTTGCCGCGCACCGGCGCGGCCGACGCGCACCAAAGGCCGTCCAGTACCTGTATTGGCGGCGCCGTGCGCCCATTCTCTGCGAAACAAACATCCGCAACCCAGAAAGGCACTATTCGTGACCGCCAACACACCTGACCAATCGCCGCAGACCCGCGGCCGCCGGAAGATCGCCGCCCTCCTCGCGGGCGGCCTGGTCGCCAGCGTCGGCGTCATTTCGACGCTGGCCTCATGGAATGACTCCGAGTTCGCCGGAGCCACCTTCACCGCCGGCCACTTCGACCTCGAGGGGAGCACGGACGGTGGACTCACCTTCAGCCAGCACCCCACGGTGGACGAACCCGGCGTCCTCACCTTCGAGGCTCCCGCCGAGAACCTGAGCCCTGGCGACTGGGCCGGCGGGGAGTTCAAGGTCCGCCTGGCCAAGGGCACCACCCACAACGCCCTGGTGCGGGTCGAGGGCGCCGGCACGACCGGTGCGCTCACCGGGGTCGCGGTGTACCTGTGGCGCGACCTGGAGGGAAGCTGCGCCGGGAAGCCGTACGACGTCGACAACTCGATGGGATTCTCGATGGACGGAACCACCTACCGCGGGCCGAAGGTCGCCCTGTCGAAGGGCGCGACCGTGGACGAAGCCGGCGAGACGCTCACGCTCTGCTTCGCCGTCAGCGGCGGCAACCGGCTGCCGCAGGGCCAGACCGGCTCGTACGTGTGGAAGCTCGCCGCCGAGTCCGTCGCCGACTGAGCGCCGTCCGCCCGTCCGGGTGCCGTCGGCAACCCACCAGCCAGACCAATCAGCACAGACAACCAGCAGTACTCATCCAGCAGATCTCAAGAGGGGACACCAGCATGACCACCAACACCCGTCCGTCCGAGCGGAAGAACTCCCGCAAGGTCGCAGCCATCCTCGCCGGCGGTCTCGTCGTCGGCATCGGCACGATGGCCACCCTGGCATCGTGGAACGACAGCGAGTTCGCGTCCGCCACCTTCAGCTCGGGCACCTTCAAGCTGCAGGGCTCGGCCGACGGTGTCGCGTTCACCGACCACGCCACCACCGGGGACGCCGCGAGCCTGACGTTCACCGCGCCGTTCAACAACCTGACGCCGAGCGACACCATCTACGCGCCCTATGCGCTGCGGCTCACCGCGGACACCACCAACGACGCCACCGTGGCCGTGACCAACCCGGTGGTCAGCGGCGATGTCGACCACCTCAGCTACCGGCTGATCCAGACCGAGTCGTTCGGCTGCGACGCCGACAGCACCGGCACGGAACTCGTTGCGACCGGCCCGGTCGGCACGGTGACCGACGCCCAGACCTTCGACCTGGCGATGGGTGCGGGCGGCGCGGACGGGGCGGCGGTCAACCTGTGCTTCGTGGTGACCGCGGGTCACGACCTCACCCAGGACCAGGCCGGGTCGTCCACCTGGCAGTTCACGGCCACCTCGAAGTAGCCGGCACGGGCCGCGCGGGCGGGATCCGTCGGAGGGGTCCGGATCCCGCCCGTGCGCGGCTGTTCACAAAATGGCGGCAACGTCGTTTCCTCACGTCCCCGAATGGGTGACATTCTGAAATCCGCGACGTCCCCCAATGGGTGACAAGTGATGTTCTGAACACGTCCCTGAGTGGGTGACAAATGCCTTTCCAGAAATGTCATCCGAGTGGGTGACGACGCCCTGCGCGGGTGACTCTCCTGCGGGTGACAAGGGGTTTCAGCGGGTGGGCGACGCTCACGCTCAGCCTCTTAACCATGATTAAGCGAAGCCCGTCCGAGGCCCATCAAGGTTCATCGAGAACTTGTTTCGAGAATGTTGGCGGGTTATTCTCTAGCTACTCATCCGTCCAATAGGGGCGACAAGAAAGGGCACAGCCGTGACTGACACCACCGAGACCAAGCGGCAGAGGGGCCGCAAGGTCGCCGCCATCCTCGCCGGAGGACTCGTCCTCGGCGTGGGCACGATGGCCACTCTGGCCGCGTGGAACGACACCGAGGTTGCCACTGGCACCTTCACCGCCGGCCGCTTCAACATGCAGGGCAGCGCCGACAAGGGCACCACCTGGGCCGACAACACCACAGCGCCGGGTGCCGCGCTCTCCTTCAGCACCCCGTTCAACAACCTGCAGCCGGGCAGCACCGTCTACTCGACCTACCAGGTGCGCCTCGCCGCCAACACCACCAACGACGCAACGGTCGCGCTCGCCGCGACCTCCGGTGGTTCGGTCGGCGGCCTGACCTACCAGCTCGCCACGGTCGCGTCCTCGACCTGTGACGACGCCGCACTCTCCGCCGGCACCACCCTGGTCCCCGCAGGCACGACGGTGGGCACGGCGAGCGCCAGCACCTTCAACCTGACCAAGGGCACGCCGACGACCAGCGCGGGCGCCACCGTCAACCTGTGCTTCAAGGTGACGGCCGGCGCGATCACGCAGGGCCAGACCGGCACCGGCACGTGGACCTTCACGGCCACGTCGAGCGCCAGCTGACCTGACCGATTTCCCCCCGGTTCCCGGCCAGGCTCGCGCCCGCGAGCCCGGCCGGGGCTTCGGCTCATAGGAAGACCCCCTTCACCATGGCCAGTTCACGACCCCGCAGGGCGGTCGACGACGTTCCGGCGAGCGCCGGGCGTCGCGGCGGCCTGCGTGCGTTCCGCCAGCGCGTCGTCGACGTGCTGCTGTGGACGCTCGGCGGGCTCGGGCTGGCCAGCCTCGGCGCCGCGGTGGCCGCGCACGTGTGGGGCTTCTCCGTCATCCTCTTCTCCACCGGCTCGATGTCGCCGACGATCCCCGCGGGGTCGGCGGCCCTGGTCCGGCTGCTGCCGGCGAGCGAGTTCAAGGTGGGGGACATCACCACCGTGGAGCGTCCCGGACAGCTCCCGATCACTCACCGGATCACGTCGATCTCGCCGCTGCCCGGTGCTGAGTCCACCCGGGTGATCACCATGCGCGGCGATGCGAACACGTCCGAGGACCTCCAGCCCTACGTGATCTCCGAGGCCCGCCTCGTGGTCGCGTCCGTGCCGGGGGTGGCCGGCTACTTCGCCGGCCTGCGCGATCCGCGGCTGATGGTCGTGCTCACGCTGCTCGCCGGGACCCTGGTCACCTGGGCGTTCTGGCCGCGACAGGCGCGCAGGGCGACCGCGGTCGCAGCCGCCGCCGTTGTCGCGAGCTCGTCGCTGCTGGGCAGCACGGAGGCCCAGGCCGCGGAGACCGAACGACAGGTCGTGGGGGACCACCTGGTCCTCACCGTCGTGTCGGACGAGGCCGCGATGTCCGGCATGGTGCCGGACGAACCGGTGTTCTGGCAGGTCGGCGTGACGACCAGAGGCGAGGAGGAGGGTGCGGTGCACGTCGGCCTCGGCCTCGCAGCGGGCTCGGCCAACGCCGACGCCCTGACGGTGGACGTGGCCGCCTGCCCCGAGCGGTGGCAGGCCGGGACCTGCGCCGCGGGTGCGCAGGAGTGGGTCACGGGCACGCCCCTGGACCAGGCCTTCCTGCCGGCGACGCACGACGACACCCGCGAGCTGGGCGTCACCGAGGCCGGCATCCCGATCTGGGTGCAGGTGCGGGCGACGCTCAACCGCGAGGACCCGGACGTGCACGCGAATCTCAAGCTCGCGGCCTGGGGTGCCGGCGAGCTCGTCGACGCGGTCAGCGACGGGGACGGGGACGGCTCGGGTTCGAGCGACGACCTCGCCTACACCGGCGCCGGCGGCGTCACCAGGACCCTGGCACTGGCCGGGGCCGCGATCGGTACCGGACTGGTGGTGGTCCGGCTCGCCGGCGGGCGCCGGCGGGACACCGGCCGGGAGGTGGCGCAGTGAGGAGGGGTCTGCGCTACCTTCCGGTACCCCGCAGGGGCCGCCGGCGGCTCGGCGCGCTCGGGCTCGGCCTGCTGGCCGCCATGACACTGGTCTGGCAGCAGCAGGCGACGCTCGCGAGCTTCGTCGACACCGAGAAGGCCAGTGCGACGTTCACCGCCCGCACGCTCACGGCGATCTCGCCGAAGCTCACCTCGTCCAGCTCCACGGTCACGGCCGACTGGAGCGAGAACCAGCCCACCAACCCGTGGGCCACGCCGCAGTACCGGCTGACCGGTGCCACGTCGGCGGGCGGCGCGAACGCGAGCACCGTCTACACCGGTCCGGCGCTGAGCTACAAGCAGACCCAGGGCTCCGTCGCGGAGACGGGCACGCTGAACCTCACCGACATCGCCGCCGGCGGCACCCACGCCTGCGGGATCGCGCGCGGCCAGCTGTACTGCTGGGGAACCAGCGCGGCCGGCGCCCTCGGGCTCGGCTCGACGACGACCACGAACACGCCCACCCTGGTGGGCGGGCTGCTGGCGGACAAGGTGGTCACCGACGTCAGCGCCGGCGCCGACCACACCTGCGCGGTGGCGGACGGCGCGGCGTACTGCTGGGGCAACGGCGGCAACGGCCGTACCGGGCTCAACGGCACCACCAACACCGCCACGCCGACGGCCGTGGTCGCGACCGGCGTCCTGTCGGGCAAGACGGTCACGGCGATCTCCGCCGGGGGCACCCACACCTGCACCGTGGCGAACGGCGCCGCGTACTGCTGGGGGCTGGGTGGCAGCGGCCAGCTCGGCAACTCCGCCACCGGGAACTCGAGCGTCCCGGTCACCGTCACCGCGAGCGGCGTCCTCTCGGGCAAGACCGTCACCGCGATCAGCGCGGGCACGTCCCACAGCTGCGCGGTCGCCGACGGCCTGGCCTACTGCTGGGGCCTCGGCACGAACGGCCAGCTGGGCAACTCGGCCTCGGCCACGTCGAACGTGCCGGTCGCGGTCACCACGACAGGCGTGCTCAACGGCAAGTCGGTCAGCGCCGTCTCGGCCGGCGACAGCTTCAGCTGCGCGGTCGCCGACGGCACGGCGAACTGCTGGGGCACGACCACCAGCGGGCGGCTCGGCAACGGCACGACCGGCACGAGCGTCGTGAACTCCCCGGTGGCCGTCACCGGAACGCTCGCGGCGAGCACGAACGTGACCGCGATCTCGGCCGGCAGCGGCCACGCCTGCGCGATCGCCGGCGGCGCCGCGCACTGCTGGGGCCTGGGCAGCTCCGGCCAGGTCGGCAACGGGTCGTCGAACACCAACAACGGCACCCCGGTCGCGGTGACGGTCACGTCCGGCATCCTGTCCGGGCGCACCCTGACCACGATCAGCGCGGGCTCGGCGCTCACCTGCACCACCGGCGCCACTCCCGGCGCCTGCTGGGGTGCGGGCTCCGCCGGCCAGCTCGGCCACAAGGCCTCGCCCAACACGTCGAACGTCCCGGTCAACGTGGCGATCACCGGCGCGGTCTGCCCGACCGGCGCCGTCCGCAACGACGGCACGGAATGCTCGCTGGTCCAGGGCACGGACTACTGGGCCGGCCTCGGCTACAGCATCGGGACGTGGAACGCTCCGGACAGCAGCCTGGTGAAGGTGACCACCAAGACCAGGGACGCGGTCAGCCCGTCCGCGACGGCCAAGGCGGCCACCTCACTCACTCTCGGCTGGGACCAGGTCAGCGAGCTCTCGAAGTCCTACGCCGAGTTCACCCTGCAGCGTGCGACCAGCTCCGGCGGCGCCAACGCGGTGACCCTCTACAAGGGCGGCCGGCTGGCGTTCCAGGATCGCGGCGGTTTCGCCAAGCGGACCTCCACCCTCGCCGTGAGCCAGGTGGGCGCCGGCACCGGCTCCACCTGCGCCATCCTCGAGGACGCGGCCTACTGCTGGGGCGACAACTCCGACGGCCAGCTCGGGAACAACTCGACCACCAGCAGCTCGACCCCCACCCCGGTGCTCGCCACCGGCGTGCTGTCCGGCAAGACGGTCACCGCGATCGTCCCGGGCATGGAGGCGACGAGCAGCGGCGAGGGCCAGCACACCTGCGCGATCGCCGACGGCGGCGTGTACTGCTGGGGCAACAACAGCCACGGCGAGCTCGGCAACGGCAGCACGACCACCAGCCGCGTCCCGGTGACCGCCGGCTCGCTCGCCGACGTCACCGCGGTGGCCAGCGGCTACATGCACACCTGCGCGCTCACCGCGGGCAAGGTCTACTGCTGGGGCGACAACTCCCGCGGCCAGATCGGCGACGGCTCGACCACCACGCGGACGTCTCCGGTGCTGGTGCAGGGCCTGCTGACCGGCAAGACGGTGACGGCGATCGCCACCGGTGCCGCGCACACCTGCGCGGTCGCCGGCGGGGCGGTCTACTGCTGGGGCTCCAACGTTTCCGGCCAGCTGGGCATCAACTCCAGCGGCGCCGCGACCAACAGCTCGGTGCCGGTCGCCGTGGTCGCCACCGGCGTGCTGAGCGGGCAGACCGTGACCTCGGTCGCGGCCGGCGAGGCGCACACCTGCGTGATCGCGTCCGCGAAGGTGTACTGCTGGGGCTACAACGTCTCCGGCCAGCTCGGCAACAACAGCACCGCGACCACCACGGTGCCGGTCGCGGTCACCTCGCTGCCGTGGAGCACGGGCAGCGCGCTGAGCAGCCTCACCGCCGGCCTGTACCACACCTGCGTCATCGCGGCCGGAAAGGCCTACTGCTGGGGCGAGGCCGGCAACGGCCAGCTCGGCAACAACAGCACCACCGACCGCTCGACCCCGGTGGCGGTGACCACGTCCGGCGTGCTCTCCGGCACCGTCGACCAGATCAACACCGGCACCTACCACACCTGTGCGGTGTCCGGAGAGGCGGCGTACTGCTGGGGCCTGAACACCAACGGGCGCCTCGGCGACGGCACCACCACCCAGCGCACTACCCCGGTCGCCGTGCAGGCCGTCGCGGGCCCGACGTGCGCGACGGGGGCCACCCTGATCACGCCCGGTACGTGCTCGCTCACCCCGGGCACCAACTACTACTACAAGCTCACCTGGACCGTGGACGGCAACAGCAGCACCAGCAGCGGCTGGGTGGCGATCAAGACCTCGAGCTAGCGGCGGCCTGCGCCGCCGCAGGCAGGGCCGCGGTGATCCGGTCGAGGACCGCGTCGTCGTGGACGGCGGACAGGAACCACGCCTCGTACGCGGACGGTGGCAGCGCCACCCCTGCGTCCAGCATCGTGTGGAAGAACGCGCGATAGGCGCCGGTGTCCTGGCGCTGGGCGGACGCGTAGTCGCGCACCGGCGTCTCAAGACCCCAGAACACGCTGAACAGCGACCCCGCGCGCTGCAGGACGTGGGGGACGCCCGCTGTGGCCAGGGCAGCGGTGACCTCCGCGGCCAGCCGCGCCGCCGCCGCGTCCACGCGGGCATAGACGCCGGCGTCGGCGAGCCGCAGGGTGGCGATCCCGGCCGCGGTGGCCAGCGGGTTCCCGGACAGCGTGCCCGCCTGGTAGACCGGCCCGACGGGGGCCAGCAGGTCGAGCAGTTCGGCCCGGCCGCCGATCGCGGCGAGGGGCATGCCGCCGCCGACCACCTTGCCGAAGGTGAACAGGTCGGGCGCGACGGTCCGTCCCTCGTGACCCCACCAGCCGGCGGGGGAGACCCGGAAGCCGGTGAGCACCTCGTCGTAGATCAGCAGGGCACCGTGGGCGGTGGTCAGCTCCCGCAGCAGCTCGTTGAAGCCGGGCGCGGGCGGCACGACGCCCATGTTCGCCGCCGCGGGTTCGGTGATCACGGCCGCGATCTCCGCGCCGCGCCGCTCGAAGACCTCGCGGATCGCGTCCGGGTCGTTGTAGGGCACCACCAGGGTCTGGGCGGTCGCGGCGGCAGGCACGCCCGCCGAACCGGGCAGGCCGGCGGTGGCCAGGCCGGAGCCGGCCGCGGCCAGCAGGGCGTCGGAGTGGCCGTGGTAGCAGCCGGCGAACTTGACCACGAGGTCGCGTCCGGTCGTTCCCCGGGCCAGCCGGACGGCGGTCATGCACGCCTCCGTGCCGGTGGAGACGAACCGCACCTTCTGCGCCGGCGGCACCCGCTCGCGGACCAGCTCGGCGAGCTCGGCCTCGGCCAGCGTCGGGGCGCCGAACGAGAGTCCGCGCGCCGCCGCCGCCTGGACGGCGGCGACCACCTCGAGCCGGGCGTGGCCCAGGATCGCGGGACCCCACGAACCGACCAGGTCGACGTACTCGCGGCCGGCCACGTCGTACAGGTGCGCACCTTCGGCCCGGGCCACGAAGACCGGCGTCCCGCCGACGGAACCGAACGCCCGCACCGGCGAGGACACTCCGCCGGGGATCACCGCACGGGCCCGCTCGAAGGCCTCGGAGTTGGTGCTCATCGCAGCCACCCGGCGAGTTCGAGGGCAGCGTAGGTGAGCACGATGTCGGCGCCGGCCCGGACGATCGCGGTGGTGGCCTCGGTGAGTGCGGCCCGTCGGTCGATCCAGCCGTGCTCGGCGGCGGCGGCGATCATCGCGTACTCGCCCGACACCTGGTACGCCGCGACGGGGACGGCCGCGCGGGCGGCCACGTCGGCGAGCACGTCGAGGTAGTGGCTGGCAGGCTTCACCATCAGGATGTCGGCACCCTCGAGTTCGTCGAGGGCGGCCTCGAGGCGACCCTCGCGGCGGTTGGCCGGATCCTGCTGGTAGGCGCGGCGGTCGCCGACGAGGGACGAACCGACGGCTTCGCGGAACGGCCCGTAGAACGCGGAGGCGTACTTCACGGCGTAGGCGAGGATGCCGACGTCCTCGTGGCCGGCCAGGTCGAGCCCGGAGCGGATCGCGGCGACCTGGCCGTCCATCATCCCCGAGGGGGAGACGAAGTGGGCGCCGGCCCCGGCCTGGGCCACCGCCTGCCGGACGTACAGCTCCACGGTGGCGTCGTTGTCGACGGACCCGTCCTCGGCCAGCACACCGCAGTGGCCGTGGTCGGTGAACTCGTCCAGGCAGGTGTCGGCCACCACGACGAGGTCGTCGCCGACCTCCTGGCGGACGGCGGAAACGGCGCGGTTCAGGATGCCGTCGTCGGCCCACGCGGCAGAGCCGGAGGCATCCTTGTCGTCGGGATCCGGCACGCCGAACAGCACCATCCCGCCGAGGCCCGCGGCCACCGCCCGGGTCGCCTCAGCCCGCAGCGAGTCGAGGCTGTGCTGCACCACGCCGGGCAGGGAGCCGATCGGCCGGGGCTCGCCCAGCCCGTCCGCGACGAACACCGGCAGCAGCAGCTGCGCGGGATGGACGCGGGTCTCGGCCACCAGCCGGCGGATCGCCGGGGTGGTCCGCAGCCGCCGCGGACGCCGGACGGGTGAGCTCATGTCTTTCGACTCCTTCTGCCGTAGGACCACATTCTCGCCCATCCCCGGGGGTGAAAGACTTGGGCCATGCCGAACCGGAATGTCCGCGACATCGAATGCTTCCTCACCGACATGGACGGCGTGCTGGTGCACGAGGAGGAGCCGATCCCCGGCGCGGTGGAACTGCTGCAGCGCTGGGTGGACACGTCCCGGCGGTTCCTGGTGCTGACCAACAACTCCACCTACACGCCGCGGGACCTGGCCGCCCGGCTGGCGCGCTCCGGCCTGCCGGTGCCCGAACAGAACCTGTGGACGTCGGCGATGGCCACCGGGGCGTTCCTGAAGGGCCAGCCGGGTGAGAAGACGGCCTTCGTGATCGGTGAGGCCGGGATCACCACCGCGCTGCACGACGCCGGATTCGTGCTGACCGACGCGAACCCCGCCTACGTCGTGCTGGGGGAGACGCGCAACTACTCGTTCGAGGCGATCACCA
>DAINOM010000101.1:0-12078 GCA_036735445.1 Propionicimonas sp.
GGCATGGCGCCGCTGGTCAGCCACTGCTACCACGAGGGCCTGATCGACGCGATCGCGGTGAAGCAGCGGGAGGCGTTCGAGGCGGGCGTGATGTTCGCCCGCGCCGAGGGCATCGTGCCGGCCTCGGAGTCCAACCACGCCATCGCCGGCGCGATCCGGCAGGCGCGCCAGGCGATCGAGGACGGCGAGTCGCCCGTGATCGTGATCGGCGTCTCCGGCTCGGGCCAGCTCGACCTGCCGGCCTACGCCGAGTACCTCGCCGGAGACATGGCCGACAGCTGACGCCGAGTGGCGGGAAATGGGGACAGACCCCCTTTTCCGCCATCTGGTGGAAAAGGGGTCTGTCCCCATTTTCCGCCGGCTACTCCGGACGGTCGGGCTTCGGCTGCTCGTCCTCGGGTGTCGGGGACGGGACGGTTGGCGGCTCGTTCGTCGGCTCCGGATAGCCGAGGCCGGGCACGACCTGCGGAGCGTCCCAGGGCAGACCGGAGCCACCGGGAGCCGACTGCGCCGGGTACTGCGGGCCGGGGTACGGCTGCGGGGGATACGGCTGGCCGGGATACGGCTGCTGCGGGTACGCCGGCTGCGGATAGGCGCCCTGCGGGTAGCCCGGCTGCGGGTAGCCCGCCGGCGGCTGCGGGACGTACCCGGGCGTCTGCGGATAGCCCGCCGGCGCCTGTGCGGGCGTGAACTGTGCGGCCCTCGCGCCCGGCATGGTGGCGATCAGCTCCCTCGCCTGCCCGGCCACCTTGTGCTCGGCCAGCACCTCGTACTTGGTCGCGATGGTCTGGGAGACCGAGCGGAAGTCACGCTTGCCCTGGCTCATCCAGTAGCCGAGCACCGCGAACACGATGCCGATCAGGATGCCGATCGCCAGCGCGTAGACGAACAGCAGCAGGATGTTGGCGGCCGGCATCACCACCCACATCAGCAGGGTGATCATCAGCGCCGTCGACAGCCCGCTCTGCACGCCCGCGCCGACCACCGTCCCCCAGCTGCGCCGGCCGAGCACCCGCTCGATCGACTTCAGGTCGGTGCCGACGATGCACAGGTTCTCCACCGGGAACCGCGCATCGGCCAGGAAGTCGACCACGTGCTGCGCCTCGTCGTAGGTGCCATAGACGCCCACCGACTGCGGGTACTCGAGGTTGAAGAGGCTGCTGAGCCTCGGAACTGGTTGGCTCATGACTTCTCCTCCATTCCGGCGGCCCGCCCCCGGGCCAGGATCGCGGCGGCCAGCTTGACCCCCGCCTCGTCCACCATCTCCTCGTCCACCACGATCGCGCCGACCGCACCCTGGGCGAGCTGCGTGGCGTGCGCGTACGCCGCCATGATCCGCCCCGCCCGCTCGAAGTCGGCAGGATTCGGCGAGAACACCTCATTACCCACATCCACCTGCGCCGGGTGCAGCACCCACTTCCCGTCGTAGCCGAGTGCCGCGCTGAGCTCCGCGGAACGGCGGAAGCCCTCGACGTCCCGGATCGCGACGAACGGTCCGTCGATGGCCTGCAGCCCGTGTGCGCGGGCCGCGACCAGGATCGACATCAGGACGTGGTGGAACGCGTCGGCCGGATAGCCCGCCGGCTGCGCGCCGACGTTCAGCCCGCCCATGCCGAGGCTCGCCATGAAGTCGCCCGGCCCGAACACCAGCGACGCCAGCCGCGGGCTGGCCGCGGCGATCTCGGTGACATGCAGCAGGCCGACCGCGTCCTCGATCTGCACCTCCAGGCCGATGCCGCCGATCGGCAGGCCGGCCGTGTGCTCGACCTGGGTGAGCAGCAGGTCCAGCGCCTGCACCTGCGCCGCGGACTGGGTCTTGGGCAGCACCAGCGCGTCGATCCGCGCCCCGGCGGCGGTGACGACGTCGATCACGTCGCCGTAGGTCCACGGACTCTCCCAGCCGTTCACCCGGACGGTCACCAGACCGGCAGCGAACCCGCGATCGTCGGTGAGCGCGGACACGATCCGCTGCCGTGACTCGACCTTCACCGCCGGCGCGACCGCGTCCTCGAGGTCGAGGAAGATGCCGTCGACGGCCAGCGTCCGCGCCTTCTCGATGAAGCGGTCGGACGAGCCCGGGACGGCGAGGATCGTGCGGCGGGGTACGGCGCGGCTGGTGGTCACTGCTCCAGCCTATTGCAGCGTGCCGACAGCCCGGCCGGGCGGGTGCTGTGGGATCGCTGTGCACTGGACCCTGCCCCGGTGGGAGGGTGCAGGCTGTCGCCATGGAGACCATCGACCTGCGTCGGGACCTGCGCCACCTCTACCAGCCGAAGCCGGGCCGCTTCGAACTGGTGGACGTGCCCGAGCTGGGCTACCTGAACATCAGCGGACGGATCGAGCCCGGGCACGGCCCGTCCGACTCCCCCGGCTTCGAGGCCGCCCTGCAGGCGCTGTACGGGTTGGCGTACACGCTGCGGTTCGCCCTGAAGAAGCGGACGGTCGATCCGATCGACGCGCCGGTGATGCCGCTGCAGGGCCAGTGGTGGCTGACCGGCGGCGACTTCGACCTCGCGCACCCGGACAACTGGGAGTACCGGCTGCTGATCGCCGTACCGGACCGGATCGGTCCCGCCGACGTGGACGCCGCCCTGGCCGACCTGCGGAAGAAGCGGGGTGACCAGCCGGAACTGGCGTTGCTGCAGCTGGAGCGGTTCGCCGAGGGCCGCTGCGCGCAGGTGCTGCACGTCGGTCCGTACGCGACCGAGCCGCAGACCCTGGCCGGGATGCCTGCGTTCCTGGCCGAGCACGGACTCGTCGACCTCGTCGGTCCCCGCGGCGGCCGGCACCACGAGATCTACCTCGGCGACCCGCGCCGCGCGGCCCCGGAGAAGCTCCGGACGATCCTGCGCCACCCGGTCGCCTGAGCGCCCCCAGACCCGGGGACGGTTCCTCACTCGGTCCACCCGATCTGAACGGAAAGGGGACGGGTGGTGGAAAAGGGGTCTGTCCCCATTTGCCGCCACTACCGGCCGTGGCCGAAGGGGAACAGTGGGTCGTCGAAGCCGGGCTGGTCCTCGGGGTGGGCGCGGACGTCGGCCATCGAGCGCGGCAGGTCGAACGGCAGGCGGCCGCGGGGCGCGACGCGTCCGGTGATCGACTCGGCGAACGGGGCATCGCCCGTGCCGTAGCTGACCGTCAGAGCTGACACCACATCGAGCAGCGGCGTGAGGATCGGCGGACGGTCGCAGGTGACGTCCACCAGCAAGGGGCAGCACGCCGCGATCCGCTGCAGCCGTACCACCAGGCCCGGCGGGAAGTCCAGGGAGCCCTGGTGGAACCATGCCTCCAGGAACAGGTCCGAGCGCGGCTCGAACGGCGCCTGCAGCCGGACGACCGCCACGTCCGCCTGCTCCGGCGACGACACCGGGTCGAAGCCCCGTCCGAGCGCGGCGGCATCGAAGCCTTCCGCGTACACCCGGAGGCCGGGCCGCAGCGGCAGTAGCCCGGCGTTGACCAGAACCGTCACCGATTCCGCCTGCGCCTGCCGCCCCTCGGCGACGAACTCCGGGGCGCCGACGACCTCCTCGGCGGCGTCCTCGTCCACGAACGGGTTGTCGAACAGGCCGAGGTCGAACTTGACCGCCAGCAGTCGGCGCACCGACTCGTCCAGCCGCGACTCGGCCACCCGGCCGGACTCCACCAGCCCGAGCAGCAGCTCCACACACTCCTCGCCGCCGAACTGGTCGGCGCCGGCGGCCAGGATCCGCTCCATCCGGCCCGCCGGGTCGAGGTGTTCCACACCCCAGGCGCGGGCCGGCAGCACCTGGTCGCCGACGTGGTTGTCGTTGACCAGCTCCCAGTCGGTCAGCACCACCCCGTCGAAGCCGAGCCGCTCCCGCAGCAGTCCGGTCACCACCTGCCGGCTGTAGCCGAACCCGACCGGCTCGATCGGCTCGCCGTCCAGCTCGAGCCCGACCGGCATGCCGTAGTAGGGCATGATCGCGGACACCCCGGCCGCGATCAGCGGCGGGAACGGACGCAGGTGGTCGGCGAACCGGCCGGCCGGGTACACCTGCTCGCGGCCGTACGGGAAGTGCGCGTCCTCGCCGAGGGCCTGCGGTCCGCCGCCGGGAAAGTGCTTGGCCGTGCAGGCCACCGATTCCCGTCCCACCCGGCCACCCTGGAGCCCCTGCAGGTAGGCGAGGGACAGCTCGGTGACCAGCTCCGGATCCTGGCCGAACGTCTGGGCCTGCCGCGCCCAGCGCGGCTCGGTCGCGAGGTCGACGGTCGGGTGCAGGGCCGCCCGGATGCCCAGCGCCCGGTACTCGGCGTTGACGACCTCCGCGAACCGGCGGACGCGCGCCGGGTCGCGCAGGGCGGCCAGGCCCAGCGGCTCCGGCCACTGCGACAGCCCGCGGGCCGCGAAGGAAGCCCCCGCGTTCTCGAAGAAGGCGTGCCGCGGGTCGGTGGAGATCGTGACCGGGATGCCGTGCGGCGCCTGCGCGGCCAGCGCCTGCAGGTTGTTCGCCCACCGGGCGGCGAGCCGCGGCTCGGGCAGCGCGTGCACGTTGAAGTGATTCAGGTGCTTGCCGAGCACCACTTCCGCGGTACCCGACTTGCTGATCCGGCCCGGCCCGGTGAGCACCTCACCGTCCTCGCCCGCCTCGATCACGGTGTGGAACATCAGGCCGGCCTTCTCCGCGAGGCCGAGCCGGCCGAGCAGGTCCTCGACCCGTTCCGCGGTGCTGCGTCGCGGGTCCTCGAAAGGGTCGAGCCGGCCGTTGTGGTTGAGGTCGCGGTAGGCGGTCCCGTCCGCGGCGCGACGAAGGTCTGGCTCCATGGGCTCAGTCCAGGCCGGCGCCGAACCGCTCCATCGCGAGCACCGGACGGAGTCTCCGCTCGACCGGACGGGTGGCGAACGACCGCCGGACGACGTCCCGGCCGAGCACGTTGCCGATCGCACCCATGACCATCGCCTGGTCCAGCGCGAGGTAGCGCTTCGCCACCGTCCCCGACGAACTGGCGATCGCGTCGAAGAACCCGCCGTCGGAGTACGCGGCGTGGTCGCGCTGCAGCGTCACCAGGTTCGCGTAGGCCTGGCGCGGCTCGTGCTGCATGGCCAGGAAGGACGCGTGCGGGGTGACCACGCCGTCGCCGAAGGTCGGGGTGGGGTTGGTGGCCTCGCGACAGGTGCCGAAGCCGGGGTCGTAGTTGGTCTTCTCCTGGTCCGAGAAGTAGCCGTCCGGGTTCAGGCCCAGCGCGTCCACGCCGTACTCGCGGTAGCCACCGTCCGGGTTGGACGACGGCGAGAAGCCCCACACGCCGTAGCCGGCCTCGACCAGGCCGTGCTCCCGCTGCGCGCGGACGTGCAGCGGGTGGTTCAGGCCCCAGGACCGGGGCGCCCACGTCGCCTCGGGGACGAACACGTCGGGCATCAGTTCCTCGAACATGCTGCCGCCCCAGCCGGGGACGATCCGCATGCCGCGGTAGCGGTAGGCGCCCTCGAACACCTCCAGCCCCAGGTAGGTGCGGTTCTTCCCGACCGGCTGCGACTCCTGCCAGTTCCAGTCGCAGGAGGCGGGGAACGTCCGCCACATCGCGAAGTACTGCTTCGCCGGGACCTGCCCGGTGAAGATGCCCAGGTAGCTGGTGATCCGGGTCTCCGACACGGTGGTGTCGTAGTGGTGGTTGGTGTACCAGACGTCCGGGCCGACCCCGATGTGGTTGCCGGTGTAGCCGGAGAACCCGTCCGGCGGTGCCGCGTCGTAGAAGCCGCCGTGGATCAGTCCGCCGGGACGGACGCCCGGGTGGGCGGTGTCGGCGTCGTAGAACATGTCCCAGCGCATCCGCCGGAACAGCCGGTCGGCCAGGTCACGCGCACCCGGGACGGCGTTGCGCACCACCCACAGCGCGGCCCCCAGCCAGCCGTTGTCGACGCTGGAGAGGAACGGGTAGACACGGTTGCCGTCCTCCGGCCAGGTGGTCAGCACCGTGCCCGTGGCCGGGTCGTACCAGTTGTAGTACATCCCGGACGGGTTGTGGTGCTCGAGCCGCCCCAGGGTCCGCAGGGTCTGCCGGCAACGGCGGACGAGCTCGCCCTCGCCGATCAGCCCCAGCTCGCAGGCGACGACGGCGCTCCACAGGTAGCCGCCGATGTTGGTCGGCGACGTGTAGCCGCTGCGGTCGGCGGCGGCCAGCGAGGCCGGGATGTTGTCCGCCGGCAGACCGGTGCGCGGATCGGTCATGGCGACCAGCGACGTCCAGGTGTCCCGCGCCCAGCCGGCGACCCGCCGGGAGTCGAAGGCCGGGGCGGGTCGGCGCGCCGGGGTGGCGGCCGCCGTGCCGATCGGCAGGCCGGCCGCCAGCCCGGCGGCGGTCGCGCCGGCGAGGAGGGTTCGGCGCGACAGGGGGGTGGTGATGGTCATGGTCGGTTCCTCACTTGATTCCGGTGGTGGCGATGCCCTCCACGAAGTGCCGCTGGAACAGCAGGAAGACGAGCATCAGCGGCAGCACCACGACGCACGCGCCGGCCAGCAGCAGGCCGTACTGGGTGTTGTTCTGGCCGGTGGAGTAGAGGGCGAGCGCCACCGGCAGGGTGTAGTTCTTCTCGGTCTGGGCGACCACCAGCGGCCACAGGAAGTTGTTCCAGGAGCCGAGGAAGGTCAGGATGCCCAGCGTGGCCAGGGCCGGGCCGCACAGCGGCAGGATGATCCGGCCGAAGATGCCCAGTTCGCCGGCCCCGTCGACCCGTCCGGCGTCCAGCAGGTCGGCCGGCAGTCCCGAGATGAACTGGCGCATCAGGAACACCCCGAACGGGGTGACCAGGAACGGCAGGATGAGGCCGGGCAGCGAGTCGATCAGCCCGGCGTTGGCCACGATGATGAACAGCGGCACGAACGTGACCACCCCGGGGATCATCAGCGTCCCCAGCACCAGGGTGAGCAGCACCCGCTTGCCCCGGAACTCGAGCATCGCGAGCGCGTAGCCGAGCATCGAGCAGAACAGCAGGTTGCCGGCGGTCACGACCACGGCGACGATCGCCGAGTTGGTGAAGTAGGTGCCGAAGTCGAGCCGGGCGAACAGCTGCGTGTAGTTGTCCAGCGTGGCGGACTCCGGCCACCACGTGGGCGGGACGCGGCGGATCTCGCCCTCGTCCTTGAAGCTGCCGAGCACCATCCAGACGAACGGTGCGAGCACCAGCACCAGCGCGACGGTGAGCACCAGGTAGACCCACCACCGACCGTACGATCCTCGAGGACGCATGTCGCCGCCTAGGTGTTCTCGCGCAGCAGCCGGAACTGCAGCGCCGTCACCACGGCGATGACCACGAAGATCAGGTAGCTCATCGCCGCGGCCAGGCCGTAGTTGCCGTAGCCGAACTGGTTGTAGGTGTACATCGACAGCGAGATCGTGCTGTTCAGCGGGCCGCCCGAGGTCATCACGAACGGCTCCTCGAAGAACTGGAGGTAGCCGATCGCCGTGGTCACCGACACGAACAGCAGCGTCGGCCGGAGCAGCGGGAAGGTGATGTTCCAGAAGCGCTGCCAGGCGTTGGCCCCGTCGATCGCCGCGGCCTCCTGCAGCGACGCCGGGACGCCCTGCAGGCCGGCGAGGAAGATGATCATGCCGGTGCCGAAGTTGCGCCACACCGCCATCAGGATGAGCGACGGCATCGCCCACTGCACCTCCCCCAGCCAGTTGGGCCCCTGGATGCCGAACCAGCCGAGCACGGTGTTGGCCAGGCCGGAGTCGGGCTGCAGGATGAACCGCCACACCACCGCGACCGCGACGATGGACGTGATCACCGGGGTGTAGAAGCCCAGTCGGTAGATCGAGCGCAGCCTGGTGATCCCCTTGTCCAGCGCGACGGCGGCGACCAGCGCCACCGCCAGGGTGAGCGGGACGCCCGCGAGCACGAAGTAGGCCGTGTTGGCGGCCGCCTTCTGGAACACGGGGTCGGACAGGGCCCTGGCATAGTTCTGGACACCGATGAAGTCGACGGCGAACGGCGTCCGCAGGTCCTTCTGCCGGGTGTCGGTGAAGCTCATGAACAGGCTCTGCAGCACCGGCCAGGCGGTGAAGGTCAGGAACAGCAGGGTGAACGGGATGGCGAGGATCCACGCCGCCCTGCCCTCCCCCGGGTGGCCGCGTCGCCGGCGCGGCTCGACCAGGGGGACGGCGGTGGGCAGCTGCTGCCCCGGGGCAGCGACGCCGGGCGCGGCCACGGCTAGCCGCCGGTGCCGATCGACTGGGCCTCGGACTGGACCGTCTGCAGCGAGCTGCCCACGTCCGCGCCACTCTTGGCGATCTTCTCGATCTCGGCGTCGAACCTGGCCGCGACCTGCTCCCAGGTGGCGAAGGACGGCGGCGCGACCGCGGTCTGGAGCTGCGTGCCGAAGGTGGCCAGCTTGGTGTCGGAGGCCAGCGCCGGGTCCTCCCACGCCGACTGCACCGACGGCAGGTCGGTCGACAGCTGGTACCACTTCACCTGGACATCCGGCTTGGCCAGCCACTGGACGAGCTTCCAGGCGCTGTCGCGGTTCGCCGAGTCCTTGAACACCGCGAAGTTCGAGCCGCCGACGAACGACGACGAGGTCTTCCTGGTGGGCATCGGCATCACCGAGTACTTGTCGGCGAACCCCTTGCCGCCGACCTTCTCGACCGCGCTCATCTCCCACGGCCCGGAGATGAACATCGGCTGGCTGCCGTCCACGAACGGCGGCTCGACGGTCTCGTTCGGCGCGGGCGCCTTGTTCGAGATGCCGTCGGTGAAGAAGCTCTGGTAGTACTCCAGGGCCTCGGCCATCTCCGGGGTGTCGAACGTCCAGGTGTCGCCGTTGTTGAGCTGCGCCCCGTTGGACCAGGCGAACGGCATCACCGTCTGCCACGAGCCCGTCCCGCCGGGCTGCAGGTTGATCCCCCACTTGGCCCCGGCCTTGTCCTGCATCGCCTTGGCCATCGCCTTCAGGCCGTCCCAGTCGGTCGGGGGCGTGGTGATCCCGGCCTTCTCGGCCAGGTCGGTGCGGTAGTACACCAGCCGGGTCTCGACGTACCACGGGATGCCGTAGGACGTGCCGCCCACCTCGGTGGTCTTCCACGCGCCGGGGAAGAACACGTTCCTGTCGATCGAGGCCGGGGTCGGGTCGAGGGCGCCGAGGCCGGCGAACTCACCCATCCAGGTCGTGCCGATCATGGCCAGGTCGGGGGTCTTCTGGGCGGTGATCGCCGTGGTGAACTTGTCGTGTGCCGCGGCCCACGGGATCGGGGTCACGGTGATCTTCACGTCCGGGTTCTCGGCCTCGAAGTCCTTCAGCAGGTCGGGCAGCTTCTCGCCCTCGGCGCCCATCGCCCAGACGGTGAGTTCGCCGGTGGCCGGCCCCTCGGAGATGGTGGTGGACGGTTGCGGCACTGCGCCGCCCGGGTTCTCGGCCGGCCGGCCGCAGCCCGTGAGGGCCAGTGCCGCCACGGTGAGGACGGCGATCGCGGGTGTTCTCATCTCGGTTCCTCCTTGGTGGGACCCGGACGTGTCCCGCCCGCGGGCATTGGCCGCTCCTCGGGGCAGCCGCAGGATCCGCGGATCACGATCCGGGTGGGCAGGACGGTGGACCCGGCGGGGTGTCCGCCGGTGGCGAGCTCGTGCAATCTGGTCGCGGCCAGCCGTCCGAGTTCGCGGACGGGCTGGGCGACCGACGTCAGGCCCGGACGGGTGTAGCGGGCGGTCATGACGTCGTCCCAGCCGGTGACGGCCAGGTCCTCGGGGATGGCGATCCCGGCCCGCTGCAGTTCGTCGAGCAGGGCCACCGCCACCTCGTCGTTGACGCAGACCAGGCCGTCGGGACGGGGCGTCGTCCCCGCCGCTGGTCGAGGCTGTCGAGACCCTCGTCCCGCCTCTGCGGCCTCGGCGAGCGGCCGGAGCGGGCCGGCGAGCAGATGCTGTGCGTACCGGCGTCCGTCCGCCTCGGCGAAGCCGACCCTGACCGGTGCCGCGGCGGTGCGGCCCGACGCGGCGTGGGCGGCGACGAACCCGGCGTAGCGCTCGGCCGCGTCCGGGGCGAGGGCCGGGTCTCCGACGAACTCCAGCCGGCGCCGGCCGTGACCGAACAGGTGGGCGGTGAGCTCGTGGGCGCTGCCGGTGTTCTCGGTGCAGAGGGCGTCCGGATGGTCGCCGGCGGCGAGCCGGATCAGCGGCAGCCGCCGGGCCAGCGAGCCGAGATCGTCCTCGGCGAGCTGGCCGGGCCGGGCCATCACCGCGAGCCCGTCCACGCGCGCGGCGAGCTGGCGCAGCGGCCTGGACAGGCCGGGCTCGTCGGTCATCAGCAGCGCCACCGAGAAGCCCAGGTCGGCCGCGGCCGTCTCGAACCCGACCAGCAACTCGGCGAAGTAGGGACCGGTGAGCTCGGGCAGCATCAGGCCCACCGCCTCGTGCTTCTTGGCGGCGAGGGCGCGCGCTGATCCCCGGGGCAGGTAGTCCAGGCGCCGGGCGGCATCGAGCACGCGATCCCGGGTGGCACTGGCGACGCGGTCCGTCCCCTGCAGCACCCGGGAGACCGTGGCGATGGACACGCCCGCACTCTCGGCGACCGCGTAGATGGTCGCCGGCCCGGACCTCTGTTCGCTCACCGGGGCTCCCCTCGTCGGGATGTAAGCGCTTACGCACGCCCCATACCCGCTGGGCAGCGAGTGGTCACCGGACTACGCAAGGATGAGTAGCCGCCGGAGACCGGGACCACACCGATCGTCGAGCCTGTCGAGACGAGACCGGACCGAGTGCGGAACCGTCCCCATCGTGAACGGAAAGGGGGCCTCTCCGTTCAGAGCGGCGTGACGCCCAGCTTGAAACCGGCGAGGTTGCGCTTGCGGGACGCAAGGCGCTGCGCGAGCGCCATCAGGGCCGCCGCGGCCGGACGGTCGGGCGCGGTGGCGACCAGGGGCACGCCGAGGTCGCCGTTGGCGGCCATCGCCGGGTCCATCGGGACCTCGGCCAGCAGGGGCACGTCGTAGCCGAGCCGGGTGCTCAGGGTGCCGGCGACCTCCGCGCCGCCACCGCTGCCGAACACGTCCACGCGGTGGGTCTGGCCGCAGTGCGGGCAGGTGACGTCCAGGTAGGCCATGTTCTCGACGACGCCGATCACCTTCTGCTCCAGCATCGACGCCATGGTGCCGGCGCGCTCGGCGACCTCGGCGGACGCCTGCTGCGGCGTGGTCACCACCAGCACCTCGGCGTTCGGCAGCTTCTGGCCCAGCGACAGCGCGACGTCGCCCGTGCCCGGCGGCAGGTCGACGACGAGGTAGTCGAGGTCGCCCCAGTACACGTCGGCGAGGAACTGCTGCAACGCCCGGTCGAGGATCGGGCCCCGCCAGGCGATCACCTGGTCGCGGCTCTCCTTCAGCATGCCGATCGAGATCACCCGCAGGCCCATCGTCGGCACCGGCATGATCATGCCGTCCACGGACGTGGGCATCGCGTCCATCAGGCCGAGCATCTGCGGGATCGAGTGGCCGTAGATGTCGGCGTCCAGCACGCCGACGCTCTTGCCCTTCGCTGCCAGCGCCATCGCCAGGTTGACGGTGACCGAGCTCTTGCCCACCCCGCCCTTGCCGGACGCCACCAGCAGCACCTGAGTGAGTGAGTCCGTCCTGGCGAACGGGATCGTCCGCTCCTCGCGGCCGCCGCGCAGCTGCTTCTTCAGCTCCGCGCGCTGCTCGTCGGTCATCGTGCCGAGGGTCAGGTTCACCCCGGTTACGCCGGGCACGGCCGACACGGCCTTCGTCACGTCGCTCTCGATGGTGTTCGACAGGGGGCAGCCGGCGATCGTGAGCAGGACGGTCACCGCCGCCAGCCCGGACGCGTCCACGTCCACCGAGTCGACCATGCCGAGGTCGGTGATCGGTTGGCGGATCTCCGGGTCGATGACGGTCGCGAGGGCAGCGTGGACGGCGGTGGTCAGGTCGGACATGCCCGCAACGATAATCCCGCCGGGGAAGCACCCGATAATCTGCGGGACCTAGGCGGGCCTGCTGGCGTCCTTCTCCTCTTCGCCCTGCTCCTGCAGCTCCTCCAGCAGTTCGCGCAGCTCGGAACGGATGAAGTCGCGGGTGGCGACGTCGTTCATCCGCATCCGCAGGGACGCGATC
>DAINOM010000102.1:0-12078 GCA_036735445.1 Propionicimonas sp.
CACAACCTCAAACCGTGTCGTCACACGACCTCGACCAACGTCCCTGGACATCACACCTAGGTGAGCCAGGTGGCGGTCTTGACCAGAGTGGGTCCGGTGCCCGTCTCGGCCACGGCGAGGGACGCACCGCCGGACACCTCCACGAACCGGATGGTCGTCGTCACGCCCGGCTCGGCCGGTGCAGCACCCGGCTCGCGGCCGAGCGCGCGGCGGTTCGGCGCACCCAGCTTGTGCAGCAGCGACGAGACGTGCGTCTCGACCGTCCGCACCGACACCACCAGCTCGGCCGCGATCTCGGCGTTCGACCACCGGCGGCGCACCAACTCCAGCACCGCCCGCTCCCGCGGGGTCAGTGTGGAGTCCGGCGACTCGGCCATGCCTGAGTGTGCCACCGGCGCGCTCGCGGCAGAAGTGGGGTCGGGCGGCTCAACCGCCGATCAGCTCTGCGTCCTCCTGGTGCGCCGCCGCCAGCGCGGCATCCAGCGTGGCCAGCGTGCCGCCGTTCTCGGCAGCAAGGCCCACCAGGTATGTGTCGGTGACCTGCCGATGCCCGCGGATGCGGCTGAGGTCGAGGTCGGCGTAGGAGACCGCATCCGGCCAGAACCGGCACCGCGGATGCGTGCGGACCGCCGCGAGCAGGGCCGAGGCGGTCGCCGCGGACTCGCCCATCCGCACCACGAACCGGACGAGGGCGCCCTCGGTGATCGGACAGAGCGCGAACTCCCCGACCTCGGCCAGCCACTCGCTGGCCCGCTCGTGGTGTTCGTGCTCGCCGATGGTCAGGGCGATCAGCACATTTGCGTCCAGCAGGTACGCCGTCACTCGTCGTCCAGCGCTTCGGCGACTTCCGTGGACGTGACCTTGCGGCCGAGAGAGAGCACCGGCAGGCCCGATCGCGGATCGGTTCGAAGCGTTACCGGAACAGCCAACTGCGCCAGTCCACGAGCGGTCAGGTCAGCCAGCACAGCAGACAACGACTCGCCGCGCTGTACTGCCAGCTCGCGGGCGCGGCGATGTACGGCAGGCGGGAGGTCGACTGTTGTGCGCATGCCTGCATCATAGCCGATGCAGGCATGATGCACGCCCTTCGTGACGCTGCGCTCCTCAGGGACCGTTCGTGACGCTGCGCTCCTCAGGGACCGTTCGTGGCGCTGCGCTCCTCAGGGAGCGGTTGGTCGGCTCAGGCGGAGACGTGCGCCTGGAGCAGCCAGCGGTCCTTGGTGAGGCCGCGCTCGATCTCGACGGCGACGTCCTGGGTGGAGACGTCACTGCCTTCGAGGCCGGCGATCGCCGCGTGCACGGTGACGAGGGCGGCGTCGATCATGCCGACGACCTCGGCGACGGTGTCCTCCCAGCCCTGGAAGCCGGCGGCCGGCTCGGGCAGCGTGGTCTTCTTCGCCACGGTGGAGATCCGCGAGTCCAGCGGCAGGCCGAGGGCGATCACGCGCTCCGCGGCGGTGTCGGCGTACTCCTGGGCGTGCGCGACGACATCGTCCAGCAACTCGTGGATGCCGATGAAGTTCGCACCGCGGGCGTGCCAGTGGGCCTGCTTGCCGTTGACGACGAGCGCCTCGAGGTCGATCACGACCGGGGTGAGGAACTGGGCGGCGCGGGCCGCCTGGTCGGCGGTGGTGGGTGCGCCGGCGATGCGATCGGTGGTGGTGGTTGCCATGTTCTTTCCTCCTTGTTACCTACAGTGCCTCAACCGCGCCCGGACGGCAGGGATTCCCCGGAACATGCCGGCGTCTCGACAAGCTCGACGAGCGGTGGGTGGTGAGGGACGAGCGGTGGGTGGTGAGGGACGAGCCGGTGGTTCGGGCGAGCGGTGGGTGGTGAGGAGCGAGGGTGGCCGAACAGCCGTGGCTAGGCTGCGACCATGCGATCCCGCCGCCATACCGCTCGCGACGAGGTCAGCTATCGCACCCGCCACGTCGGCACCGTCGACTACTTCACCAGCCGCGCCGCGTACGACGACGCGTCCATGGTCGTCTACCGGTTCCCGTGTCTCACCGACAAGTCCGGACCGGACTTCGTCCTCGTCCACGGGATCGGCGTCTCCGCCCGCTCCTACGGCCCCACCGCGGCCGCCCTCGCCGAGCGCGGCGACGTCTACCTGATCGACCTGCCCGGCTACGGACGGTCCCCACGGCCCAATCGGGACATCACCATCGCCGACCACGCCCGGATCGTCGGCCAGTACCTCACCGACAAGGACCTCGACCACCCGGTCGTCGTCGGCCACTCGATGGGTACCCAGGTGGTCGTGCAGATGGCCGCCGACTTCCCCGACCAGCTCGACCACATCGTCCTGATCGCCCCGGTGATCGTGCCCGGCGCGCGCTCGCTGCCGAAGGCCGCCGCCCTGCTGCTGCGCAACGGCCTCAGGGAACCCCCGTACGTCAGCGCGATGGCCGTCTACGACTACCTGTTCCGCGCCGGCGTGCCCTACATGATCGAGCAGACCCCGCACCTGCTGGGCGCCGAGATGGAGGAGGTCGCCACCCGGGTGCAGGCCAAGACCCTCGTGATCTGCGGCGAGGACGACCCGATCGTCCCGCGCGACTGGGCGCGCGACCTCGCCGGGCGCTTCGCCGAGGGCTGGTTCGTCACCGTGCCCGGGCCGCACGCCACCATGTTCGCCTCCCCCGAGCTGATCGCGCGGCACATCGATGAGCACGCCCACCGGTAGGGACGCCGCCGTCCGCCGGCTGCGCGAGGCCGCGCGGCGCGGACGCAGCTGGGCTCGCGACTACCGCTACGCCGTCGGTCGCCAGGCCGAGGTCCTGTTCGTCCGGGACGTGCCGGCAGCCTTCGCCGAGGGGGCGTTGCGGCCGGTCGTGCTGCTGGCGGGCGTGCTCGAGCCGTGGTCGCTGCTGCTGCCCGCCGCCCGCCGGCTGAACGCCGCCGGACACCCCGTCCATGTCGTGCCGGAACTGGCCTACAACCGGGCCCGCATCGCCGACGCGGGCCGGCTCGTCCTGGCGGCCGTCCGGGCGCGCGACCTGCGGGACGTGGTGCTGGTGGCCCACAGCAAGGGCGGCCTGGTCGGCAAGTGGATGCTCGCCCACGACGCCGAGGACAGGCTCGCCCGGCTGGTCGCCATCGCCACGCCGTTCCACGGCTCCCGGCTCGCCCGGCTCCTGCCGTCGCGGACGATCCGCGCGCTCGCGCCCGACGACCCCGCCATCCTCGAACTCGCCGCGCGGACGGACCTGAACGCGCGGATCACGTCGATCTACCCGTCCTTCGACCCGCACATTCCCGACGGCTCGCACCTGCCCGGCGCCACCAACGTCCCGGTCGCGGCGATGGGCCACTTCCAGATCCTCAGCGAGCCGGAGGTGCTGGACGCCGTGGTCATCGCGGCGGGGAGCTGAGGGCCTGCGCCATCCGTCCGGTGATCTCGGCCAGCTCGGCCCTGGCCGTCTCCGGCAGTTCGGCGGTGTAGGCCACCCCGGCCGGGACCCACGACATGGCGTGCATGAGGTCCCGGACGTCGGGTCCGGCGATCTTCCAGCGGGTGCGGTCCGGGCCGTCCGCCTCCGCGCCACGTCCCCACTGCCCGAAGTGGGCGAGCATGGCGGGCAGGGGCAGGTCCATCACCACCTCGCCCTGCACGGTCGGACGGTCCCAGCCGAGCGGGCCGGCCTCGTCGTCGCCCTCGGGCAGCGGTCGCGGGGTGAACCGGGCGCCGGTGGTGCGCACGTCCTCCAGCCGGTCGACCCGGAACTTGCGCCAGTCGGTCCGGTCGAGGTCCCAGCACAGCAGGTACCAGTGCCGCTCGGACGGCACCAGCAGGTGCGGTTCCACGTGCCGGTCGGTGACCGCGCCGTCGGCAGCGGTGTAGCGGAACCGGACCCGCTCGGAGTCGCGGCAGGTGAGCGCCAGTTCCCCGAGCACCTCCGGTGATGCGCCCGAGTCGGCCCCGATGGACGCCGGCCGGACCGTCGCGGCCAGGGCGTTCACCCGCTCCCGGAGGGCCCGGGGGAGCACCTGCTCCAGCTTCGCCAGCGCGGTGAGCGTGGTCTCCGCTCCGCCCACGAGTCGTTGGGTGGCCGCCAGCCGCAGTCCGATCGCGATCGCCACCGCCTCGTCGTCGGTGAGCAGCAGCGGCGGCACCGCGCTGCCCGCCCGCAACCGGTAGCCGCCGGCCACCCCCGGGGTGGACTCGATCCGGTAGCCCAGGTCCCGCAGCCGCTCGACGTCGCGGCGCACCGTCCGCTCGGTGACGCCGAGCCGTTCGGCGAGCTCGGCGCCCGGCCAGTGCCGGTGCACCTGGAGCAGGTTGAGCAGGTTCAGCGCCCGGGCGGTGGTGTCAGACATACCCAGATTCTGCTCCGGATCGCGGACAGATACCGTCCGCAATTCGTCCTAGCCTCGAACCATGAGTAACGAACCCATCATCCAGGCTCAGGAACTCACCAAGCGTTTCACGGTCAAGCAGAAGGTGGTCGAGGCGGTCAGCGACCTCAGCTTCGAGGTGGCCCGCGGCGAACTCGTCGCGTTCCTCGGCCCGAACGGCGCCGGCAAGACGACCAGCCTGCGGATGCTCACCACGCTGATCCCGCCGACGTCCGGCACCGCCCGGGTCGTCGGCCACGACATCCTCACCCAGGCGGCCGGCGTCCGCGCCCGGATCGGCTACGTGGGGCAGCTCACCAGCGGCAGTTACGCGCAGCGCGCCCGCGACGAGCTGGTCAGCCAGGGTCTCTTCCACGGCATCCCGCGTGCGGAGAGCGTGCGCCGGGCCGAGGCGCTGATCGAGTCCCTCGACCTCGCGCCGTTCGCGACCCGGACGGTGCAGCAGCTCAGCGGCGGCCAGAAGCGACGCCTCGACGTGGCCCTCGGGCTGATGCACGCCCCGCCGCTGCTGTTCCTGGACGAGCCGTCCACCGGCCTCGACCCGCAGAGCCGGGCCAACCTGTGGCAGCACATCCTCGACCTGCGTGAGCGCCACGGCACGACGGTGTTCCTCACCACCCACTACCTGGAGGAGGCCGACCGCTACGCCGAGCGGGTGATGGTGATGGACCGCGGCCGCGTGGTCGCGGACGACACCGCGGCCCGGCTCAAGGCGAACCTCGCCGGCGACCTGCTCACCCTCGGCTTCCCTGACCCCGAGGTCGCCCGGCGCGCCCTCGGGGTGATCGCCGGGCTGACCCACCGGGAGGCGCGCCGCGAGGACTCGTCCGTTGTGCTCACCACACCGGACGGGGACGCCCTGCTGCCGCGAGCGGTCCGGGCCCTCGACGCGGCCGGACTGCAGGTCGTCCGGGCCACCGGCGTGCCGCCCACGCTGGACGACGTGTTCCTCGCCCTCACCGGGCGCACCCTGCGCGAGGCCGAGGAACCCCGTTCCGACGACGCGCCGGCCGACGAAACCCTGAACCCCGAGACCGCAGGAGCCACCCGATGACCGCCACCTCGCCCGACACCGCTGTCCGTCCGAACGCCGCCCGAGACACCTGGCACGTCCTGACACGCGAACTGAGGCCCGTGCTCCGCGACCCGTTCTCGCTGATCTTCTCGCTGGTGCAGCCGCTGGTCTTCCTCGGGCTGTTCGCGCCGCTGCTCGTCGGCCAGTCCGGCGCGCCGATCGGCGAGACCCTGCAGTGGTTCGTGCCCGGCGTGCTGGTGATGATCGTGCTGTTCGGCACCGGCGCCACCGGCTCGAACCTGCAGTACGAGATGATGACCGGCTCCCACGAGCGCACGCTGGTGGCGCCGATCGCCCGGTCGTCCCTGCTGGTCGGCCGGGCGTTGAAGGAGATCGCGCCGATCATCGTCCAGTCCCTGCTGATCACCACCATCGCCTGGCCGTTCGGTTTCGCCGTGCATGGCCTGGGCATGGTCGTGGGCCTGGCGTTGCTGGCGGTCTTCGGGGTGGGCCTCGGCTCGTTGTCGTACACGCTGGCGCTGGCCACCAAGGAGCGCGAGTGGCTGTTCTGGGGCGTCCAGCAGACGCTGATCTTCCCGCTGATGATCCTGTCCGGCATGTTGCTGCCGCTGGACTACGGCCCCGGCTGGATGCGGGTGGCTGCCTCGGTCAACCCGGTGAACTGGGTGGTGCAGGCCGAGCGGGCGCTGTTCGCCGGCGACTACGGCAACCCGGTCGTGCTGTGGGGCTGGGTCGCGGCGCTGCTCCTCGCCGCCCTCGGGCTGTGGCTGGGCATCCGGGCGATCCGCAGGAGCAACTAGGGCGCGTCGCATCCTGGCCGAATCGGTCCGCACCGGGTGGTTGCCGCGCGGATCCCCGGCGGGGCGGGCATTCTGGACGCAGGTCGATTCGGGCGGAGGGCAGCGGTGAGCGAGATCGTCCCCGACCACATCAGCCGCGGCGGGTTCGTCGTCCGCAACGGGCGCACCGAGCAGTCGTGGGTGGACCCGCGCGACCCGCTGCGGCTGGAGTTCGAGTACGTGCAGCGGATCGCGGAGGTGCTCGACGAGACGATCCTGCGCCGCCCGGTCAGCGAGCGGGTGCGGGTGATCCATGTCGGCGGCGGTGGGCTCACCCTGCCGCGCTTCGTCGAGGCCCGCCGTCCCCACACCGCCCAGGTCGTGCTGGAGCCGGACGAGGCCCTCACCGAGCAGGTGCGGGCGCAGCTGCCCCTGCCCCGGCACAGCGGGATCAAGGTGCGCCCCGTCGACGGGCGCACCGGTGTGGCGCAGCTGCCGTCCGCCTGCACGGACACGGTGATCCTGGACGCCTTCGCCGGGGCCAGCGTGCCCGCGGAACTGGCCACCGCCGAGTTCTTCGCCGACCTGCGCCGCGTGCTGCGGACCGGTGGACTGCTGGTGATGAACCTCACGGACTCCGGTCCGTTCGGCTGGTCCCGGCGCTGTGTCGCCGGGCTCGTCGCCACGTTCGCGCAGGTGGCGGTCAGCGCCGAGGTGCCCGTCTGGAAGGGACGCCGCTTCGGCAACCTCGTCGCGGTCGCCGGCGCCGACCTGCCGCTGGTCGGGTTCGAGCGGCGGATCGCCCGCGCGCCCTTCCCGTACCGGCTGGTCGCGGGCGCCGACCTCGACCGCTGGGTGGGCGGCGCCGTCCCGTTCACCGATGCGGACGCGGAGCCATCCCCGCCCCCGCCGTGGAACCGCGGCTGGTTCTCCTGACCCCGCCCTCTCTTGGCCGAGTTGTCAGAATCTCAGCCGGCCAGGGCCGGCTGAGATTCTGACAACTCGGCGATGGGGGGGTCGATACGGTTCTGCCATGGCAGCCCGCGAAGACCTCATCGAACAGATCACCAACCTCGCCGTGGTGCGCGGCCGGGTGACGCTCGCCTCGGGCAAGGAGGCCAACTACTACGTCGACCTGCGCCGGGTGACCCTCGACGGCGTCGCGGCGCCGCTGGTCGGCGAGGTGATGGCCGGTCTGGTCGCCGACTGGGAGTTCGACGCCGCCGGCGGGCTCACCCTCGGCGCGGACCCGGTCGCCGTCGCCATGCTGCACCACGCCGCGCACACCGGGGGCCGGCTGGACACCTTCGTCGTCCGCAAGGAGGCCAAGGCACACGGCCTGCAGCGCCGGATCGAGGGGACGGACGTCGCCGGCCGCCGCTGCCTGGTCGTCGAGGACACCTCCACCACCGGCGGCTCGGTGATGACCGCCGTGGACGCCGTCCGCGAGGCCGGGGGAGAGGTGGTCGGCGTCGCGGTGATCGTCGACCGCGACACCGGCGCCCGGGAGCGGATCGAAGCCGCAGGCGTGCCCTACCGCTACGCCTTCGGACTGGAGGACCTCGGCCTGGAGTAGCCGGGCAACCCGAAGGCTGCCGAGGAACGAGGCAGCCTGTCACGAAGGGGAGCGTGGGGGAGAGACAGCGTCAGACTGCCTCACTAGGCTGGGGCCAACGTTCGCCGGATTGGAGCAACCGTGGAGATCTTCCTCATCATCCTGCTGATCGTCGTGGTCGGCCTGGCCCTCTACGCCGTGGCGCTGTACAACGGCTTCGTCCGCTCCCGGAACCTGATCCAGGAGTCCTGGCGGCAGATCGACGTCGAGCTCAACCGGCGCTACGACCTGATCCCGAACCTCGTCGAGACCGTGCGGGCCTACGCCGCCCACGAGCGGAACACCCTCGAAGGCGTCACCCGGCTGCGTAACCAGGCCGCCGCGCTGGCCCAGGCCGGCGGTGGCGCGGTCACGCAGGAGCGGGCACAGGTCGAGGAGCAGCTGTCCGGCGCCGTGCGCAACCTGCTGGTCAGCGTCGAGGCCTACCCCGAGTTGAAGAGCAACGTGAACTTCCTCGAGCTGCAGCGTGAGCTGACCGCCACCGAGGACCGGATCGCCGCCGGCCGGCGTTTCTACAACGCCAACGTGCGCAACTACAACACCCAGGTCGAGTCGTTCCCGTCCAACGTGCTCGCTGGCATGTTCAAGTTCGAGAAGGCCACCTACTTCGAGGTCAACGAGCCGGCCATGCGGCAGGCCCCGAAGGTCGACTTCGGCGAGATCAGCGACCGGCCCGAGGGACGCACCCCCGAGCCGACCAACGACCAGCTGGCCGCCGGCTCGCAGCCGTCCGCGCTGCCGAACCCGCAGGCATACCCGCAGGCGAACCCGGCCGCACCGGCACCGGGCGAGTTCACCACCCCGCCGCCGCCCACCTACACCCCGCCGCAGCAGGCCCAGCAGCAGCCGCCGACCTACCAGCAGCCGCCGCAGCAGTAGGGCTTCGTCAGGCTCAGCCGGCGGAAGGGGAGGCTCAGCCGGCGGAAGGGAGAGGCTCAGCCGGCGGAAGGGAGCCTGCGCTCCAGGTACGTGAGGGTCTCGCTCGTCCCCGCGTTCAGCCGGACGGACGCGAGGTCGTCGCCCCTGGTCAGGCCACGGTTGACCAGGACGATCGGTAGCCCGAGCCCGGACGCGTGCCGGACGAACCGAAGTCCCGACATCACCGCGAGCGACGTCCCCGCCACCAGCAGCGCGCCGGCGGCGTCCACCAGGTCATAGGCCGCCCGCACCCGGTCGACGGGCACGGACTCGCCGAAGAAGACGATGTCGGGCTTCAGGATGCCGCCGCACGCCGGGCAGTCCGCCACGACGAAACCCTCGGTCTCGGCCAGCACCACGTCGGCGTCCGGTGCCACCTCGACGTCGCCGAGTTCCCGCACCTGCTCCAGGAAGCCCGGGTTCAGCGCGGACAGGCGCGCGTCCAACTCGGCGCGGGTGCACGTCCAGCCGCAGGCCAGGCAGCGGATCAGGTCGTAGTGGCCGTGCAGGTCCACGACCCTGCGGGAGCCCGCCCGCTGGTGCAGCCGGTCCACGTTCTGGGTGATCACGCCGCTCACCCGGCCGGCGGCCTCCAGCCGGGCCAGCGCGTAGTGGCCGTCGTTGGGCTCGCTGCGCCGCATGTGGTGCCAGCCGAGGTGGTTCCGCGCCCAGTAGTGCCGCCGGTAGTCGGCGCTGCCGACGAACTGGTCGTAGGTCATCGGGTGGCGCTGCCTGGCGTCCGGACCGCGGTAGTCCGGCAGGCCGGAGTCGGTGGAGAAGCCGGCGCCGGTCAGCGCGACGACCCGGCGTCCGGCGAGCGCGGCTACTGCTGCGTCCAGTTCGGCCTGGCCGGCCGGCGGACGGGTGTCCGGCTCGCCCGGCATCCAGCCGACCGCAGAACGCCGCGCGGTCAGGGCTCGACGACCTCCGCGGCCGCAGCCGCAGCCCGCCGCTTGTGCAGCCACGCCTCCACCGCCATCGGGACCAGGGACAGCAGCACGATCGTCACCAGGACGACGTCCAGGTTGTTCTTGATGAACGGCACGTTGCCGAGGAAGAAGCCGAGCACGGTGCAGCCGACCGCCCAGAGCACGCCGCCGATCGCCGTCCAGGTGATGAACGGCCGGAAGTCCATCCGTCCGATGCCGGCGATCAGGGTCACGAACGTCCGCACGAACGGGATGAACCGGGCCATCACCAGCGCCCGGTTGCCGTACCGTCCGAGCAGGTCGTGGGTCTTGTCCACGTACTTGGGGTTGAACACCTTGCCCCAGAAGCCGGGACGCGGATGGAACAGCCGGGGCCCGATCAGGTGGCCCAGCCAGTAGCCGGCCACGTTGCCCCCGACCGCGGCGACCGTCAGCACCACGCACGAGACCGCGAGCACCTGCCAGGGAGCCATCCCCGGGAAGCTGATCACCGGCGGGACCGTCGCGATGAACATCCCCACGGCGAACAGCAGGGAGTCGCCGGGCAGCACCGGGAAGATCGCGCACTCGATGAAGACGATCAGTGCCACACCCCACAGGGCCCAGTTGCCCAGGCTGTGGATGATGTACTCGGGGTCCAGCCAGTCCGGCAGGAGCAGGGGCACGAGGGCCAGCTGGGGCAACAGGTTCATGATGACTCAGGGTACCGTGAGCGCCATGGCCACCCTGAGCGACGACGAGGTGGCCGCGGCGAGCTCCCCGGGCGTCGGACCCCACCCCGAACCCTGGCCCGACGACCCGCGCTACGACCGGACGCTGCTGGCCGAGGGCGACCGGCGCAACGTCGCGGACGGCTACCGGTACTGGACGGTCGACGCGATCGTCGCCGACCTCGACACCCGGCGGGCACCGCTGCACGTGGCGATCCAGAACTGGGAGCACGACTTCAACATCGGCTCGATCGTGCGCACCGCCAACGCGTTCAACATCGCCGGCGTGCACATCGTCGGCCGCCGCCGCTGGAACCGCCGCGGCGCGATGGTCACCGACCGGTACCTGCACGTCCACCACCACCCGGACGCCGCGGCGCTGCTCGCCTGGCTGGTCGGGCACGACGTGACCCCGATCGGGGTCGACAACATCCCCGGCTCGGTGCCGCTGGAGACCCAGGCGTTGCCCGAGCGGTGCTGCCTGGTGTTCGGCTCGGAGGGTCCCGGCCTGACCGAGGAACTGGCCGCCGGCTGCGAGCGCGTGGTCGCGATCACCCAGTCCGGTTCGACCCGCTCCCTCAACGCCGGCGCCGCCGCCGCGATCGCGATGTACCACTGGTCCCTGCAGTGGCCACCCTCCAGCTCGGCGTGGCCGTGGTGGCGCAAAACGGGGACAGACCCCTTTTCCGCCATTTCGCCGTGACGCCGGGTGGCGCTTTGGCCGGTGGTGGAAAAGGGGTCTGTCCCCGTTTCCCGCCACGCTTAGGATGGGCGGCGATGAGCGACGAGTACGGCGTCTACTACCGGCCGGGGATGGCGGCGGGGCAGGTGGTGCGCGCCCGCAACGCGCTGCTGTGGCGCCTCGGGTCCACCGCGTTCAGCCTCGCTCTCGTCGGTGTCGCCTGGTGGGCGTGGCCCGAGCAGTTCGGGGACTGGGCGCCCTGGATCCTCGGGGTCTCCGGGGTGTCGGGGCTGGTCACCGCGGGGTTCAGCGCCGTCCAGCTGCTGCGCGCGCGCCGGGACGCAGGGCTCGCCGGCGACGGCCTGGCGATCGGCCTCAACCGGGACGGCATGCTGGTCGGCCAGCGCTGGCTGCCGTGGCCGGAGGTGGGGTCGGTGGTCGTGCGTCCGGGCACCCTGGGAGGGTCCGCGCTGCTGGTCGCCACCGGACGGGACAGCTCGGCGAGCCGCGTCCCGCTGGACTACACCGACACGATGCCGGCCACCCTGGACACGGCCGTCCGCGTGCTGTCGTCCGGCCGCGCGTGGCTGGACCTGTCCCGGCTGGACTGACACATCCCGTGCCGTCGGCGGCCGCCGTCCAATCCGTGCCCGCTTTGGGCAAGTCCGACGGACATTTGAGAGACTGGGACCGTTCTGCCTGGCGACCGCGACGTCGCGGGCGCAGTCACCTGAGGAAGGCCTAACCGAATGCCCATCGCAAGTCCTGAGAAGTACGCCGAGATGCTCGATGCCGCGAAGAGCGGCAAGTTCGCCTACCCGGCGATCAACATCACCTCCTCGCAGACCCTGAACGCCGCACTCGCCGGCTTCGCCGAGGCCGGGTCCGACGGCATCATCCAGGTGAGCACCGGTGGCGCCGAGTACGCGTCCGGCCCCACCATCAAGGACAAGGTCACCGGCGCCGTCGCCCTCGCCGAGTACGCGCACGTCGTCGCGAAGAACTACCCGATCAACATCGTGGTGCACACCGACCACGCCCAGAAGG
>DAINOM010000103.1:0-12076 GCA_036735445.1 Propionicimonas sp.
ACCCTCTGATTAACAGTCAGATGCTCTGCCAATTGAGCTACAGGGGACCGCGCTTGGCGCGAGTCGGTACGTTACCAGAACTTCAGCCGAGGTCGTATTCGGCGCGGAGGCGGTCCAGTTCGAGGGCAACGGACGGGTCGGCGGCCACCTGCCCGGGCGTTGTGCCCTTTCCGGGGGTGACCCTCCAGATCAGGGACGCCCGGTTGTCGGCAAGGTTGCGGCGGGCGCTGATCACGGCGGTTCCCGACCCGGTCAAATCGACGTTCCGCACGCACGCGATGCTCGCCGTGACCCGCTCGTTGAACAGGTCGGGGAGCATCCCGGTCTCGGTCAGTGGCAGCGCCGTCTCCGCGCCGTCCACCGTCCGCCAGCGCAGCATCGCCGACTCCCGGTCCCAGCCGCCGCGCTCGACGTCGTGCCAGCCCAGCTCGTGGCACGTCGCGCCGTCGGACCACAACAGCGCGTCCGCCAGGCCCAGCACCTGGCCGAGCGGGCCGCGTCCGGACGCGAGCACCCGCCGCCGTCCCACCAGCTGCCTGAGGTCGGGGTCGTCGATCGTGGTGCGTCCGAACAGTGCCATGCCCCCATTGTGACGGGCGCGAGCGGAGTCCCCGCCTCAGGACGTGGCCGAGACCAGCCGCCGGACGGCCGGCATGTCCGGCGGAGCCCAGTCCAGCCACAGCAGCCGGTCCCGGGTGAACCAGCAGACCTGGTCGTGGTCGGTGCTGGTCGTCGGCCCCTCACCGAGCGGACGGACGAAGTAGCACGCCAGCGTGATCGGCAGGCCGTCCACCATGGTCGTGCTCCGATCCAGCAACTCGCCGACCTCGATCTCCACGTCGAGCTCCTCGGCGATCTCCCGCTCGAGCGCCGCCGGGAACGGCTCGCCGGCCTCCGGCTTGCCGCCCGGGAACTCCCAGAGCCCGCCGGCGGCGAGGCCGGCGTTGCGCCGGCAGGCGAGCACCCGGTCGCCGTCGGTGAAGACCGCAGCCACGACCTCCATCACGCAGCCGCCCGGCGCAGGGCGGCCAGCGTGGCCTCGACATCGGCGTCCGTCGTCGACCAGTTGCACAACGCCACCCGCAGCACGGCACGATCATGCCACCGCGAGCCGGTCGTCCATGCGGTTCCGTCCGCAATCATCCTCTCGACGACTTCCCGGGTGTGCTCGTCGCTGCCGAAGCTGGCGCACACCTGGGTGAACACCACGTCGTTGAGCACCTCCGCGCCGGGAATCCGGGCGATGCCGTCCGCGAACATCCGGGCGTGCCGGCAGAACCGTTCCACGAGGTCGGCGACCCCGCTGCGACCCAGCGCTGCCAGCGCGGCCCACACCGTCGTCGGCCGCGCGCGCCGCGACATCTCCGGCGACCGGTCGAACGGCTCGCCCGCGTCGCTCTGGATCAGGTAGTCCCCGTGCATGGCCATGGACGCCCGCAGGACGGCCTCGTCCCGCACGATCACCACGCCGCAGTCGAACGGCACGTTCAGCGTCTTGTGCGCGTCGGTGGTCCAGGAGTCGGCCGCCTCGTAGCCCACGGTCAGGTGGCGCAGCGCGGGGGAGGCGGCGACGAACAGGCCGAACGCCCCGTCCACGTGCACCCAGGCGCCGGCGTCGTGGACGACCGGGATCGCTGCGGCGAAGTCGTCGAAGTCGCCCGAGTGCAGGTTTCCGGCCTGCAGCACCACGATCGTCGGACGGCCGTCGCCGTGCGCGAGGGCATCGGCCAGGGCGTCCACCCGGATCCGTCCCCGCTCGTCGGCAGGCACCGGCTCCGCGCGGCCCAGACCCAGGTACCGCAGCACCTGGTCGACCGAGTCGTGCCGCTCGGCCCCGACCAGGACCCGGACCCCGGGCGACCCGGCCAGGCCCTGCTCACGGACGTCCCAGCCGGCCCGGCGCAGCACGGTGTCCCGGGCCGTGGCCAGGCACGTGAAGTTGGACATCGTCGCGCCGGTGACGAAACCGACGCCGCTGTCGGCCGGCAGGCCGAGCAGGTCCAGCAGCCAGCGGGCCGCCACCTCTTCCACGGCGACCGTGCCGGGCGTGACCGCCCGCAGCGCGCTGTTCTGGTCCCAGGCGCTGACCAGCCAGTCCGCGGCGAGGGCGGCCGGCAGCGTCCCGCCCATCACCATGCCGTACCACCGCCCGGACGGGATCGCGGTCAATCCGGGCGCCACCGCGGCGGCCAGCTGCTCGACCACTTCCGCCGCCGGCCGGGGATCGTCAGGCAGGTCACCCAGCGCCGTGGCCACCTCGGCGGTGCCGACCCGCGGCGGCACCGCGCGGTCGGGCAACGAATCGAGCCACTCGACGGCCAGCCGGTGCGCGGCCGTCAGTGCATCGTGCATCTCGGACATCCGCGGACCCCCTCTGCCCGTCCTCATCCTTGCGTGGATCGCCCGCGCCCGCCCCCGGGAATGGTGCGTAGGGCTCCCGGTCACTCCCAGACCACGTCGGCCGGCGTGAGGTCGGGACGCCACCCCCGCCACACCGGCGCCCGCAGCCGGTTGCTCCCGGTCCGCTCAGCGTAGAAGACCTCTCCGACAAGCTGCGGTTCCACCCAGCTGGCGTCCCTGGCCTCCTCGTGCGGCACGTCGACGAACGGTGAGACGGCCCGCGCGAGCGGCGTCAGCTGCCGCATCGCCTCGGCCAGCCCGGCGTCGGCGAAGCCGGAGCCCACCCGCCCGGCGTAGGCGAGGCCGTCCGGGCCGGGCACGCCGACCAGGAGCGAGCCGAACGTGCCGGCACGATTGCCGCGGCCGAGGCGCCAGCCGCCGACCACCACGGCCTGCGTCCGCCGGTGCTTGATCTTCAGCCAGGCGGACGAGCGCCGGCCCGGTTCGTACCCCGATCCACGCCGCTTCGCCACCACACCCTCGAGCCGGAACGCCTCGCTGGTGTCGAGCGCGGCGGCCAGATCGCCGTCGAAGACCGCGGGGACGTGGACGCGCGAGACCGTCGAGGGGTCTGAAGAAGCCGTCCCTGAGCCCGACGAAGCGGTCCCTGAGCCTGACGAAGCGGTCCCTGAGCCTGACGAAGGGTCTTCGGGACGAGCGAGGCTCTCCAGCAACTCCCTGCGCACCTCGTACGGCTGCTGCAGCAGGGACTGGCCGTTCAGGCTGAGCAGGTCGAACAGCATCACCTGCGCGGGCGCCGCCACGGCCGCGGCGGCGATGTCGGCCGGCCTGGTCAGGTTCATCCGCGGCTGCAGCTTCTCGAAACTCGGGGCGCCGGCGTCATCGAGGGCGACGATCTCCCCGTCCAGCACCGCCTGCTCGCACGGCAGGTCGGCCAGGTCATCGAGCACGTCCGGATAGCGTGCGGACTCGTCGCGGCCGCGTCGGCTGCGCAGCTGCGCGCTGCCGTGGTCGAGCTGGACCAGGACCCGCACCCCGTCCCACTTCATCTCGAACGCCCAGTCGGCCTCGTCGCCCAGGTCGGCGGGGCTGGCGAGGGTGGCGAGCATCGGTTCGAAGTCTGCAGGGGTGGGTGGGGAGCCCTTCGTGACGCGTTCGCGCTCCTCAGGGACCGGTCCTGGGGTGGGGTGCTCGGGCGTCTGCTCGCCGGGGATCGCCATGCGGTGCATGAGCCAGTCCTCGCCGGTCCTGATCAGGGCGAACTTCGCGGGCTGGCCGCCCAGGCCACCGTCCGGGCGGCCGTGCAGGACGACGATCACCTCCTTGTCACGCCACTTCTCCAGGTCATAGGTGCCGGCGTCCCAGATGCGGACGGAGCCGCCGCCGTACTCACCCTTCGGGATGGTGCCCTCGAAGCTGCCGTACTCCAGCGGATGGTCCTCGGTGGGCACGGCCAGGTGGTTCTTCTTCGGATCGGTCGGAGGGCCCTTCGGCACGGCCCAGCTGACCAGCACGCCGTCCCGCTCCAGGCGGAAGTCGTAGTGCAGCCGACGGGCGTGGTGCTCCTGGATGACGAACGAGCGTCCGTCCGAGGCATCCGGCGGGTGGGCGGGCACCGGCTCGGGGGTCTTCGCCGGGTCGCGCATGCTGCGGTACTTCCGCAGCTTGTCCGCTGAGTCGGTGATTGCCGATGGGATCTCGACAAGCTCGACCAGCGGTTCGGGATCGGCCAGCGGTTCGGGATCGGCCAGCGGAGCCATCAGGTCGCCCTGGTCGGCGAGGCGGGCCAGGACCTCGTGGAACTCCAGGTGGCGCAGGTCGGGATCGGCGAGTTCGGCCCAGGTGCGGGGGGCGGCGACCGTTGGGTGGGTGCGTCCGCGCAGCGAGTAGGGCGTGATCGTGGTCTTGTTGCCGTTGTTCTGGCTCCAGTCGAGGAACACCTTGCCGGGACGGTCCGCGCGGCGCATCACGGCGGTCACCCGATCGGGATGCTCGGCCTGCAGCGCCTCGGCCAGTTCCCGCGCGAGCGCCGACGCCCCGCCCGGGTCCAGTGATCCGTCCAGATGGGCGTACAGGTGGATGCCCTTGCTGCCCGATGTGACCGGGAACGATGCCATGCCCGCGCCGTCCAGCACCTCGCGCACCCAGCCGGCCACCTCTGCACACTCGGCGAGCGTCACCCCCTCGCCGGGATCGAGGTCGAGCACGAGCCGGTCGGGATGCAGGGGAGTGCCGTCCTCGGCGAACCGCCACTGCGGCACGTGCAGCTCGAGCGCGGCGAGCTGGGCCAGCCACACCAGGGTCGCGATGTCGTTGGCCACCGGGTAGTTGTTGGTGCCCTCGGAGTGCTCGATCGGGTAGCGACGCACCCAGTCCGGCGTGCCCCGGGGCAGGTCCTTGGCGAAGAAGACGTTCACGTGGCCGCCGTCGGTGCCCACCCCGTCCGGCCAGCGCTTGCGGGTCATCGGACGCTGCCGCACATGCGGCACCAGCACCTTGCCGACCTCGGCGTAGTACGCGATCACCTCGCCCTTGGTCGTGCCGGTCGCCGGGTAGAGCACCTTGTCCAGGTTGGTCACCGTGAGGGTGTGGTCCCCGACCGTGACCTGCTGCCCGCCCTTGGCTGCCATGCGGGCCATCCTGCCCGAGCGCTCCCGTCCGGTCGAGGACGGGAAGTGCCGACCCCCACCCGCCGAGTTGTCAGAATCTCAGCCGGCTGTGGCCGGCTGAGATTCTGACAACTCGGCGGACGAGGGCGGGCGAGGCGGACGAGGGCGGGCGCGGCTCAGGCGGGGACGGCGGCGCCGAGCGTCACGCCGATGGGCTCCGGGATCACCAGGGACGCGACGTGGTCGTACCCGGTCGGCTCCTTGTTGATCAGCACCAGCTGGTCGCCGTTGAAGACGTGGACGAGGCCCGCCGCGGGATACACCACCAGTGACGTGCCGCCGACGATCAGCGTGTCGGCGTGCGAGATGTGCTCGATCGCCGCGTCCATCACGGCGGGATCCAGAGCCTCCTCGTAGAGCACCACGTCGGGCTTGACCACGCCGCCGCAGTCGCAGGTCGGCACGCCGGCCGAGTCGAGGATCGTGTCGAGCCCGAAGCCACGACGGCAGCGCAGGCAGGAGTTGCGGTGCACGCTGCCGTGCAGTTCCAGCACGGTCCGCGAACCGGCCGCCTGGTGCAGTCCGTCGATGTTCTGCGTGACCACAGCGGTCAGCCGGCCCCGCGCCTCCAGACGCGCCAGCGCGAGGTGTGCGGGGTTCGGCGGGGCATCGGGGTACAGCAGGTGGCTGCGGTAGTAGTCGTAGAACTCGGCGGTGTGTCCGACGAAGAAGCTGTGGCTGAGCACCTGCTCCGGCGCATACCTCGTGCCGGTGCTGCGGCTGTACAGGCCATCGCCCGAGCGGAAGTCGGGGATCCCGCTCTCTGTCGACACACCGGCACCGCCGAAGAAGACGATCCGGCGGCTGTCCTCGATGATCCGGGCGAGCTCGCTGGGCACGCCTCGACCCTACGCTGGACAGCGAACCCCGTTTTGTACCGAACACGGTTCAAAACGGGGCATGCTCTGCGCCACTGCCTTAGGCTCCGGCCATGCGTCCGCAGTTCGCCGCAGTCGTCGATTCGGCAACCGCCCGTCCGGGCATCGAGGAGCGCTTGGCCGCGCTCGTCCGCATTCCCACCGTGTCGGCCGAACAGGACGTCACCGGCAGCCGGCCCTTCGAGGACCTGATCGGCCTGCTCGCCGAGCTCTATCCGCTCGTTCACGAACACCTGGCTTGTGAGCGGATCGGGGAGCTGGGGCTGGTCTACAGCTGGGGTGGTCCGCCGAGCGCGGAGCCGGGGGTGGTCTCGACGAGCTCGACCAGCGGTTCACCGGAGTCGAGCGCGGAGCCGGGGGTGGACGCCGTCGTGCTGATGGCGCACTACGACGTCGTGCCGGTGACCGGGCAGGAGGCGGAGTGGACCGTGCCGCCCTTCGAGGGCAGGGTCGCGGACGGCTACGTGTGGGGACGCGGCGCGCTCGACGACAAGGGTGCGCTGTGCGTGCTGCTGGAGGCGGTGGAGAACCTGCTGGCCGAGGGGTGGACGCCGCCACGTCCCGTGCTGTTGTGCTTCGGTCCCGACGAAGAGGTGCACGGCGCCACGGCGAGGCTGATCGCCCGGACGCTGAAGGACCGCGGCGTGCGGCCCTGGCTGGTGCTCGACGAGGGCGGTGCGATCACCGAGGTGCCGTTCCCCGGTGTCAACGGCGCGTTCGCGATGGTCGGCCTCGCGGAGAAGGGCGTGATGACGGTCGAGTTGTCCGCCGCCGGGACGGGTGGTCACGCGTCCGCGCCGACCGGCCTGACCGCGGTCGGACGGATCGCCCGCGCGGTGGCCAGGCTGAACCGCAACCCCTTCGACGTGCGCATGCCGCGGACCGTGACGAGCCTGCTGGCCGCCCTGGCCCGGCACGCGGAGCCGAGATACCAGAGGCTGTGGCGGCTGGCCGCCCGCAACCCGCGGCTGGCGGCCAGGCTGCTGGTCGTCGGCGGTGGCGCGGACGGGGCTGCCCTCGTCCGCACCAGCCTCGCCCCGACGATGATCGCCGGTGGCAGCAGTCCGAACGTGCTGCCGTCCCGCGCGACGGCGATGCTGAACATCCGGGTGAACGTCGGCGAGACCACGGCGGGCGTGACGGCCCGGCTGCAACGGGTGATCGCCGATCCGCAGGTGACCGTCCGGCTGGTCGAGGGCGACGAGCCGACGCCGGAATCCTCGTCCGACAACGCCCAATGGGCGCTGCTGGCGGCGGCCGTCGAGGCCGGCTACCCGGGCGTGGCGGCGATCCCGTACCTCACCACCGCCGCCACGGACGGACGCCACTGGCACCGATTCGCGCCGCAGGTCTACCGGTTCATGCCGCTGTACGTGTCCACGGCCGACCGGGCGGGCATCCACGGCCGGGACGAGCGGGTGGCGGTGGACAGCCTCGTCCGGGGCGAGCGGGTGTACCGGGCGCTGCTGCAGGGGTTGCCACGATGACCACCCCACGGAGTTCTTCTCCTCCGCTGCGCTCCTCCGAACAACTCCGCGGGGACCCCGGATGATCACCCCATGGAGGAACACCGGTACCGACCAGCGGCCAGCGGGAGACCCGCCACGGGTGCGCTTCGGGCCGCTCGGCGCCGTGGTCGGCTTCCTGGTGTTCGTGGAGCTGACCAGCGGCGTCATCCAGGGCTTCTACACCCCGCTGCTCACCGACATCGCCCGCCATTTCGGCGTGCCAGACGCCGATGTCAACTGGCTCGAGGGCGGCCAGGCGATGGTGGCGGCGATCGTCATCCCCGCCCTGGCCAAGCTCGGCGACATGGTCGGCCACCGCCGGATGCTGCTGGTCTCGACCGCCGCGACCGCGGTCGCCAGCGCCGCGATGCCGCTGTCCGGCAACTTCTGGCTGTTCCTGGTGGCGTGGTCTCTGCAGGGCTTCTACGTGGTGTGGCTGCCGCTGGAGACCGCGCTGATCTTCTCCCGCGCCCGGTCCACCGGCCACCCGGCGGCGCTCACCCGGCGTGCGGCAGGACTGCTGGTCGGTGCCCTGGAGGCCGGCGTGATCGTCGCGGCCCTGGCCGCGGGCCAGCTGATCGACGTGATCCCGCTGCCGCAGATCCTGTGGATCCCGGCCGTGGCGGTCGCGGCCTGCTTCTTCGTGATCCTGTTCGGGGTGAAGGAGTCGCCCGAACTGCACGGCGGACGCTTCGACACCGTCGGTCTGGTGCTGGTCGCCCTCGCCCTGCTCGGCTTCACCGGCGGGCTGTTCCTGCTGCGGGTCAACGGGCCGGGCAGTCCGCTGGTCTGGCTGGCGCTCGTCCTCGGCCTGGCGCTGTTCGTGCCGTTCGTGCGCTGGGAGTTGCGGCAGGCGGACCCGGTCGTGGACGTGCGGATGTTCACCCGTCCGGCGTTGTGGCCGGTCTTCCTCACCGCCGGCCTGTTCGGCGTCAGCGTGCTGGGCGCCCAGGCGCCGCTGTCGACGTTCGCCCGCACCGACCCGGTCGAGCACGGCTACGGACTCGGTGCGACCAGCGGCCAGACCTCGATCCTGATCGGCGTCTACGTGCTCACGCTCGCCGTCGGCGCGCTGCTGCTGCCGGTGGTCACCCGGTTCGTCACGCCGCGCTGGGCGCTGGTCGGCGCCAGCCTGATGGTCGCGGCCGGCTACCTGCTGTTCCTGCCCTTCCACGCCACCTACGCGCGGACGCTGACCAACATGGTGGTCGCCGGCCTCGGCTCCGGCGCACTGGTCGCCGCGCTGCCGGCCGCCGCGGCGTCCGCGGCCCCGCACGGGCAGACCGGCGTCGCCACCGGCCTGACGAATTCGGTCAAGACCGTCGGCGGCGCGGTCGCGTCCGCTGTGTTCGGGATCGCGCTGGCCACGCACGCGGACGGGTCGGTTGCGGGGACGGCAGGCTCGTTCAGCGGCTACGTGACCGTCTGGACGGTCTGCGGCCTGACCGCTCTCGCCGCCGCGATCGCGCTGCTGTTCGTGCCGCGGACGGCCTTCAGCGACCCCGCCCCGGTGGCCGCGCCCTGACCCGTCGCCGAGTTGTCAGACTCTCGCCCGCCCATGACCGGCAGAGAGTCTGACAACTCGGCCGGGCGGACGTCAGGAGGCCGACTTGGCCGCCTTGCGGGCCATCGCGTCGGCGACGGTCTTCGCCAGCACCGGATCCACCTCCAGGGCGGAGGCCTTCCGGTCCGGGGCCGCGGCTTCGGGGAGGGCCCTGACGGCCTCGACGACCCGGGCGACCGCTTCCTCGTCGGACAGCGAACCGGTGTCGATGACCAGGTCGTACGCCGCCTCGTCCGCCCAGTCGGCGCCGTAGAACAGCCGGACGAAGCGCGAGCGCAGCTCGTCGTCGGCCTTGATCAGCTCCTCGGCCTCGCCGGTGTTGATGTGGTCGCGCTTGCCGATCCGCTTGGCGCGGACGGAGTCGGAGGCCTTCACGAACACGTTCACCACGTCCGCCATGTCGGCCAGCACCCGGAAGCCGCCCCGGCCGAGGATCACCACGTCGCCGCGGGCGGCGATCGCGGCGATCGTCTCGTTCATCATCTGGATCGTCACCGCGCTGTTGTCGTTGAACAGCTCCCAGATCTTCGGCTTGTGGTCGTAGATCAAGTCGAGCCGGGTGAGCCCGTACTGCCGGATCACCTTGTTGATCAGCGCCTTGTCGACGAAGGCGTAGCCCAGCTCCTTGGCGAGCACCCGGGCGATCCGGGCGCCGTGGCTGCCGAGCTGGCGGGAAACGGTGATGACGGCCATGGCTACCTCCTGATTAGCGAGCGGACAGCGATGTCTGCATGTGCTGACAATATCGGCCGGGGCGCGCTTTGGGGAGAGTTCCGCCGGGTTCGCGGACGCGGCCGGTCAGGCCAGCAGGTCGAGGACGGTGCGGCCCACACCGTCCGCGTCGTTGCCCGGCACGACCCCGAAGCCGGCGTCGAGCAGGCTGCGATGGCCGTTGGCGACCACGTACCCGCGTCCGGCCCAGGCCAGCATCGCCCGGTCGTTGGGCATGTCGCCGAACGCCACCACGTCCGCCGCCGCGACGCCGAGCTCAGCGCACAGCCCGGCGAGCGTGCTGGCCTTGGTCACCCCGGGCGCGCTGATCTCCAGCAGTCCGTAGTGGCTGCCGACGAAGGAGTGGGTGAGCGTGAGCCGTTCCGCGACGACGGCGACGGCGAGCTCGGCGAGCCGGTCGCTGTCCAGCTCGCGGGAGTAGCCGAGCAGCTTGATCACCGGACCGACCCGTCCGGCCACCTCGGCGAGGTCGTCGGCCACCGCCCCGGCCGATGCGCGCTCGACGGACGGGCAGGCCGCCTCGCAGGCGAAGCCGGTGGGCGTCTCGAAGCCGAAGGTGATCCCCGGGATCCGGTCGCGGAGCGCCGCGGCCACCTCCAGCGCCACGCGGGCGTCGAGCGGGAAGCTGCGCACGATCGTCCGGGTCGCCAGGTCGAACACCGCGCCGCCGTTGCTGACGATCACCTTGGAGTGGGCCTCGGCGAGGTCGTCCAGCACGTCCAGCCAGCGCAGCGGGCGTCCGGTGGCGATCACGAACGGGACGCCCAGCTCCGCGGCCCTGCGCGCGGCGGCGAGGTTCGTCGGGGAGACCCGGTGCTCGGGGTCGAGGAACGTGCCGTCCAGGTCGGTGGCGATGAGCCGGGGACGGCCGGTCGGCGCGGCGGTCACAGCCGCGAGTTCGGCGTGGGGGAGCCGGGACCGGACGGCGAGCCCGACGCCGGCGAGGGGGAGCCCGACTGCGGGGTCGGTGAACCCGACTGGGGTGACGGCGACGCGGACGACGGCGACGCCGACTGCGGAGAGGACGACGCCGACTGGGGCGAACCCGACGCGCTCGTGGGCACGGGTGGCGGCGGCGAGACCGGCGGCGCCTGCTGGAAGATCAGGATGGCGATCAGCACCGCGAGCGCGGCCAGCAGCAGCATCAGCAGCCACGACGCGAGGATCGAGAGCACTCCGGCGCGGTCGTGCCGGCCGGGCCAGGGCAGGGGCCACAGCTTGGCGATGCCCGGGGCGGTCCGGTCGATCCAGTGCAGCTGGTAGTCGGGGCCGGCCGGCGCGCCCTGCAGCGGCAGCCCGTCGAGGGAGACCTCCGCGAGGATGCGCGACGCCTCCGTGACCGAACCCGGGGTGGCGTCGTAGGCGAGCGCGACCCACGGGGTGGCGGGGATGTCCTCGCCGATGGCCGGGTCGTCGGTGGCGCCGTCGGCATAGCGGGCGCCGAGCCGTCCGGAGTCCTGGCCGTGGCCGCCGCGGGCCAGCACGGTGTCGATGTGCAGCTGGTTGATCTTGCCGGCGAACCGCTCCCGCGCGCCCGCGTCCAGCGCCGCGCCCTCGGACAGCAGGATCAGCAACGCCGGCGTGTTCGCCTGGTCGTGGCCGACGTACGCGACCCCGGACGCCGCCACCACCAGCCGCGCGTCCAGCCAGTAGTCGCCGACCTTCGGCGGGTCGGACGGCAGCAGCGGCGCCAGCAGGGGCGGTTGGCCGTCCTGCGGTGGTTCAGCTGTGCTCATCTCGTCCCATCGTGAGGCGGACCCCCATTGTGCCCCAGCCCCCAACCTCGGGGACGGTTCCTCACTCGGTCCACCTTGTTCAGCGGACTCGAGACGCGTGAATCGTGGGGACGGTTCTCAATTCGGTTCACCGGACACCCTCACCGCCCTCGTGGACCGAGTTGAGAACCGTCCCCGGTCGTTCAGGCTGGACCGAGTTGAGAACCGTCCCCGCAGTTCAGCGGGCGGTACACGCGGGGCCGGCTCACAGGGCACGCACAGCCCCGGACGGTATCGTTGGCGCACCGCCATGGTGTCCCTGACCGCAGGAGAGAGCGCGTGACCGACCCGACCCAGCCCAGCGCTGCGACCGTCCCCACTTCGGCGCAGCCGGTGAAACCCGACGCAGCGCGCGCGGCCAAGGTCCTCGGCGAGGCGATCGCGCAGGTGCAGCGCGTGATCGTGGGCCAGGAACACATGGTCGAGCAGCTGATGGTGGCCCTGCTCGCGAAGGGGCACTGCCTGCTCGAAGGCGTCCCCGGCGTGGCGAAGACCCTTGCCGTACGCAGTTTCGCCACCGTGGTCGGCGGCGACTTCGCGCGCATCCAGTTCACGCCCGACCTGGTCCCGTCCGACATCGTCGGCACCC
>DAINOM010000104.1:0-12054 GCA_036735445.1 Propionicimonas sp.
CCCCGGGGTCGGGCGTGTCGGGCTGGTTCTGGGCCGCACATGACCGATCTTTGATGGGTCGTGGTAGGGCCCGGCACTGACGCGCCAGACTTGCCGGCCGGCCGCCAGAGCTGGCGTCCGATCCGGAGCAACCTGTCGATTCTCCCATGTTGGGCGCCGCCTTGCCAAATCAGCGATCGGCGGCAGCATTGCCCGGGTGAATACCTCGCCCACAGCGGTTCCGGAGACCGTCGAGCGTAGCCGGCTGGGCCTTGGTCTCGTGCTGGGGTTGCTCGCCTCGCTGGCGTTCGCGATGTCCGGGACGTTCGCGCGGCCGCTGTTCGCCGCCGGGTGGACGCCGGGCGCCGCGGTGTTCTGGCGGGTCACCCTCGCTGCCGTCCTGCTGCTGCCGGTGGGACTGTGGGTGATGCGCGGCCGGCTGGCCGAGGTGCTGGCCGAGTGGCGCACCGTGGTCGCCTTCGGAGCGCTCGCCGTCGCCACCGCCCAGCTGATGTACTTCGCCGCCGTCTCGCGGATGAGCGTGAGCGTCGCGCTGCTGCTGGAGTACATGGCGCCGGTCGCCCTGGTGCTGCTGGCGTGGGCGCGGCAGCGGCACGCCCCGTCCCGGCTGGTGCTGGCCGGCACGCTGACCAGCGTCGTCGGGCTGTTCTGCGTCCTCGACCTGACCGGTGCGCGCCTCGACCCGCTGGGCGTGACGTTCGGGCTGCTGGCGATGGTGGGCGCGGCCGCGTACTTCGTCCTCGGTGCCCGGCCGACCCGGTTGCACCCGCTGGCGCTGCCGGCGTTCGGCCTGCCGGTGGGCGCGGTGGTGCTGGGGCTGGCGATCGCGGTCGGCGCCCTCCCCTACGCCGCGCCCCTGGTCGACGTGGACGTGATGGGTGCGCTGGTGCCGTGGTGGGCGCCCCTGGCCGTGGTGGTGCTGGCGGCGACCGTGGTGGCCTACGCCGTCGGTGTGGCCGGCATCGCGCTGATGGGCGAGCGGCTGGCGTCTTTCGTCAGCCTGTCGGAGGTGTTGTTCGCAGCGCTCGTCGCCGCGGTCGTACTCGGTGAACTGCCCACGCCGATGCAGTTGCTCGGTGGTCTGCTGATCGTCGCCGGTGTCGTGATGATCCGGGTCGCGAGCGGCAGCCGGCCGGCCGGGCTGCCGACGTTCCCCGACGAACTCGAGGCTGCCGAGGCTGACTGATCCCGGACGACGTCGATCCCTCCCACAAGGTGGACCGAGAACGTCGTCATCGGCAGTCTCGGTCCACCTTTGCGGTCAAGGTGCGGGCGGCCGAGCGCCGAAGTCGTACGAGATCGCCTGCCGCGGGCTCGATGGCCCGAGGTCGCTCCTAGCGTGGAGCCATGACCAACCACCGCCCGCTTCACGGCCCGGCCGCGACCACCGTCCTGAGTGTGCTCCTCGCCTGCGCCGGCGCGATCGCCTTCCCACCCACGTCGGCCGCTGCGGCCACCACGCCGTGCGCCGCCGGTGTCCCCGTTCCCGGTGACTACGACGGCGACGGCCGTCCCGAGCAGCTCATCGGCGTGGTCGGACTCGGCGACTCGCACGACTGGGTCAGGTACCGGGTGGTCCCGGGGGACGGCGGCGCAGCGGAGTGGCTCTACCTCGGCGGCTCCATGGGCAACGCCGACCTCAACGGCGACGTCTGCTCGGACCTGGTCAACTCCACCGGTGTGAGCGCCAGGCTGATCCTCGGCGGTCCGAACGGGCTCGACGCGGCCACTGCCCAGACCCTGGTCCTCCCGCAGTCGGCGGACGTCGAACCCGGCGGTACCGAGGGCCTGGTCGTCGCCGACGCGGTGGGCCTGCGCCACGACGGGATCAGCCAGGTGGCCGTCGCCGCGTACTTCGATGACGAGGGCCCCCAGGGCACGCCGTTCCTGGATGTGTTCACCCTCGACGCCACCGGAGCGCCCGGCACACCCCAGGTCATCACGCTCGGTTCGGTGGCCTCGAGTGAGGCGATCGTGCTGGCGGCGTCCGGGCGGACGGTGGCACTGGGGCTCGCCGACCTCACCGTCGCCGGGAAGGTCAGCGCGGGCGGGGTGATGATGTTCACCGCCGATCGGGCCAACCCCGCCACGCTCGTCCACCGCACCACCATCACGCAGAACAGTCCCGGGATCCCGGGGACAGCGGAGAAGGGCGACCGGTTCGGCTATGCGCTGAGCATGCGGGACGGACGACTCGCCATCGGCGCGCCGGGCGAGTCGATCGGCAAGGCCCGTTCGGCCGGATCCGTGCAGCCGCTGCGCTGGGACGAGGACACCGCCACCTGGACCGCCTATCGCCGGATCGAGCAGAGCACGAAGGGTGTGGTCGGGACCAACGAGACCAACGACTGGTTCGGGTACACCGTGGCGGTGACGCGTGGGCTGACCGCCGCCGGCTCCTACGACATCGCCATCGGTGCGCGGGAGGCCGTGGGCAAGGCCAGGGACGCCGGGTCCGTGACGGTCGCCAACTTCACCAAGGCGAGCTACCGCACCCTCACCCAGAACTCGCGGGGCATCCCGGGCAGCGCAGAGAAGGATGACTACTTCGGGGCCAGTCTCGGCGTGGTGTGGAGCGCTGCGACCATCGACACGCTGCTGATCGGGGCGCCCCACGAGCGTGCGACCGGACCGCGGGAGGTCGGCTCCGTGATCCGCAGCGACGGCCGCAAGCTCTCGTCCTCGACGAAGTGGACGAGCATCCCCCGGCCCGAACCCACGGCCTCGGTGGTCTACGAGAGCTGGGGTACGGCCTTCGCCGCGTAGCAGCCTCCACAATGGGGGGATGACCCAACCTGATCCGGCGGTCCGTGCCCGGCCGGCGGGAGATGTCGACTACGAGGCGACCGGCGTCGGCTACGCCGGCCGGCGCCGGCCCGACCCACGGATCGGAGCCCTCATCCACGCCGCGCTGGGCGATGCCCGGACGGTGGTGAACGTCGGTGCGGGCGCCGGTTCCTACGAGCCCACCGATCGTGAGGTGGTGGCCGTCGAGCCGTCCGCGCAGATGCGGGCCCAGCGTCCGTCCGGCAGCGCGCCGGTCGTCGACGCCACCGCCGAGGACCTGCCGTTCGCCGATGATGCGTTCGACGCCGCGATGGCGACGGTGACGATCCACCAGTGGCGGGACTGGGCGCGTGGCCTGGCCGAGCTGCGCCGGGTGAGTTCGGGCCCGGTCGTCGTGCTCACGTTCGACCCGGACGCCGTCCCGGACTGGTGGCTGGGCGAGTACGTGCCCGAACTGTTCCGGGCCGAGGCCGCCCGCTACCCGGCCATCGATGCGATCCGCGAGGTGCTCGGCAGCCGGACCACGGCTGCCGCCGTGCCGATCCCCCTCGACTGCACGGACGGCTTCACCGAGGCCTTCTACGGACGTCCCGAGGCGTTCCTCGATCCGGCCGTTCGGGCGGCACAGTCGGCCTGGCAGTTCGCCGACGAGGCCGTCCTCAGCAGTGGCCTCGACCGGCTGGCCGCAGACCTCGCCTCCGGCGCCTGGGACGCCCGATTCGGCCACTTGCGCCGCCAGCCGGAGTTCGTCGGTGCCGTGCGCCTGGTGGTCGGACGCCCCTGAGCCGACGAAGTCGTACGAAGCCACTTGGCGACCGCGGCGGCGGTGTCCGGCGACGTCGACGGCGACGGGTCGCCGGACCTCCTGGTCGCGACCGTCGACGAGAACCACACCCGCTATCGCCGGCTCCCCGGCGATGGCGGCGCCGCGAGCTGGGTCGACGCCGACTTCGACCGCGAACTGCGCGCAGCCGACCTCAACGGTGACGTGTGCGCCGACGCGATGACCGCTGACGGCAACGATCTGCTGCTCTACCTCGGTACCCCGGCGGGGCTGGACACCGCCGCTGCGGTCCGGCTCGAACTGCCGCGGGCGGGCGAGCTGGACGATCCCGAGCGGCTCAACATCTACTACGCAGGCATGCGCAACAACGACGTCAGCCAGATCGCCGTGGCGGGATCGGTCGAGGATGACGGTGGGTTCTTCCGGCCCTTCCTCGACGTGGTCACGCTCGATGCCACCGCGCACCTGGCCTCCGTGCAGTCGTTCGACCTGGCCGCGCTCGGCGCCCGGGCCGACGAGTACTACCAGGTGAGCGCAGACAACGGGCTGGTGGCCGTGGGTGCGCCGTTCGACAGCGTCGGTTCGAAGCTGGACGCGGGTGCGGTCTACCTGTTCAGCGCGGTTCCGGCCACCCCCACGACGCTGGCGTTCCGCACCAGGCTCACCCAGAACAGCGCCGGTGTGCCCGGCGGTGCCGAGACCGGTGACGCCTTCGGCTACGCGCTCTCGCTGCGCGACGGACGGCTCGCGATCGGCGTTCCCTACGAGGCGAACGGTCGTGTGAAGGAGGCCGGGCTCGTCCAGCCGATCCTCTGGAACCAGGCCAAGCTCGGCTACACCGCCTACCGCAGCATCACCCAGGGCACCGCCGGCGTGCCGGGCACGGACGAGAAGGCCGACCACTTCGGTGCCGCTGTCGCCGTCACCCGGGGGCTCACCGCTGCCGGTTCGTACGACATCGCGATCGGTGCTCCGGACGAGAATGTCGGGAGCAAGGTCAACGCCGGCTCGATCACGGTGGCGAACTTCACCAGGAAGCTGTTCCGTACCTACACGGCCAGCACCAAGGGCGTACCGGGGACGGCCGAGCGGAACGACGCGTTCGGGTACGCCGTCGCCGCCCTGCGGACGTCCGCGGCCACCGACACACTGGTCCTCGGGGTGCCCGGCGAGGAGACCGGCGACTGCAACAGCACCGGCTCGGTCCTGCGCTCCAACGGGCGCAGGCTCTCCTCGTCGACCACCTGGACGCAGATCGCGCCGCCCGGCTGCGACTACCCGTATGCAGGCTGGGGCTTCGACTTCGGCTCCTGACGGTCGGTGCCACCGCCGAAGTCGTACGAACAACCCGGCGCAGGGTGACTGCCGCCGTGCCGATGCCTACGTTGGCTGCATGAGCACCACACTCCAACACCGTTTCGCCCTCCTCGCCGCCGGCACGGCGCTGGCCTGCACCGGTCCGCTGCTGACCGCCCCGACCGCGCACGCCGCACCACCGACGACACCGTGCGCGACCGGCACGCCCGTCCCCGGTGACCACGACGGCGACGGACGTCCCGACCTCGTCGTCAAGGTCTGGAACAACGCGGTGGACGAGTCCGTCCTCTTCGTCTCACCCGACCGGACCACCCACGGCACCTGGCTGGACGTGGAGGGCAGTGAGCTCCAGAGCGCCGACCTGAACGGCGACACCTGCGCCGACGCGATCGTCGTCGAGCCCCAACGCAGCATCACCCTCGTGCTGGGCACGCCGTCCGGACTCGACACCGCGACCGGGCGGCAGCTCACCCTGCCCCAGTCCGCCGGTCTCGGGCTGTTCGACCGGGTGCTCTTCAAGACGGTCGGCTTCCACCACGACGGGGTCGCGCAGGTCGTGGTGGCCGGGCACACCTGGGTGGACGCGGACCGAGTCCACCGCGACCCGTTCGTCGACGTGTTCACCCTCGACCCGACCGGCGCGCCGGGAACGCCACAGGTGATCGATGCCCGCAGCTTCGCCAGCGGCGCCCAGGGGCTGTCCAGCTGGCCGACCGCGATCGCGGCCGACAGCACCACCCTGGTGATCGGCAACGGCGGCGACACCGTCTCCGGCAAGTCCGGTGCCGGCCGCGTCCACGTCTTCACCCCGGACGGCGCCGATCCCACCCGGCTCGTGCACCGCGCCGCGATCAGCCAGGCGAGCGCCGGCGTGGCCGGCTCGCCGCAGAAGGCCGACTGGTTCGGCGGTGCGGTCGCACTGCGGGACGGCCGGCTCGCCATCGGCGCCCAGGGCGAGTCGATCGGCAAGGCGACCGCCACCGGACGCGTCCAGTTGATGCGGTGGAACGCCACCAAGGCCGCGTTCACCGCGGTGAAGGCCATCGACCAGGGCACCAAGGGCGTGCCCGGAACCAACGAGAAGAAGGACCGCTTCGGCAGCGTGCTCACGATCGCCCGCGGTCTGACCGCGGCCGGCTCCTACGACGTGGTGGTCGGCACCCCCAACGAGACCGTCGGGAACGCCCGCTACGCCGGATCGGTCACGATCGGCAGCTTCACCAAGGCCACGTACCGCACGTACACCCAGAACACGAAGGGCGTCCCGGACAAGGTGGAGAAGGCCCCGTCGGAGGCGAGCGCCTACGGCGAGTACTTCGGCTGGGCGGTCGGGGTGCTGGCCACCTCCCCCACCACCGACACCCTCGCGATCGGGGCGCCCGGCGAGACCAACGGCAGGTGCCTCAGCCAGGGGTACGTGGTCCTGACCGACGGGACGAAGCTGGGCTCGTCGACCAAGTGGACGTACCTGGCGCCGCCGACCACCGGCTGCAGCATCTACGACGAGGACGTCTTCGACGGCTGGGGCGCCGGCTTCGGCGTCGGGTCGCCCACCCTGGCGGAGCTGCCCTGAGCCAGTGGTTCAGACGGCCCTGAGGACACCGGCCGGATCCCGTCGAGCGGCGTGGACGGCCGGGACGATCGACGCGACAGCGCCAGCCAGGAGGCCCACGCTCACGCCGGCGACGACCAGCCCGGTGCCAAGGCACAGCGGCCAGCCGCTGGCCCGGGTCAGCGCCCAGGTGAGCACGATCCCGAGACCCGTGCCCAGGATGCCGCCGGAGAGCCCCATGGCGACGCCTTCGTAGGTGAACAGGCGCCAGATCGCGAGGCGCGACGAGCCCATGGCCCGACGCAGGGCGATCTCGGCCGCGCGGTGCTGCACCGAGAGGAACATCGTGGTGCCGGCCGTGAGCGCCGAAAGCACCAGGATCACCCCGCCGATGACGCCGAGCAGGGAGCCGAGATCGCCGGCGATCCCCTGCTGGAGCTCTGCGAGCTGGGCAACGGTGGACACACCGATCTGTCCCGGATTCTGCGGCGCCAGCACGAGGGGAATCGTCCGGGCCAGAGGCTCGGCATAGCCGTCCACCGAGCGCACGAACCAGTAGGCCTCGAGCTGGTCAGACAGTTCCACGAGCACCGGAGCGGAGAAGTACAGGCTGTCGTCCAGGCCCGGGTCGCCGGTCGCAGCGAGAACGCCGACGACGTCCACCGGGCGCCCGTTCAGCCACACCACCACCCCGGGCGCCGCTTCGGACACCCCGAGCGACTCCGCCGCAGCGGCGCCGACCACGACCACCTGGCCGTCCCACGAGTTGTCCAGCAGGTCGAGTCGCCCCGACACAGCTGTCAGGCCATGAGCGGTGAGGAAGCGGGAGTCGGTGACCATCAGATGGCCCTGGAAGGACGCCTCCTGGGCTGCCCGGCCCGCCGCACCGGTCGAGCGCAGCCGGGTGACCGTGTTGCTCACTGCGGTAAAGGCCCGCACGGGGACGGCCAGAGCCACCCCCTCAAGTGCACCCAACCGATCTCCGGTCGACCGTTCCACGGCCCAGGTTCGCTCGGCCCCACCGGAGTCGACCACCTTCAGCTCCGTGCTGGCGGCATCGGTCAGCCGGTTCACGATCCGGCCCGTGGTCGCCTGGGTGACGCCGATGGCTGCGACCAGCGCGGCTACCCCCAGGAGGTAGGCGAGCAGAACCAGCACCGACCGCACGGGACGGGTCAGCGGAGCGGCCAGTGCATCCACGACCTCCTGCGCCAACCGCGTGGCCCGACGACCTACCGGACGGCCACCGCTGATCGCGGTCACGACTGCGCCCTGGGCGCGCTGATGTGACTGCCGATCACTCCGTCGACGATCTCGATGACGCGACCTGCGGCCCCCGCTACCAGCGGGTCATGGGTGACCACGACCACCGTCGTGCCGGAACCGTTGATCCCGGCGAGCAACTCGATCAGGTTCTCGGTCGAAGCCGTATCCAGGGCCCCCGTGGGCTCGTCGGCCAGGATCACCCGCGGTGCGCCGACCAGGGCGCGGGCGACCGCCACCCGTTGCTTCTCCCCGCCGGAGAGCTCCCCGGCCCGCTGGTCGGCGGACCTCGCCAACCCGACCCGCTCGAGCACGTCCCTCACCAGGCTCTCCCGCTCCCGTGCGGGTACGCCACGCACGCGCAGGCCCAGAGCGACGTTGTCCGCAGCGCTCTCCGCACCGATCAGATAGGCGTTCTGGAAGACGAAGCCGAGGTCGCGTCCCCTGACCTCATTCCGCGAGCACTCGTCAAGACCGGCGACATCCGTCCCGCCGAGCAGATAGCGCCCTGACGTCGGACGGTCCAGCAGCCCGAGAATGCTGAGCAGGGTGGTCTTGCCCGACCCGGAGGAGCCGACCACTGCGACGAACTCTCCCGCGCGGATCGAACAGGTGACGTCCTTCAGCGCAAGGATCTCGCCCCGACGCCCCACCGATCTGGTGATGCCGTCCAACTCGATCAGGGCAGCCGAGCCGCCCTGACCGTTCCCCGGCCCGGTCGGCGCGGACACCTGGTCACCCACCGGAGACGACGACCGCGGTGCCGACGGGCAGGCGGTCGGTCTTCTCGAGGATCGCGTAGCCCGACACCTGGGCGATGACGGTCACCGGCACTTCTTCGGGGCGGACCTGACCGGTTTCCCCACCGGTCGGCACCAGGACATGCCTGGCGCCGTCAAGCCCTTCGCGCAGGGCCGCCAGCGGTACCGCGGGAGCCTGCGCGATCTTGCCGGACTCGCTCACCAGGATCGGCTGACTCGCCATCTGTTCGACGTCGATCTCCCCGGGTACCGCGACGGTGATGTCGTAGCCCGCGGGCGTGGACGCACCTGCGTCCTGGAACGCACTCACGGCCACGACCGTGCTCGCCAGGGAGTCGGCTGAACCGATCTGCACCGATACGGCCTTGCCCGTGCTGAAGGCGTCGGCCTGAAGCAGGTCCGCCCTCGCCGTCACCACCACAGGCCGGGTTTCGACACGGAGCATCGGCCGGCGCGTCGTGGGCTCCAGCCCGACCGGGCACACCGTCGCCACCCGGAGGTTCTTGCCCGGCAGACGCGCGGTCTCGGCCAGCGCCAGACCCTTCCGACCCGGCGCCACTTCGGAAAGCCGGTAGCCGTCATGGGCGAAGAGCCGCTGCAGCGCAGCCAGGGTGCCCTTGCGGAACCTGCCGTCCGGCGAGGCGCGGAAGTAGCCCTTCCGGGCCAGCAAGCGTTGCAGGGCGCGCACATCGTTGCCCACCGAGCCGATCGTGAGGTCACGGTACAGCGGCGCCGAGGACGGAAACGCATAGACCGGCCTTCCTGACACCTCGGCGAGCAGGCTGCCGGGCGACACCCGGTCGCCCTTCGAGTGCAGCCGCCGGGACACGACCTGGAGCACCGCCTGGGGGATCGTTGAGGAACCGCTCTTGCCGCCGGCGTTGTCCTCGGTTTCGGTGGGGGTACCGGCCGGGGTACCGACCATGGGATTCACCACGGTGAGCCTTGCCTGCTGCAACGCACCGCTGAGCGTGGCTCGCGTCCGAACCGGCCGCTGTTCGATCTTCGCAGTCACCATGGGAGCGCGGGTGGAGTTGGAAATGGCCGACGTGTCGGGGGCCGGGTTCAGCCCGGCCGCGATCAGCGCACCGACAAGGGTCCCGACGACCAGCGTGCCCAGAATGACCGCGGAGAGCCCGGTCCGTCTCACTTCGACGCTCCGTCTTGGTCTTGCGTCCGATCCGACGAGAAGAGGTTCACATGACCCCGGCTTCCTCCAGCAATGCCTCCGCCTTTTTCACTCTCTCCTCGGCGAGCTTGCGGATCTGCACGAACTCAGCCTGGTTCTGGTCGATGATCTGCCGTTGGTAGGCCGCCTGCAGGTCGGCGGCGCGCTGGGTCAGCTCGAGTTGGTCTGCGCAGGTGGCTTCGGCGAGCGCCGCCTTGAGCTTTTCCTCGGCACTCCATGCCGGATCGAGGCGCACTCCCCCGAGCTTGGATTCCTGGCTGGTGACATATCCTTTGGCGGCGACGCACTGGTCGCGCTCTCTCGCCAGCTGCTGGAAGCGAGGATCAGCTACCGCCTTCTCCCAGGAGAGGACGGAGGCCCCGGAGAGCGCCTGGGTTTGCACCAGCTGCGACTGGTATGTCGTGGCGATGGGCTCAATGCTGAGCGCGTCCTCACTCGCAACGCATTTCTTGGCCTTGGACGGATCGACGTCGTCCAGTCCATTTCCGATACTGGTGGTGGCCCGCCCGTCCCGGATCCCGTGTGCGGCCAAGTACTCGGCATCCCAGTATCCGAAGAGCCAATGGCTCACGTCCGGCGCCGCGGCCAGCGACGCCCGGGCGTCGTTCAATGTGGCCGCACCGACCTCCGCGGAGCCCGTCACGCAACGGGCGAAGACGATCTGGGTGGCCGCCGCGGCGAGCTGCTGCCCTCGCGCGTCCATGCCGTAGTCGTCAAGCGGAAGCCGGACGACAGCCGCATCGCGGTCGAGCTTCGCCGCGCCGGCAACGACCGGCACAGCCTCGGTCCGGGCGGTTGGCGACGAGGAGGTCGACTCCGCTGCGCAGGCGGTCATCGCGGCAGTGGCGATCACCGCGAGACTGGCGACGATGGGGTGGGTTCGCATGAGGATGATCGCCTTCCAAGGGGTGGGGGACGTCCGACGGCCGATCCGGGCCGGCAATCCTGCGCAGGATTCAGGCAACACCCACGTGTCCAGGTTGAAGTCCGGGCTCCGGGGGTGGGTGCCTATGGTGACAACCTAGGCCATGCCCGCCCGTGTTCTCTGGATTCGGGCAACCCCATACACTTTCGTACGCCCTGCTGATTCAGGCGTTTCCAAAAGGACGGTCAGCGCGGCATTCGCCGCCACAAACCCCTCGGCACGAGCCGGGCGATCGCGAACATCACCCGCAGCTGCCAGGGGATCCACAGCACGACCCCGCTGCCCGACCGGATTCGCCCGACCACGGCGTCGGCGACCTGGTCGGGCGTGGAGGAGAACGGGGCCGGGCTCATGCCCGCAGTCATCCGGCCGATCACGAAGCCTGGTCGGGCGATGACCAGGTGGACGCCGCTGCCGTGCAGCGCGTCCGCCAGGCCGGACGCGAAGCCGTCCAGCCCGGCCTTCGCCGAACCGTAGACGTAGTTCGCCCGGCGCACCCGCTGGCCGGCGACGGAGGAGAAGGCGACCAGCGTGCCGGTGCCCCGCGACCGCATCCGTTCGGCGAGAACGGTGAGCAGTCCGGCCTGGGCGACGAAGTCGGTGTGCAGGACGGCCGCCGCGACCACCGGGTCGCGTTCGGCCGCGGCCTGGTCGCCGAGCACCCCGAACGCGAGGACGGCGACGTCGATCGGGCCGACGGTCTCCTCGATGGCGGCCACCACCCCGGCCTGGGCGGCGATGTCGTCGGCGTCGAACTCGACCGTCTCCACCCGGACGGCACCGGCCTGTCGGCAGGCGGCGACGGCCCCGTCCATCGGTCCCGGACGGGCGGCCAGCACCACCGTGGCGCCGGGCGCGAGCCGGGTGGCGACCGCCAGCCCGATCTCGCTGCGGCCGCCGAACACGGCGACGACCCGGCTCACAGCAGCTCGCGCAGCTTCCCCAGCCGGGCGAGCGAAGACTCCCGACCCAGCAGCTCCATCGACTCGAACAGCGGCGGCGAGACCGTCGAGCCGGTGACCGCCAGCCGCACCGGACCGAAGGCGAACTTGGGCTTGATGCCGAGCCCGTCGACCAGCGCCTCCCGCAGGGCGGCCTGGATGGTCTCGTGGTTCCACTCCCCCAGCCCGGTCAGCGCGGCGGTGGCCGCGTCCACGACCCGGGCCGCGTCGGGTCCGGCCTTGGCGAGCGCGTCCGGCTCGATCACCAGGTCGGAGTCCGCCGTGAACAGGTAGGCCAGCTTCGGCACGGCCTCGCTCAGCAGCACCAGCCGCTCCTGGACCAGCGGGACGGCCTGGCGCAGCAGCGCCACGTCCGCCTCGGACGGCGCCGTCCACTGGCCCTCGCGCACCGCGTACGCGACGACCCGGTCGGCCAGTTCGGCCGCCGACAGCGCCCGGATGTAGTGACCGTTGAGCGCGTTCAGCTTGGCCAGGTCGAAGATCGGGCCGGTCGTGTTCACCTTCGCCCAGTCGA
>DAINOM010000105.1:0-11782 GCA_036735445.1 Propionicimonas sp.
TCTGGCAGTTCCCGGTGGTGCTGCTGGCCGACGTCCGCTCGGTCGGCGTGCAGGGCGACGGACGCAGCTACGGGCACCCGATCGTGCTGCGTCCGGTCTCCAGCGAGGACGCCATGACCGCCGACTGGAGCCGGCTGCCCTACGACCTGCTGGAGCGGATCTCGACGCGGATCACGAATGAGGTGCCCGAGGTGAACCGGGTGGTGCTGGACGTCACCAGCAAGCCACCCGGCACCATCGAATGGGAGTGACCTGAGACGGGGACGGTTCCTGACTCGGTCCGGGGTCAGCGGTAGTCGGACGGCGGGGTGCTGTTGCCACCGCCGAACATCTTCTTCAGCTCGTCGAAGCCGGTCGGGCCGCCCTCTTCGAGCGGCAGCACCAGCCACAGCGCGATGTAGAGCACGAGCACGACGCCGAAGAAGAACGACAGCACGACGGTGAGGATCCGGACGAGGCCCGAATCCACGCCCAGCGAGCGGGCCAGGCCGCCGCAGACGCCACCGATGAACTTGTCCGACGCGGACCGGGTGAGTGGTTGCTTCATGATGATTTCCTTTCTCGAAACTTTCAGTTGCGGCCGCGGGAGAGCAGCAGCATTCCGGCGCCGATCACGACCAGCACGACCGGCACGATCATCTGGACCGTCCGGGTGTCCACCTGGCCGAAGCCGGACCAGAGCGCCAGCCCGGCCAGGGTGAGGGCCAGCATGCCGACGGCGAAGGCGAGGCGGTCGCGGCTCATCGCTGCACCTCGTGACGGTTACGGCTCATCGCTGCACCACGCTGAGATCGCCGATGCCGACGTTGACGGTGATCCGGACGGTGGGCGCATCCGGTCCGGCAGCCTTGCCGCGCTGCCAGAGGTAGCCGGTGTCGTCCGCGGTGCCGTTGAAGGTGAAGTCGCCGAGCCCGACCTTGTAGCGGATCTCGGTGTTCACCGCCTCGGGCAACTGCAGAGCCACGTCACCGGTGCCGACGTTGATGGTGAGTTCCTCGTCCGTCTCGGGGGCGAGCCCGCGGAGGTCCAGCGCGACGTCACCGACGGCCCTGGTGACGACATGTGGGGGGAAGGTGTTGCCGGAGTAGGCGGCGGCGACGTCCCCGACGACCACCGCACCGGAGTAGGGGAGCAGCATGAGCCAGCCGGTGACCGCGGCGGTGGCGAGGGTGGCGGGCAGCAGCAGCGGGGGCCGTCCGCGCCAGGAGGAGATCACCAGGGTGAGCCCGAACGCCGCGAGCACCGCCGCCGCGTACACCAGCGGTCCCATGGAGATCCCGAGGACCACACCGAGCACGGCGACCAGCGCGGTGCCCAGGCCGGCGAGACCCAGCGCCAGCCACCACATCCGCCAGCGCCGGGCGGGCCGCGGGGGGACGGCGACCGGCAGGGGCAGGTCGTCGTCGCGGACGGCAAGATCAGTGGCGGGGTCGGTGTAGGGCTGCGTCCAGCGCTGTTCGGCCGGTGCGGGCGCGGCGATGCCGACGTAGCCGGGCGTCTGCTGCTCGACCAGGCGGTGCCGCCAGTGGTCGGCCGCGCGCTCGAACGGTGTGGGCTCCGGCGGGGGCGCCGGCGTCCGGTGGGCGGAGTGGTTGCGACCGCGGACACCGAAGAACCAGATGCCGAAGATCACGGCCAGCGGTCCGATCCCGATGCCCTGGGAGCCAATGATGCCGGCCACGACGACCGCGGCGACCACGACCACGGCCACGACCGCGCTGCGGGACCACGTCCGGGTGAACGGCAGCAGTCGGTGCACCGGGGGCTCCGTCCGGCCATCGCGGGGCATCAGCAGCACGCCGGCCGCGTACGCCACCAGTCCGAGACCGCCGAAGAACGCCAGCACGACGACCGTGATCCGCAGCACCATCGGATCGACCTGCCAGCGGCGGGCCAGGCCCGCGCACACCCCGCCGATGATCGCCCCGTCACGGGGGCGGCTGATCACGGGCAGGTTGTCGGGCACGTCTCCATTCAACGCCGGGGGGCCGCCCCGGACCATAAGGGTTGACCCTGAGGGCTCCCGGCATCACCCGCCAAGGGTGTAGAACTGGACGCAACGTTCTGAGAGCGATTGCAAGCGTAGCGGCGGCTGCGCTGGTAACTTTTGCTCAGACATGGGCTCACCGGGGCACGCGCGGGCCCGGCGAGGGTGCCGAACCCGCGGCAGCCGGCCCCGGTTGGTGAGACAGGAGGCGCCCCGTGGCGAAGCTCAACGGGGGACATGCGGCACCCACACTGGAGGACGTCGCCCGTCTCGCCGGCGTCTCCCGGGCGACCGTCTCGCGGGTCGTGAACGGCGGGACGCTGGTGGCGGCGACGACGACCGAGGCCGTCCGGGCCGCCATTGACGAACTCGGCTACCACCCGAACCGCGCGGCGCGTGCGCTGGTCACCCGACGCACCGGCGTGATCGCCGTGATCGTGCCGGAGACGGACGAGCGGGTGTTCAGCGACCCCTACTTCCCGCAGGCCTATCACGGGGCGCTGCAGGCGTTCGCCGACTCCGACGTGCAGGTGGTGCTGGCGATGGCCCAGCCCGGCGACAGCGCGTCCCGGATGGTGCGATACCTGGAGTCGGGCCACGTCGACGGCGCGATCATCGTGTCGCACCACGGTCCGGGACTCGCCAGGGCGCTGGTCAACTCGTGGCAGCCGGTGGTGTTCGTCGGCGACCCGGAGACCCCGGGGATCTGCTACGTCGAACTCGACAACACCGTGGCGGCGATCACCGCGACCCGGCACCTGATCGAGCGGGGTGCCCGGCGGATCGCGACGATCACCGGTCCGCTGGACATGGCGTCCGCGCGGACGCGCCTGAAGGGCTTCCAGACGGCGATGACCGAAGCCGGGCTCGACCCGTCCATCTATGTCGAGGGCGGGTACACGACCAAGAGCGGCGCGGTCGCCGAGCAGCTGCTCGCCGAGCATCCCGACCTGGACGGGCTCTTCGTCGCCAACGACCTGATGGCGGTGACCGCGATGCAGGTGGTGCAACGCCTGGGCCGCAAGGTGCCGGACGACCTCAGGATCGTGGGCTTCGACAACGCCGCGGTGGGGCTGCAGTGCACCCCCCAGCTGACCACCATGACCAACCCGGCGGACGAGCACACCCGTGCGGCCGCGCAGATGCTGATCGAGCTGCTCGCCGGGGGCATCCCGGAGAACCCGAGAATGCTGAAGCCCAGCGAACTGGTGGTCCGCGGCTCGGCATGACGGAACACGGCGACCGGAACGACCCGGCCGTCCCCGGCAGCGGGACGGCCGGGTCGGCCACGTCAGGCCAGGAGGTCCAGCCGCGCTCGGTGCGTCCGCTCAGCGACGCCTGGGTGGGCGGGGTGTGCGCGGGACTCGCCGACCACCTCGGCTGGTCCGTGCTGGTGCTCCGGGTGCTGTTCGTGCTGCTCGGCGCTGCCGGGCTGGTGGGCGTGGCGCTGTACCTCGCGCTGTGGCTGGGGATGCCGCGGCAGACCGGGCAGCGTGCCGCGCCCGGGCTGGAGGCGGGCACCCGGAGGGGTCTGCGTCCGGGAGGCGCGACCCGGCTGACCCCGGTCGACCTGGGCGTGGCCGGTGCGCTCGTGCTGCTGGGTGGCGGGCTGCTGTGGCTGGTGCAGGCCTCCGGGTGGGGGCTGCCGACGCCCGCGCTGCTGTCCGGGCTGCTGGCCACGGCAGGGCTCGGAGTGATCTGGTGGCAGGCCGACCACGCGTCCACCCGGGAGCTGCGCACCGGCTCGGGTTGGCGACGGGTGTTCGCCCCGCTGCTCGCCCACTGGACGACGGTGGTCGCGGTGGCGGCCGGCCTGGCGGCGCTCGCCGGGGCGGTGGCGCTCCTGGTGGCCACGACGGACGGCCTGAGCGAGATCGCCCGCACGCTGCTGCTGCTGGGCCTGGCCGTGACCGGGTTGCTGCTGGCCGCGCTGCCCTGGCTGCTGCGGGTGCGTGGCGCGCTCGCCCAGGCCAGGGACGACGCACTGGTCGCCGACGCCCGGGCCGACATGGCCGCCCACCTGCACGACTCGGTGCTGCAGACGCTGGCGCTGATCCAGCGGCAGGCCGGCGACGCGAAGGCCGTGACCGCGCTGGCCCGGCGCCAGGAGCGGGAACTGCGGCAGTGGCTGTACGGGGAGAGCCTCGGCTCAGCGACCCTCAGCGAGGCGTTGTCGGGAGAGATCATCGACGTGGAGGACCGGCACGGCGTCGACCTGGAACTGGTCACCGTCGGCGACTGCGAGCTCACGCCCGAGGTGACCGCGCTGGTGCGGGCCGCCCGGGAGGCGATGGTGAACGCGGCCAAGCATTCGGGGGCCGATCGGATCGACGTCTACGCGGAGGTCGACCCGGACCTGGTGTCGGTCTACGTGCGCGACCGTGGCCGTGGGTTCGACCTCGCCGACGTGGAGGACGACCGGATGGGCGTCCGCGGTTCGATCGTGGAGCGGGTGAAGCGCGCCGGCGGACGGGCGATAATCAGGACGGCGCCCGGCGAGGGCACCGAGGTGAGACTGGAGTTGCCACGATGAGCGAGACCGAGACCGACCGTCCGACCCCTGCCGCCTGGCGGGTGGTGGTGGTGGACGACCACGCCATGTTCCGCAGCGGGGTCAAGCACGACATCGGCGACCGGGTGCACCTGGTCGGCGAGGGCGAGGACGTGCCGACGGCCGTCGCCGCGATCCTCGCCGCGGCGCCGGACGTGGTGCTGCTCGACGTCCACCTGCCCGGTGGCGGCGGCATGGAGGTGATCAAGCAGGTCACGGCGGTCGAGCCGGGGGTGAAGTTCCTCGCCCTGTCGGTGTCGGACGCCGCCGAGGACGTGATCGGCGTGATCCGGGCGGGAGCACGCGGCTACGTGACCAAGTCGATCTCCGCGGACGAACTGGTCGAGGCGATCAGCCGCGTGGCCACCGGTGACGCGGTGTTCAGCCCCCGGCTGGCCGGCTTCGTGCTGGACGCGTTCTCCGGGGCGATCGACGTGGCGAGCATCGACGAGGACCTCGACCGGCTGAGCGTGCGCGAGCGGGAGGTGCTGCGCCTGATCGCCCGCGGTTACGCCTACAAGGAGATCGCGCGCGAGCTGTTCATCTCCATCAAGACCGTGGAGACCCACGTGTCCAGCGTCCTGCGGAAGCTCCAGCTGTCGAACCGCCACCAGCTCACCCGCTGGGCGACCGACCGCAAGCTGGTCTAGCGTTCCATCGCCGAGTTGTCAGAAACCCACCCGGCTATGGGCGGCGGAAGTTCTGACAACTCGGCGTGGGGGACTACTTCTTGCGGCGGACGACCATGCCGTAGATCCACAGCACGAGGACGGACCCGCCGATCGCCAGCAGCCACGACCACACGGACCAGATGCTGACGACGCCGCGGTCGAAGATCGCGTTGCCGATCCAGCCGCCGACGACGCCTCCGACCAGACCGATGACGAGACTGGAGACCCAGCCACCCTGTTCCTTCAAGATCGCCTTCGCGATGGCGCCCGCGATCAGGCCCATCAGAATCCACGAAATGATGCTCATGCGTTCACGCTAGGCGCGGGGATCGGTGTGCCGTATCGGGAGGCACCACGACTCGACCCTGAGCCGCCCCCGTCCGGACGTTCAGGCCTTGCGGCGTCCGGTGAGCCTGCCGAAGACCCACAGCACGATCACCGAGCCGAGGATGGCGAGGATCCAGCTGCCCAGGGAGAAGAACGGCAGGTCGGAGTTGCCGGTGAGCAGGGCACCGATCCAGCCGGCGACGGTGGACCCGGCGATCGCCAGCAGCACGGTGGGCAGCCAGCCCGCCTCGACGTCCATGATCGACTTGGCGATCGCAGCGGCGATGAGGCCCATGATGATCCACGGAATGAACGCCATGCGCCCAACGGTAGCGCTGGCGTCCAAGGTCAGTGGCAACGCTTAGGCTGGACCAGCCATGACTGACACGCTGTTTCCGGACCTGTTCTCGACTCCCGCTCCGGCGGCCCCGGCCGACGGGGGCGCCGCGGAGCCGCGCCGCCGGCGGATCAGCGAGGAGGATCTGCTGGCCGACCTGAACCCGCCGCAGCGGGAGGCGGTGGTGCACGCCGGGAGTCCCGTCCTGGTCGTGGCGGGCGCCGGCTCGGGCAAGACGCGGGTGCTGACGCGACGGATCGCGCACCTGGTCAGCCAGCGCCACGTGCACCCCGGCTCGATCCTGGCGATCACGTTCACCAACAAGGCTGCCGCCGAGATGCGGCACCGGGTGGTCGACCTGGTCGGCAACCGGGCGAAGCTGATGTGGGTGTCGACGTTCCACTCGGCGTGCGTGCGGATCCTGCGCAGTGAGATCTCCCGGTTCGGGATGTCCCGGACGTTCTCGATCTACGACGACACCGACAGCAAGCGGCTGATGCAGCTGGTACTGCGCGACCTCGACCTCGACCCGAAGCGGTTCCCCGTCCGGGCGGTGCTGAACTGGGTGTCGAACTGCAAGAACGACCTGGTCGACCACGAGAGCGCCCGCAGCCGGGCGGCCGAGGGGACGGCGGAGGAGACCTACGCCGACGCCTACGCCGAGTACCAGCGCCGGCTGAAGGCGGCGAACGCGCTCGACTTCGACGACCTGATCATGACCACCGTCCACCTGCTGCAGGCGTTCGGTGACCTGCGCGAGCAGTACCGGCGGCGGTTCCGGCACGTGCTGGTCGACGAGTACCAGGACACCAACCACGCCCAGTACGCGCTCGTGCGCGAGCTGTGCGGCGTCCGTCCCGGGGAGGGGGACGCGCCGGAGGTCGAACCGCCCGAGCTGATGGTCGTCGGCGACTCGGACCAGTCGATCTACGCCTTCCGGGGCGCGACGATCCGCAACATCCTCGACTTCGAGTCCGACTTCCCGGGGGCGACCACGATCGTCCTCGAGCAGAACTACCGGTCCACCCAGAACATCCTGAGCGCCGCCAACGCGGTGATCACCCGCAACCCCGGGCGTCCGGAGAAGCGGCTGTGGTCGGACGCGGGCGACGGCGAGCTGCTGGTCGGGTACGTGGCCGACACCGAGCACGACGAGGCCCAGTTCGTCGCGGACGAGATCGACCGGCTCACCGACGCCGGCACCAGCCGCCCGGGTGAGGTGGCGGTGTTCTACCGGACGAACGCGCAGTCCCGGGCGTTCGAGGAGGTGTTCATCCGGGTCGGGCTGCCGTACCGGGTGGTGGGCGGCGTCCGGTTCTACGAGCGCAGGGAGATCAGGGACGCGATCGCCTACCTGCGGGCCATCGCCAACCAGGACGACGACGTGTCGGTGCGGCGGGTGCTGAACGTGCCCAAGCGGGGCATCGGCGACCGGGCGGAGGCGATGATCGATGCGTTCGCCGCGTCAGAGCAGATCTCGTTCGGCGCGGCGCTCGACCGGGCGCGGGAGGCACAGGGGCTCGCCACTCGGTCGCTGACCCAGATCGAGGGGTTCGCCGCGATGCTGGCCGGCTATCGGCAGAAGGTGGCGGACGGGGTGCCCGCGGACGAGATCCTCGCCGGCATCCTGAAGGACTCGGGCTACCTCACCGAGCTGTCGAACTCCACCGATCCGCAGGACGAGAGCCGGCTGGAGAACCTGGTGGAGCTGGTCAGCGTGGCGGGAGAGTTCGTGGCCGCGGCGCACGCTGTCGACCTGCCGACCGACGAGAGCGAGCTCGCGGCGGGCGCGCCCGAACCGGACGACTCGCTGCCGGCCTTCCTCGAGCGGATCGCCCTGGTCGCCGACTCCGACCAGATCCCCGACAACGATCCGGATGCGGCCGGCGTCGTCACGCTGATGACGCTGCACACGGCGAAGGGCCTGGAGTTCAACACGGTGTTCCTGACCGGCTTCGAGGACGGGATCTTCCCGCACCAGCGCGCGCAGGCCGACCGCAAGGAGCTTGAGGAGGAACGCCGGCTGGCGTACGTCGGCATCACCAGGGCGAGGCAGCGGCTGTACCTGACCCGGGCCACCGTCCGCTCGCAGTGGGGCTCGCCGCAGTACAACCCGCCGAGCCGGTTCACCGAGGAGATCCCCGCGCACCTGGTCGACTGGCGCCGGCTGGGGGTGGCCCGGACGGGCTTCTCGTCGGCCGCCGCGTCCCGCACGCAGCAGTCGTGGCGCTCGACGGTGGGCTTCGGCGCCGGCCGGCCGCCGATCAAGACGGTCCCGTCCGTGGACGTCGGCGATCGCGTGCTGCACACGATGTTCGGCATGGGCACGGTGATCGCGACCACGGGCGTGGGTGACTCCGCCAAGGCCGACGTCGACTTCGGCTCGTCCGGCGTCAAGCGACTCTCCCTCAAGCACGCCCCGATGGAGAAGCTGTAGAACGCTGCCAGCTTCACGTACGCCAAGGTCGCGCGGGGAGGCGGCGCCGTCGCCGTGGTGACCTATTGACGAGTCAGCCGAGGCGGCCTTGGTCGACCGCTCGATTCGCGAACCTCTCTCCGAGGGTGGGATGCTCTGCCGGTGACGATGAAGGGTCGTGGTCCGCAACCCAGGACGGACCTTTCGGCCGAATTCCGGCAGCGGGTCAGGGACCGGTTTCGCTGGGTGTACGACCCTGACCGGGACGCGACCTTCGCGGACCCCACCGGCTGGTGGCGCGACCCCCAGGTGCTCGCATCGATCGGACCAGAACTCGGCAGGCTCGCCGGCCGAACGGATCCCCAGGTCGTGCTCGCCCCGGGGTCGCGCGGCACCCTCATCGGCGCACTGGTGGCGGCCGAACTGGGGGTGGGCCTGATCGAACTCCGCAAAGAGCTGGGTCAGATCTCCGACACCGACGCCTGGCTGGTCGCCCGCACCCCGCCGGACTACCGCGATCGGAACCTGGCACTCGGGATCCGCGCCGACCTGCTGGCCCCGGGCACGCGGGTGGTGTTCGTCGACGACTGGGTCGAAACCGGAGGTCAGCTCCAGGCGGCCCACGGGATCACCATGAGAGCCGGCGCTCACCGGTGCGGAGCCGCGGTCATCGTCGACGGCCTGGCTGACGCCCGGCTGCGCCGAGACCTCAGGGTGACTTCGCTGTTCAACCTCCGCGACCTCTAGGACCGCGCGCCTGCGGTATCCGTCGCAGCGGGGGCATTCGTGGAGGATTCTCCCCGGTAGATCGTGGGGAATGCTCCGCGCAAAGCGGCCGGGAGGATCTCGACGTGGTTGAGGGCGGCTCAGCCGTCCTTGTGGGTCTCGTCGCCCTTGCCCTTGGCTTCCTTGTTCCAGCCGATGTACTTCATCGGGTCGATGCCGTGGCCGTTCTCGTACATCGAGTAGTGCAGGTGGCAGGCGGTCGACAGGCCGGTGCTGCCGACGTAGCCGATCAGGTCACCCTGGTCGACCTTCTGGCCGACCTCCACGATGTACTTCTCCATGTGCAGGTAGCCGGACTCGACCGAGATGCCGTCGATCTTGCCGTGGGCGATCCGGACGTTGTTGCCGGAACCGCCGTTGTAGCCCATCCCGACCTTCACCACGACACCGGACTGCGCGGCATGGATCGGCTGGCCGCAGGCGCCGCCGATGTCGTCGCCGTCATGCAGGCGGTAGTAGTGCAGGATCGGGTGCATCCGCAGGCCGTACGGCGAACTGACCGAGCCGGCCGTCGGCCAGATGAACTTGGCCAGGTTCTGCAGCCGCTTGATCTCGGTGGCGATCGCCGCGGCCTCACTGTCGAAGGCGCTGCTGCGCGCCTCGGCGGCCGCGCTCTCCTGGCTGTCGGTGATCGCGTCCTCGTCGAGGGCCAGTTGCTCGCTGCGCTGGCGGGCGAGGTCGGCGACCGACGTGGTGCGGGTCGAGCTGGCCGCCTGGATCGCGGGAATCGTCGAGATCGCCAGACCCTGGTCGGCGAAGGCCGTGCCCGTGGCATTGGTGGACGAGGCGGTGAACGCGGAGAAGCCGGCGACCGCGATTCCTGAGACCACGACGGCGGTGAAGCCCCGCTTGACCAGATTGCGCAGCCCGGCCCTGCTGGGGCCGCGGCCGGCACCACTGGTGCGCTGATCCGACGGGAGTGCGCGACGCGGCTTGCCAGCCCGCAGTCGAAGTCGGTTCACTTGTCTCCCCGTCAGTCCTTCAGTACAGCACCACCGCCCGGTCGAGCCGAGCGAGAGCAACCTTAGCATTTCTTAGGCTGTTTCTCAGGCTGACTCAGAAACTGGTCCCGGGGTGTCGCGGACACCGCGGCACGGGCGACATCCGCAGGCGTGCACACTAGGCTCGGCAGAGCATTCGACAGCGGAACGGAGTCAGCGGTGGATCTGTTCGAGTACCAGGCGCGGGACCTGTTCGAGGCACACGGAGTCCCCGTGCTGCGCGGGCTGGTCGCGCGAACGCCGGAGGAGGCCGAAGCGGCAGCAGCCGAGCTCGGCACACCGGTCGTCGTGGTCAAGGCGCAGGTGAAGACCGGCGGACGCGGGAAGGCCGGCGGCGTCAAGCTCGCCCGCTCGCCGCAGGAGGCCGCCGACCGCGCGCGGGACATCCTGGGCATGGACATCAACGGCCACCGCGTGGAGGTCGTGATGATCACCGAGGGCGCCGACATCGCCGAGGAGTACTACTTCTCGCTCCTGCTCGACCGCTCCACCCGCAACTACCTGGCGATGTGCTCCAAAGAGGGCGGCATGGACATCGAGACGCTCGCCCGCGAGCGTCCGGACGCCCTCGCCCGGATCGAGGTCGACCCGCTGACCGGGCTCGACGCGGCCAAGGCCGACGAGGTCGTGGCCGCCGCCGGCTTCCCCGAGTCCGACCGGGCCGAGATCGCCCGCGTCCTCGTCCTGCTCGGCGAGGTGTACCGCGAGAACGACGCCACGCTGGTCGAGGTGAACCCGCTGGTGAAGACCGGTGACGGACGGATCGTCGCCCTCGACGGCAAGGTCACCCTCGACGCCAACTCGGCCTTCCGGCACCCCGACTGGACGGCCTACGCCGACGAGTCGCTCGACGATCCGCTGGAGATCCGGGCGCGGGAGAAGCACCTCAACTATGTGAAGCTGGACGGGTCGGTCGGCATCATCGGCAACGGCGCCGGCCTGGTGATGAGCACGCTCGACGTCGTCGCAGCCGCGGGAGCGGACCTGCCGGGCCAGCCGCGTCCGGCCAACTTCCTCGACATCGGCGGCGGCGCGTCCGCCCAGGTGATGGCCAACGGGCTCGACATCATCCTGTCCGACCCGCAGGTGAAGGTGGTGTTCGTCAATGTCTTCGGCGGCATCACCGCCTGCTCGGAGGTGGCGAAGGGCATCATCGACGCGCTGGGCATGCTGGGGGAGCGGGCCACCCGTCCGATCGTCGTCCGGCTGGACGGCAACGCCGTCGAGGTCGGCCGGCACATGCTGGCCGAGGCGGCGCACCCCCTGGTACAGGTCAGCGAGACCATGGACGATGCGGCCCGGCGGGCCGCCGAGCTGGCCGCAGCGGCCGAATAAGGAGAGACGCGCAGATGTCGATCTGGTTGGACCAGCGGTCCACGGTCATCGTCCAGGGCATGACGGGCTCCGAAGGACGCAAGCACACCCAGCGGATGATCGGCGCGGGCACGCGGATCGTCGCCGGCGTCACCCCGGGCAAGGGCGGCCAGTCGGTCACCTTCGAGGAGGAACCGGTCCCGGTCTACGACAGCGTCGCCGAGGCGAAGGCCGCGACCGGCGCCAACACGTCCGTGGTGTTCGTGCCCGCGGCGTACACCCGCCAGGCCGTGCTCGACGCGGTGGACGCCGGGCTCGACCTCACCGTGGTGATCACCGAGGGCGTCCCGGTGAAGGACACCGCCGAGTTCGTCGACTACGCCCTCCAGTCC